>NZ_LNHZ01000054.1:0-192426 GCF_001463265.1 Citrobacter sp. 50677481
GCAAGGTCGTGCTCTACCAACTGAGCTATTCCCGCTTAATCTTCGTCTTCCGAAAAATCGAAATCCTGCGATTAATTTACTGCCGTTTGTTGCTGTCGTAATTCGCATTTCTGCGTCGTTACGGGAGGCGCATTATACGAGAAATCCTTTCTCCTGCAACCCCTTCAAACGCAATTTTTTATGAAATTCGTTTGAATGCTGATTTTATCAGCAAAGCGTATAATTTAGCGGCAATCATCCCCCTGTGCAAGTGAGACGACCAGCGATCAGGCCGGGCACGGCGTCGCCACACCCGGCACAGCAGGCGGTTAAAGCTGAATAAAATGCTCGCGATAGTAAGCCAGTTCCGCCACCGACTCGCGGATATCGTCCATCGCCTGATGCGTGCCCTGCTTGGTAAAACCCTCAAGAATTTCCGGCTTCCAGCGACGCGCCAGCTCTTTAAGCGTGCTCACGTCGAGATAACGGTAGTGGAAATACGCTTCCAGCTCCGGCATATACTTAAACAAAAACCGGCGGTCTTGTCCGATACTGTTCCCGCAGATTGGCGATTTGCCCTGTGGAACCCACTCTTTCAGAAATTCAAGGGTCGCCAGTTCCGCTTCGCGATCGCCCATCGTGCTCGCCTTCACCCGCTCCACCAACCCACTGGCGGTATGTGTGCGCACGTTCCAGTCGTCCATCAGCGCCAGTTGTTCATCAGACTGATGCACCGCGATGGTCGGCCCTTCGGCCAGAATCGTAAGATTTGCGTCGGTGACCAGCGTGGCGATTTCAATTATGCGATCGCGCTCGGGATCCAGACCGGTCATCTCAAGATCAATCCAAATCAGGTTGTTTTCATTGGCACTCATGCTATTTTCCACCCTTCAGTGGTCACGTTTTCGTGTGACTATATTCATTTAGAATTGCGTGTATCATAAATGTTTTGCCCATCATGGGCGACCAGGAGTCAGTACGATTGAGTAAAAATAAACTCTCCAAAGGCCAGCAGCGCCGTGTGAACGCTAATCACCAGCGTCGTCTCAAAACGTCTAAGGAGAAGCCAGACTACGATGACAACCTGTTCGGCGAGACCGCTGAAGGTATTGTCATTAGCCGCTTCGGCATGCATGCCGACGTCGAATCCGCCGACGGTGAAATTCACCGCTGCAATATTCGCCGTACAATCCGCTCGCTGGTCACTGGCGACCGCGTGGTCTGGCGTCCGGGTAAAGCCGCCGCCGAAGGCGTCAATGTGAAAGGTATCGTGGAAGCGGTACATGAACGCACCTCGGTGCTCACGCGCCCGGATTTTTACGATGGCGTCAAACCGATTGCCGCCAACATTGACCAAATCGTCATTGTTTCTGCCATATTACCGGAGCTGTCGCTGAATATTATCGACCGTTATCTCGTGGCGTGCGAGACGCTTCAGGTTGAACCGATTATCGTGCTCAATAAGATCGATTTGCTGGATGACGACGGCATGGCGTTTGTGAACGAGCAGATGGATACCTATCGCAACATCGGTTATCGCGTACTGATGGTTTCCAGTCATACTCAGGATGGCCTGAAGCCGTTGGAGGATGCGCTGACCGGGCGAGTCAGTATATTTGCCGGGCAGTCCGGCGTCGGTAAATCCAGTCTGCTGAATGCGCTGCTGGGTCTGCAGGAAGAGATCCTCACAAACGATGTTTCCGACAACTCGGGGCTTGGGCAGCACACCACCACGGCGGCGCGCCTGTATCACTTCCCACATGGCGGCGATGTCATTGACTCCCCTGGCGTACGGGAATTTGGTTTGTGGCACCTGGAGCCGGAACAAATTTTCAACGGTTTTGTCGAATTTCACGATTTCCTGGGATTATGCAAATACCGCGACTGTAAGCATGATAGCGACCCCGGTTGCGCCATCCGTGAAGCAGTAGAGGACGGTAAGATTGCGGAAACCCGTTTCGAGAACTATCACCGCATTCTTGAAAGCATGGCGCAGGTAAAAACGCGTAAAAACTTTTCTGATACGGACGACTGACAGATACCCTAAGCGTCGTTAGAATCGTCCCCTTTTTTCAGGATACTGGCGTGAATGCCGGTTCAGGTAAAACAATAGCCTGGAGGCTACCTTGCTAAACTCATTTAAACTTTCGCTACAATACATTCTGCCGAAACTATGGCTCACTCGCCTGGCGGGCTGGGGCGCGAGCAAACGAGCGGGATGGCTAACGAAGCTGGCTATCGATCTGTTCGTAAAGGTCTACAAGGTCGATATGAAAGAGGCGCAGAAGCCGGATACCGCAAGCTATCGCACGTTTAATGATTTCTTCGTGCGTCCGCTGCGGGACGAGGTGCGTCCGCTGAATACTGACCCGAACGTACTGGTCATGCCAGCAGACGGGGTGATCAGCCAGTTAGGCAAGATTGAAGAAGATAAAATCCTGCAGGCCAAAGGCCATAACTACAGCCTGGAAGCCTTACTGGCGGGCAACTATCTGATGGCGGATCTGTTCCGCAACGGTTCGTTTGTCACCACCTACCTGTCGCCGCGCGATTACCACCGTGTGCACATGCCCTGTAACGGGATCCTGCGCGAGATGATCTACGTGCCGGGCGATCTGTTCTCGGTAAATCACCTGACCGCGCAAAACGTGCCGAATCTGTTCGCCCGAAATGAACGTGTTATCTGCCTGTTCGACACCGAATTTGGTCCAATGGCGCAAATTCTGGTGGGGGCTACGATCGTCGGCAGCATCGAAACCGTCTGGGCCGGAACGATCACTCCGCCGCGTGAAGGCGTGATTAAACGCTGGACCTGGCCTGCCGGAGAGAGCGAAGGTTCCGTGGCATTGCTGAAAGGCCAGGAGATGGGCCGCTTCAAGCTCGGCTCCACCGTCATCAACCTGTTTGCGCCAGGTAAAGTGAATCTGGTTGAGTCGCTGGAAAGCCTGTCAGTGACTAAAATTGGTCAGCCGCTGGCGATCTCAACCGAGACGTTCGTGGCGCCCGTTGATGCTGAACCTGCCCCACTGCCGGAAGAAGAAATCAAAGCCGAACATGATGCCAGCCCGCTGGTAGACGACAAAAAAGACGAAACCTGAAACTGACACCCCATCATTCAGGAGCATTGACGCAACCTGAATGATGGCGTGGAGAGGAAACGCTGCTGTGCGCCTGATAATCACATTTCTGATGGCCTGGTGCCTCAGCCTGGGGGCATACGCCGCGACAGCCCCCGACGCCAAACACATTGCCCAGGAACTGGAGCAGGCGAAAGCGGCAAAACCCGCCCAACCGGAAGCCGTTGAGGCGCTGCAGGCGGCGTTGAATGCGCTTGAGGAGCGTAAAGGCTCTCTCGAGCGCGCTCAGCAGTATCAACAAGTCATTGATAATTTCCCCAAAATGTCCGCCTCGCTGCGGGCACAACTCACCAACCTGCGCGATGAACCCCGCACCGTTCCGCCTGGCTTGTCCACCGATGCGCTAAACCAGGAGATCCTCCAGGTCAGCAGCCAGTTGCTGGAGAAAAGCCGCCAGGCCCAGCAGGAACAGGAACGCGCGCGCGAAATCGCTGACTCATTGAGCCAGCTTCCGCAGCAGCAAACCGATGCCCGCCGCCAGCTTAACGAGATCGAACGCCGCATTGGCACAGCAACGGGTAATACGCCCGTCAGCCAGGCGCAAAATTACAGTATGCAGGCCGACTCAGCGCGGCTGAAGGCGCTGGTCGACGAACTGGAGCTGGCGCAGCTTTCCGCCAATAATCGTCAGGAGCTGGCGCGGTTGCGCGCGGAACTGGCGCAAAAGCAGAGCCAGCAGCTTGATGCTTATCTGCAGGCATTACGAAATCAACTTAACAGCCAGCGCCAGCGTGAAGCAGAACGCGCGCTGGAGAGCACCGAACTGCTGGCGGAAAACAGCGCGGATCTGCCGCCGGATATCGTTGCGCAATTTAAGGTGAACCGTGAGCTGTCTGCGGCGCTGAACCAGCAGGCGCATCGGATGGATCTGGTCGCCTCTCAGCAGCGTCAGGCCGCCAGTCAGACCCAACAGGTTCGCCAGGCGTTGACGACGCTACGGGAACAGTCGCAGTGGCTCGGCTCTTCCAACCTGCTGGGCGAAGCCCTGCGCGCGCAGGTGGCGCGGCTGCCGGAGATGCCAAAGCCGCAGCAGTTGGATACCGAAATGGCGCAGCTGCGCGTTCAGCGTCTGCGCTACGAAGATCAGCTCAATAAACAGCCCCAGCTTCGCCAACTGCATCAGGCAGACGGACAGCCGCTTACCGCCGAACAAAATCGCATTCTGGAAGCCCAACTGCGAACCCAGCGCGAGCTGCTGAATTCGCTGCTCCAGGGCGGCGACACGCTGATACTCGAACTGACTAAGCTGAAGGTGTCCAATAGCCAGCTTGAAGACGCCCTGAAAGAGGTCAACGAGGCGACCCACCGCTATCTTTTCTGGACCTCCGACGTGCGCCCTCTGTCGTTCTCCTGGCCAATCGATATTGTCCAGGATCTGCGCCGTCTGATATCGCTCGACACCGTCAGCCAACTGGGCAAAGCCAGCCTGATGATGTTAACCAGCCGGGAAACACTGTTACCGCTGTTCGGCGCGCTGATTCTGGTGGGCTTTAGCATTTATTCGCGTCGCCACTTTACCCGTTTTCTCGAACGTTCCGCCGCCAAAGTCGGCAAAGTGACCCAGGACCACTTCTGGCTGACGCTGCGCACCGTGTTCTGGTCGATCCTGGTGGCCTCGCCGTTGCCGGTGCTGTGGATGACGCTAGGCTACGGTCTGCGCGAAGCCTGGCCGTATCCGCTGGCGGTCGCGATAGGCGACGGCGTCACGGCGACGGTGCCGCTGCTGTGGGTCGTGATGATCTGCGCGACCTTTGCCCGCCCGAATGGTCTGTTTATCGCCCACTTTGGCTGGCCACGCCAGCGCGTCACGCGGGCGATGCGGTATTACCTGATGAGTATCGGTCTGATTGTGCCGCTGATTATGGCGCTGATCATGTTTGATAACCTGAATGACCGGGAATTTTCCGGCTCGTTGGGGCGCCTGTGCTTTATATTGATTTGCGGCGCGCTGGCGCTGGTGACGTTAAGTCTGAAAAAGGCCGGGATCCCGCTTTATCTCGATAAAGAAGGCAACGGCGACAATATGGTTAACAGTATGCTGTGGAACATGATGATCGGCGCGCCGCTGCTGGCGATTCTGGCGGCGGCGGTGGGCTATCTCGCCACCGCACAGGCGCTGCTGGCGCGGCTGGAAACCTCCGTCGCTATCTGGTTCCTGCTGCTGGTGATTTATCACGTCATTCGCCGCTGGATGCTGATCCAGCGGCGGAGGCTGGCCTTTGACCGCGCGAAGCACCGTCGGGCGGAAATGCTGGCGCAGCGTGCCCGTGGCGAAGAAGAACCGGCCCATTCCACCAGCCTTGAAGGCACCGTTGACATCGATGAAAGCGAAGTCGATCTCGATGCCATCAGTACCCAGTCATTACGTCTGGTGCGTTCTATCCTGATGCTGATCGCCCTGCTGTCGGTGATTGTATTGTGGTCGGAGATCCATTCCGCGTTCGGCTTCCTGGAAAATATCTCGCTCTGGGATGTCACCTCCACGGTGCAGGGCGTCGAAAGCCTCGAGCCGATCACGCTGGGCGCGGTGCTGATTGCGATTCTGGTATTTATCATCACCACGCAGTTGGTGCGTAATCTTCCCGCACTGCTGGAGCTGGCGCTGTTACAGCATCTCGATCTGACGCCAGGCACCGGCTACGCCATTACCACCATAACCAAATACCTGCTGATGCTGATCGGCGGGCTGGTCGGCTTCTCGATGATTGGTATCGAATGGTCAAAACTGCAATGGCTGGTCGCGGCGCTCGGTGTGGGTCTTGGCTTTGGTTTGCAGGAGATCTTCGCAAACTTTATCTCGGGTCTGATTATCCTGTTTGAAAAGCCGATTCGTATTGGCGATACGGTGACGATCCGCGATCTGACTGGCAGCGTAACGAAGATTAACACCCGCGCGACCACCATCAGCGACTGGGATCGTAAAGAGATTATCGTGCCGAACAAAGCGTTTATTACTGAGCAGTTTATCAACTGGTCGCTGTCCGACTCGGTAACCCGCGTGGTGCTCACCGTTCCGGCCCCTTCTGACGCTAACAGCGAAGAGGTCACCCAGATCCTCTACACGGCGGCGGAGCGTTGTTCGCTGGTGATTGATAACCCGCCGCCGGAAGTCTTTCTGGTTGACCTGCAACAGGGGATTCAGATCTTTGAATTGCGCATCTATGCTGCGGAAATGGGCCACAGAATGCCGCTACGCCATGAAATCCACCAGTTGATTCTGGCGGGCTTCCAGGAGCACGGTATAGATATGCCGTTCCCACCGTTCCAGATGCGTCTGGAAAGTCTTAACGGCAAGAAAACGGCCAGAACGTTAACCTCAGCCGGACGCGGTAGCCGCCCGGCAGGAAGTTTGTAAAGCAGGTGTAGGCCTGATAAGGCGAAGCCGCCATCAGGTCTACAGCCGTTCTGTTTATTCCAACGCCCACTGCGGCTGATTTGCCAACCGGCGGCTATAGTTCTGATAAATCGTTATTGCCAGCAGTGAAAAGAATACCGGTCCGCCGGTCATCCACAGCGCGCTGTTCCAGTCTCCGGCCTCGATCACTGGCTGGACGATCGTGAAAACGTTGGCAAACGTCACCACCAGCACCACCACACCCGTCGCGGCCAGCGTCGATGTTCTGGTTTTGAAAATCACAAACGGTCTTTCCAGCTCAGTTCGCGCCTTAAAGAACGGGAACGCCAGCGCGAGGAACAGGTACGGCAGGGTCATTGAGACATTCGCCATTAGCGTCAGCTTGTTATAAAACGCCGAGGCGGTGTCGCCGCCAAACGAAACCAACAGAATAAACAGGCACACCAGCAGACACTGCATCCACATCGCCGTTGCC
The DNA here is from genome assembly GCF_001463265.1 of Citrobacter sp. 50677481. Taxonomy (NCBI): domain Bacteria; kingdom Pseudomonadati; phylum Pseudomonadota; class Gammaproteobacteria; order Enterobacterales; family Enterobacteriaceae; genus Citrobacter; species Citrobacter sp. 50677481. Next base: position 6,947 of record NZ_LNHZ01000054.1, read on the forward strand.
GGCATCCCGACGGCGTTGAGTCTTGTCATTGGCGCAGGCCATAACGCTTTCGGCGTTCCCTGAATGATCGCTTTCAACGGTGAATAACTCAGCGTGAAGAACGCGCCGGTGTAGGCGAGGAACATCGACAGACCGGTAATGCGCGCAAACCAGACGCCCAGGGTTATCGCTGCTTCCGGCGACAGATGTAACGCATTGCCCAGCGTCATCCCAAGGCTTTTCATCAGGATATAGGTAATATTTCCGAGGTTCACGGCGCTATTACTGAGTACCTGCTGCCAGTTGGTGCTAACACCCCATAAAAATATCGCCAGCGAATAGCCGACGGAAATAACCATCGCCGCAAATACGATGCCTTTCGCAAAGTTCTTTTCCGGTTTTTCGGTTTTATCCACCAGCCCGCCGACCGCTTCAATACCGCCATAGGCAAATATCGCGAACACCACAAATGACAGCATTGCCAGGCCAGACTGATAGCCCGTGTTCGGCGAGGTGGTGAAATTAATCCCCTCGGCGAAATGTCCGCCGTTTAATAACAGAATGGCGATGCTCACCAGCAGCAGAACCGCATTCAGGCACATCACCGCAATGCCGCCAACCGCCGTAACGCGAGCAATTTTATTAATCCCCCGCGCGGCCACGCCGGTGACCATAATCATCCACGCCACGGCAAGCAGCCCTACGACCTGCGTGGGTTCAAGCCCGCCGATGCGCCAGTGTTGGGTCATATCCGCGCCGAACACAAAGGTGGAAAATGGCACCCACACCTTCGCCGCAGTACTCACCATCCAGATGACGTAAGATGAAAACCACATGAACGTGCCAATAAAAGCATAGCGCGGGCCAACGCTGTTATTCATCCAGGAATAGATTCCGCCCTCCTCTTTTCGGTAAGCGGAACCCATTTCAGCCATCATTAATGCAAATGGAATAAAGAATAATAATGCAGAAAATATATACCATGGGATTGCGCTATAACCCATTAAGTAAAAAGCGGAAGGGCTATTTGCAAATCCAAAAACGGAAGTAAAAATCATCAGGATGAGGCCTGTCAGGCTCATCTTTTTTATTGTCTGGCTCATGAAACCATCCCTCACTCTGAGCGCGTTGAGTAAACCGCGCTCACTGAATCGCACCGCTCTCTATTGCGGAGAGCGGCAAGTGAAATCAACACAGGATTGATACCTGAATGGTAACAAATGACCAGCATTTAAATGTGGCTTTTAGAGGGAAATTGAAAATTTGTGCTACAAAATGGCGCGCATAACACCATTTTGTAGGGAAAACGAGAACACTATGCGCGGTCGACGGTAAAGGCAATCACTTCTGCAAGGCTTTCTGCCCCCAGCGCCAGCATCACCAGGCGATCCACGCCCAACGCGACGCCGGAACAGTCCGGCATCCCAACTTTGAGCGCGTCGAGCAGGTTATTGTCGATCGGCTGCTGTGGTAAGCCACGGGCGGCACGCTTACGGTTATCCTGTTCAAAACGCTGCTGCTGTTCGCGCGCGTCCGTCAGTTCGTGGAAACCATTCGCCAGTTCAATACCTTTGTAGTAGACCTCAAAGCGTTCCGCCACGCGGTGATCTTCCGTGCTGATTTGCGCCAGCGATGCCTGGCTTGCCGGAAAATGGTACACAAACGTCGGCTTTTCCTTACCGATGTGCGGCTCGACGCCCATTGCGAACAACAGTTGCAACAGCGTATCGCGATCCTCTTCGGTATCGGCAATATTGCTCAGGTCCAGCTTCGCTGCGACTTCTCGCAGTTGCGTCTTATCCGCGGAGAGCGGATCGATCTCCAGATGACGCAGGAATGCCTGCTGATAAGAAAGGCTCTCCGCCGCCGGGCATTCCAGCACCTGTTGCAGCAGATCGTCCACTTCGTTCATCAGCCGGTACATGTCGTAATGGGGACGGTACCACTCCAGCATGGTGAATTCCGGGTTGTGATGGCGCCCCATCTCTTCATTACGGAAGCTACGACAAAGCTGAAAGACCGGACCACAGCCTGCCACCAGCAGACGTTTCATGTGGTATTCCGGACTGGTCATTAAATAGAGGTTCATCCCCTGGGAGTGACCGGGGCCGACGAAACGCGTCTCGAACGGGAACAGATGAATGTCTGTGACCGTCGCCTGGCTCATGCAGGGCGTCTCTACCTCCAGCACGCCGCGATCGGCGAAAAAACGACGAATTTCCGTCATAATTGCCGCGCGTTTTAACAGGTTAGGTATGGACGCGCTCGGCTGCCAGGTTGCCGTTTCGCTCATGGTTCTTTCTCCAGTTTAAGACAAGGGCACGAAGTCTACTCGTAACGCGCCAATGAAACAAATTTTGCGCAGGAATAATAAAGCGGGGCTACCGGGTTAAAAAAGCGTACAACGATGGTTTAGTAATTAAATTAATCAAATTCAATGATAATTCCCCCCTCTGACGCGCTAAAAAAATCGAACACGTCAAATTTCGTGCACATCGCAATGACTATACTGTTGTACCTATAAAGGAGCAGTGGAAACGCATTCACGTCCCGTATGATTCAGGGTCTTTATCTGAAAATGCGAGGTCGTGAAATTACAACAATCTGGAGGAATGTCGTGCAAACCTTTCAAGCCGATCTTGCCATTATAGGCGCCGGTGGCGCGGGATTACGTGCTGCAATTGCTGCCGCGCAGGCAAATCCTAACGCAAAAATCGCACTGATCTCAAAAGTGTACCCCATGCGCAGCCACACCGTTGCTGCCGAAGGGGGCTCAGCCGCAGTCGCCCAGGATCATGACAGCTTCGACTATCATTTTCATGATACCGTAGCGGGCGGAGACTGGCTGTGTGAACAGGATGTCGTGGACTACTTTGTCCATCACTGTCCGACCGAAATGACCCAACTGGAGCAATGGGGCTGCCCATGGAGCCGTCGTCCGGACGGTAGCGTCAACGTCCGTCGCTTCGGCGGGATGAAAATCGAGCGTACCTGGTTTGCCGCGGATAAAACCGGCTTCCATATGCTGCACACCCTGTTCCAGACCTCCCTGCAGTTCCCACAAATCCAACGTTTTGACGAACATTTTGTTCTGGATATCCTGGTTGATGAGGGACACGCTCGCGGCCTGGTCGCGATGAACATGATGGAAGGCACATTAGTGCAGATCCGCGCGAACGCGGTGGTGATGGCGACCGGCGGCGCAGGCCGTGTGTATCGTTACAACACCAACGGCGGCATCGTGACCGGCGACGGCATGGGCATGGCGCTGAGCCACGGCGTTCCGCTGCGTGATATGGAATTCGTTCAGTATCACCCGACCGGTCTGCCAGGTTCCGGTATTCTGATGACCGAAGGTTGCCGTGGTGAAGGCGGTATCCTGGTCAACAAAAACGGCTACCGCTATCTGCAGGACTACGGTATGGGTCCGGAAACCCCGCTGGGCGAGCCGAAAAACAAATACATGGAACTGGGCCCGCGCGACAAAGTTTCTCAGGCCTTCTGGCACGAATGGCGTAAAGGCAACACTATTTCAACCCCGCGCGGCGATGTGGTTCACCTCGACCTGCGTCATCTGGGCGAGAAGAAACTGCTCGAACGTCTGCCGTTTATCTGCGAACTGGCGAAAGCCTACGTGGGCGTCGATCCAGTGAAAGAGCCGATTCCGGTTCGTCCAACCGCGCACTACACCATGGGCGGTATCGAAACCGATCAGAACTGCGAAACCCGCATTAAAGGTCTGTTTGCCGTCGGTGAATGTTCTTCCGTTGGTCTGCACGGCGCTAACCGCCTGGGCTCTAACTCGCTGGCCGAGCTGGTGGTCTTTGGTCGTCTGGCGGGCGAGCAGGCGATGGAGCGCGCGTCGACCGCAGACACCGCTAATGACGCCGCGCTGAACGCACAGGTTGCGGACGTTGAAAAACGCCTGAAAGACCTGGTTAACCAGGAAGGTAATGAAAACTGGGCGAAGATCCGCGACGAAATGGGTCTGTCTATGGAAGAAGGTTGCGGCATCTACCGTACGCCGGAACTGATGCAGAAAACCGTGGACAAGCTGGCCGAGTTGCAGGAACGCTTCAAACGCGTGCGCATTACCGACAACTCCAGCGTGTTCAACACCGACCTGCTTTACACGATCGAACTGGGTCACGGTCTGAACGTGGCAGAATGTATGGCGCACTCCGCGCTGGCACGTAAGGAATCACGCGGCGCGCACCAGCGTCTGGATGAAGGCTGCACCGAGCGTGACGACGTCAACTTCCTCAAACATACTCTCGCCTTCCGCGATGCTGATGGCACGACTCGCCTTGATTATAGCGACGTGAAAATCACCACGCTGCCGCCTGCGAAACGCGTTTACGGTGCGGAAGCGGAAGCAGCCGATAAGAAGGAGAAGGCGTAATGGCTGAGATGAAAAACCTGAAAGTTGAGGTGGTGCGCTACAACCCTGAAACCGACACCGCGCCGCACAGTGCTTTCTACGAAGTGCCCTATGATGAAACCACCTCACTGCTGGATGCGCTGGGCTATATCAAAGATAACCTGGCGCCGGACCTGAGCTACCGCTGGTCCTGCCGTATGGCGATCTGCGGTTCCTGCGGCATGATGGTGAACAACGTACCGAAACTGGCGTGCAAAACCTTCCTGCGTGATTACACCAACGGCATCAAGGTGGAAGCGCTGGGCAACTTCCCGATCGAACGCGATCTGGTCGTCGACATGACGCACTTTATTGAAAGTCTGGAGGCGATCAAGCCGTACATCATCGGCAATCCGCGCACCACGGATCAAGGACCGAACGTCCAGACCCCGGCACAGATGGCGAAGTATCACCAGTTCTCTGGTTGCATCAACTGTGGTCTGTGCTATGCCGCCTGCCCGCAGTTCGGCCTGAACCCTGAGTTCATCGGTCCGGCGGCGATTACGCTGGCGCATCGTTACAACGAAGACAGCCGCGACCACGGTAAGAAGGAGCGTATGGCGCAGTTGAACAGTCAGAATGGCGTATGGAGCTGTACTTTTGTGGGCTATTGCTCTGAAGTCTGCCCGAAACACGTCGATCCGGCTGCGGCCATTCAACAGGGTAAAGTGGAAAGCTCGAAAGACTTTCTTATCGCCACCCTGAAACCACGCTAAGGAGTGCAACATGACGACTAAACGCAAACCCTATGTGCGGCCGATGACGTCCACCTGGTGGAAAAAACTGCCGTTTTATCGCTTTTACATGCTGCGCGAAGGCACCGCCGTTCCGGCAGTGTGGTTCAGTATTGAGCTGATTTTCGGTCTGTTCGCGCTCAAGCATGGCGTGGAATCCTGGGCAGGCTTCGTAGGCTTCCTGCAAAACCCGGTGGTGGTGATCCTCAACCTGATCGCCCTGGCGGCAGCGCTGCTGCACACCAAAACCTGGTTTGAGCTGGCGCCGAAAGCCGCCAACATTATCGTAAAAGATGAAAAAATGGGGCCAGAGCCGATCATTAAAGGTCTCTGGGTGGTTACTGCGGTCGTGACCGTAGTCATACTGTTTGTTGCCCTGTTCTGGTAAGGAGTCCGGGATGATTAATCCAAACCCAAAACGTTCTGACGAACCGGTATTCTGGGGTCTGTTTGGCGCAGGCGGTATGTGGAGCGCGATCATCGCGCCGGTAATGGTTCTGCTGGTGGGTATTTTGCTGCCGCTGGGTCTGTTCCCGGGCGATGCCCTGAGCTTTGAGCGCGTACTGGCGTTTGCCCAGAGCTTCATTGGTCGTGCGTTTCTGTTCCTGATGATCGTCCTGCCGCTGTGGTGTGGTTTACACCGCATGCACCATGCAATGCATGATCTGAAAATCCACGTGCCGGCTGGCAAGTGGGTCTTCTACGGTCTGGCGGCTATTCTGACGGTTGTCACCGCTATCGGGATTGTCAGCATCTAAATCCTCTGCCCTCTTGTCAGCCTGATAAGAGGGCAATTTTTTCGCCCTTCTGCCGCTATTTTCCCGCCAGGTTCTACACTTAAGTAAAAACCGCTTAAGGAAGACCTATGCGCCTGCTCCCCGTCGTTGCCGCTGTCACCGCGGCTTTCCTGGTCGTCTCCTGCAGTAATCCAACACCACCACGCGGCGTCACGGTGGTCACAAACTTCGACGCGAAACGTTACCTCGGCAGTTGGTATGAGATAGCTCGTTTCGATCACCGCTTTGAACGTGGGCTGGAAAAAGTGACGGCAACCTACAGTCAGCGCGACGACGGCGGTCTTAATGTCGTCAATAAAGGCTATAACCCGGACAGAGGCCGATGGCAGCAGACGGAAGGAAAAGCCTATTTTACTGGCGATCCCAGCCGTGCGGCGCTGAAAGTCTCTTTCTTCGGACCGTTCTACGGCGGGTATAACGTTATCGCGCTCGACAGAGAGTATCGCCACGCGCTGGTTTGCGGTCCGGATCGCGACTACCTGTGGATACTCTCACGCACCCCGACTATTTCCGATGAAATGAAGCAGCAGATGCTGGCCGTCGCGACCCGGCAAGGTTTTGATGTCAGTAAATTAATTTGGGTGAAGCAACCCGGCGCTTAATGGGTGCTCAGCTTCAGGCCAATAATCCCAACGACTATCAGCGCCAGGCTGGCGAGACGCATCGGGTTGGCTGACTCTCCCAGCAGCACAATACCGGTAATGGCGGCCCCGACGGCGCCGATTCCGGTCCACACGGCATAGGCGGTACCGACGGGCAGCGTTTTCATCGCCCAGGCGAGAAGCGCCATACTGACAATCATCGCGGCGATGGTGATGACGCTCGGCGTCAGGCGACTGAATCCGTGAGTGTATTTCAGGCCAACCGCCCAAACCACTTCAAGCAGACCCGCAATTAACAAGATTATCCAGGACATATCAGGCTCCGTAGAAATGGGGCCGTCCCCGATGAAAGACGCGTTTGCAGGTCGTCCTGCAACGCGATGAGTAGAAAAATAATTTTGCCTGAGCGGGGATAAATTTCAACTTTTTTCTCTTTTGCCCGCTAAAGCGTCGAATTAGGCGCATTTCGAAGCGCATTTTACGCATTCAGCACTGATCGGACTTCTCTATGATGGGACGCTTTCTGAAGTCAGGAAGCCACTAGCCTTACTTCTGAATGCGAAAACGTTATGTTGAAAATACTCGTGATTGACCGTTGCCACTTTACCCGTTCCGGGATCGAGGCGTGGCTTAATCGTTCTGAACTCTTTAATCATTCATTTCTGGTCTCCGGGCTTAACAACCTGCTGTTGGTGAAGGAGCATATCCAGCAGTGGAAACCGCACCTGGTGATCGCCGATCTTTATGGCTTTCTGAATGATGCGCGTTCTGTTCAGTACATTGCGCCGTTTGTTCTCGCCTGCGGTAGCAGCCCACTCATTTTGCTGGAGTCTGGCGGTCTGGCGAAAACCCAGCGCTACCCGGTTTATGCCGCGTTGTCGAAGCAGGTTGCTCTGCCGGAACTGGCGGAAAATATTCACAATGCGTTGCTCAGCGGTTCCGTCGCAGAAGCGCCTGGCAATGCTTCGCCCTTACTGACGCCGCAGGAAGAAAAGGTACTGACGATGTGGATGGAAGGGGCAAGTAATAACGCCATCGCCTGTGCGCTCAGCATTCACGCAAAGACGGTCTATACCTATAAGCGCAATATCCGTATGAAGCTACACATGGACAATCGCTTTTCACCTTTTCTGGCGCTTTCCGAAATGAAAAGTTAACGGCACGACAGAGTTGCCGTACCGTTTACGCTGTTACTGCTGAGCTCTTGTCGCCGCGCCGGAAATAGCATCGCCGCCGTCAGAAATATCCTGACCAACGCCTCGCGTGGTATTACAGGCAGTCAACACGGAGGAAAGCACTAACACTGAAAAGATCGCTGCAATTGTTTTCTTAACCATAACGTCTTCCTTTTCTAGCCAATGTTATTTGAGTATTGCTACTTAATCATAGACAAGATCCGGAAAAATGACGGAACAGAGACAATTTTTAGGAAGACGAGAAAAAATTAGCTGGCGGCGTTCGAAATGGAGTTGCCGAGATGTTTCATGTCCTCACCAAAGCCCCGTGCGGTATTGCAGCCCGCCAGCAACGATGTGGTGAGAAGAATCAGTGTTACAAGACCGAGAAGACGTTTCATCATTCCTGCCCTGGAAAAACAGTGGTGCAGCGAAAGGGCTGCACCAAATTTATGCTGATCCACACCATCCTTCAGGATGAGATGGATTATTTAACGCGGGAAACGTATTCGCCTGAACGCGTATCCACTTTGATCACTTCGCCAATCTGAACGAACAGCGGAACTTTAACCACTGCGCCAGTGGACAGCGTTGCCGGCTTGCCGCCAGTCCCTGCGGTATCGCCTTTCAGACCCGGGTCGGTATCAACGATTTCCAGCTCAACGAAGTTCGGCGGCGTGACGGAGATCGGCTGGCCGTTCCACAGGGTTACGATGCACTCAGCCTGGTCCAGCAGCCATTTCGCGTTGTCGCCGATCGCTTTCGCATCAGCAGACAGTTGCTCAAAGGTTTCGTTGTTCATGAAGTGCCAGAACTCACCGTCGGTGTACAGGTAAGTCAGGTTCATATCGACTACGTCAGCGCCTTCTGCGGAGTCAGTAGATTTGAAGGTTTTCTCTACGCGAGTACCGGTCAGCAGGCGGCGCAGCTTAACGCGAGCAAAAGCCTGACCTTTACCTGGTTTAACGAATTCGCTGGCTTCAACCGCATAAGGTTCGCCGTCCAACATGATTTTAAGACCAGCGCGAAAATCGTTGCTATAGTACGTTGCCATAAGGCCCTCTGAAAATTGTTAACTGGTAGCTAAGCCACAAAATGGCGCATATTGTAACCCTAAATACCCCATCCAGAGAAGATTGGTTATCGCAACTTGCCGATGTTGTGACCGATCCCGATGAGCTCCTGCGTCTTTTAAACATAGAGGCAGACGAAAACCTGTTAGCCGGGCGTGACGCCAGACGTCTGTTCGCCCTTCGCGTGCCGCGGGCGTTTATCGCGCGCATGGAGAAAGGTACCCCTGACGATCCGCTTTTACGTCAGGTACTTACTTCGCAAGAGGAGTTTATCGCCGCGCCCGGTTTTTCCACCGATCCGCTCGATGAGCAGCACAGCGTGGTGCCCGGACTGCTGCATAAATACCACAACCGGGCGCTGCTTTTAGTGAAAGGCGGCTGCGCGGTAAATTGTCGTTATTGCTTCCGCCGTCACTTTCCTTATGCGGAAAATCAGGGCAATAAACGCAACTGGCAGGCCGCGCTGGACTATATCAGCGCCCATCCGGAGCTGGATGAGATCATTTTTTCCGGCGGCGATCCGCTGATGGCAAAAGACCACGAGCTGGACTGGCTGCTCACCCAACTGGAGGCCATCCGACACGTAAAGCGTCTGCGCATACACAGTCGCTTGCCGATTGTTATTCCAGCGCGCATCACGGAGGGATTGGTGGCCCGCTTCGCGCACTCTTCTCTCCAGATCCTGCTGGTGAACCATATCAACCACGCCAATGAAATCGACGCCAGTTTTCGGGACGCTATGGCGAAATTGCGCACGGCTGGCGTCACGCTGCTTAACCAGAGCGTCCTGCTGCGCGGCGTAAATGACAACGCCCGGACGCTTGCCGCTCTCAGCAACGCCCTGTTCGACGCGGGCGTGATGCCCTATTACCTGCACGTACTGGATAAAGTGCAGGGCGCAGCGCATTTCATGGTCACCGATGACGAAGCGCGCCAGATTATGCGCGAACTGTTAACGCTGGTGTCGGGTTATCTGGTGCCTAAACTGGCGCGGGAAATTGGCGGCGAGCCCAGTAAAACGCCCCTCGACTTACAGCTACGTCAGCAATAAGCCACAAAAGGTGTCCGGTTCCGGACACCTCCATTTAAATTACCCGCTTTCCCGCTCTACATTATGTTACTTTAACGATAACTGTCGCATTATATATTTAAAAAACATATATATAGCTCGTAACTAATGATTTAATTAATAATTGGTTAGGGAGAACCTTGATGGCTATGAGTATCAAAGGCATTAATACAGGTGTTATTCGCAAATCGAATGAATTTATGGCGCTGGCGCTGAAAATAAAAGAGCCAAGAAATAAAGAATCACTGTTCTTTTTGACTGCGCTGGAGTTAAGGGATCTGCTGATCGCGCTGGAAAGCCGCCTCCATGAAAAGCAGCAATTAAATGCGGAACAGCGGCAGTACTATGAGAAAGCGCGCGATAAGGTCAGTAAAAAGCTGTTGGATAACACCCCGTCCATGGTGGAAGACGAACTTAAACACGCCGATGTCAACCGGCGCATTGTTTCTGTCACCTTATCCGAGGCAAATAGCGAGGACTTACTGTTCGTCTGCCAACTTCACGACGGCAGCCGCTGTGAATTGATAATTAACGAGCTGCAGATTGAAATGCTGGTCCAGGCGATAGTTCGGGCGTTGAGTAATGCCGGTATGCGTGAACTGGCGCTGCGGATTTCTTCTCTTCTCGACTTCCTGCCGTTATATGACGCCGACTGCAAGAGCAATGATAATCTGGAATATGACGCCTACGCGCAACCGGACTGGAAACACGCGCTTTTCAGCCACTATGTCGCGGTGCTTTACCGTTATACCGATGAAACCGGAAAAGAGCAGCACAGCGGCGTTGTGGTAAAAACCCGCTCGCCTTCCGGTAATAAAGAGGTGGAGTCGATTTCTCGTCGGCTGCTCGAATTTAGTCCGAGACTGAAAAAGCTGGCAGGAAAGCCGTGTCAGGTATTCGCCAGAACGCTGGCCGCAGGGAAAACGCAGAAGCTCACTCAGGAACAGTGCCTGCGCGCGTTGCACCACTTACGCGTGCAGTCGGTTAAGGCCCCGCAGAATGCCTGATGGCGCTGCGATTATCAGGCCTACAGGAGCCGTAGGCCGGATAAGTCGCGTCACGTCGCCATCCGGCAAGGAGAGTGCGATTAATTAGGGCACTTATAAACTTGTCCCGTCATTTCACTGGCGGTCGGGACAAAACTGGATAACATCCCCTGTGATGGGCTGCTTACGCCGTAAAGCACATTGCCGCCCATTGCCGCAGCCTGGTTACGCAGATCGTTTGCCGCGCCGCGCATAGAACCGCCTTCCTCGCCATGCTGACCAGAAAGCCAGTTGCTTTGCTTACCGGTTGCAGTACCAATCAGTTGGCACTCCGCGCCTGGCTTTTCTTCCATGAAGCGAACGCTTTGACCGGCAGCGCTCAGTTCGTTGCTGGAGCTACAACCCGCCATCAGTAGCGCGGCACCGACGATCCCTGCTAAATATTTCACGTGCATGTTATTCCCCATAATCAATGAGCTGGACTCGTTGTCCGTAGTTGAATCTTATACTAAAAAGATGACTAAAAGAAAAACCCCCGGACATTTCTGCCCGGGGGTTTCTCATTTTTCGCAATATGTTCGTTATGTGTATTTAATCGATATTTCACGTCGCTGGCAGGCGGCAAGTTCTTTTATCTCCAGGAGCTTACATCAGTAAGCTCCTGGGCAGAGAAACGCTGCCAACGTACCTGCGGCGGGAAGTATGAGGATTAAATTACATCATGCCGCCCATACCACCCATGCCGCCCATGCCGCCAGCAGCACCTAAGTCAGGCGCATCGCTTTTCGGCAGGTCAGTCACCATGCACTCGGTGGTGATCATCAGGCCAGCCACAGAAGCCGCGTACTGCAGTGCAGAACGGGTTACTTTGGTCGGATCCAGGATACCCATGTCGATCATGTTGCCGTATTCTTCAGTTGCCGCGTTGTAACCGTAGTTGCCGTCGCCGCTCTTCACGGTGTTAGCCACAACAGACGGTTCTTCGCCGCAGTTCAGCACGATCTGACGCAGAGGCGCTTCCATTGCGCGCAGCGCAACTTTAATACCGACGTTCTGATCTTCGTTCTGACCTTTCAGCTCGGCGATTTTGCTTGCCACGCGAATCAGCGCAACGCCACCACCGGCAACCACGCCTTCTTCTACCGCTGCACGGGTCGCGTGCAGGGCATCTTCAACGCGCGCTTTTTTCTCTTTCATTTCAACTTCGGTCGCCGCGCCAACTTTGATCACTGCCACGCCGCCTGCCAGTTTCGCTACGCGCTCCTGCAGTTTTTCACGATCGTAGTCAGAAGTGGCTTCTTCGATCTGCTGACGAATCTGCGTCACACGACCCTGGATTGCCGCTTCTTCACCCACGCCATCGATGATGGTGGTGGTGTCTTTATTGATCACAACGCGTTTTGCCTGGCCCAGGTCTTCCAGGGTGGCTTTTTCCAGTTCCATACCGATCTCTTCAGAGATAACGGTACCGCCGGTCAGGGTTGCGATATCCTGCAGCATCGCTTTACGACGGTCGCCGAAGCCAGGCGCTTTAACCGCAGCCACTTTCACGATACCGCGCATGGTGTTAACCACCAGGGTCGCCAGCGCTTCGCCTTCCACATCTTCCGCAATGATCAGCAGCGGTTTGCCTGCTTTCGCAACGGCTTCCAGAACCGGCAGCATTTCACGGATGTTGGAGATTTTCTTATCAGCCAGCAGGATGAACGGGCTTTCCAGTTCTACTGCGCCCGTTTCCGGCTTGTTGATGAAGTATGGAGACAGGTAGCCGCGGTCGAACTGCATACCTTCAACCACGTCCAGTTCGTCCTGCAGACCGGTACCGTCTTCAACGGTGATCACGCCTTCTTTGCCGACTTTGTCCATCGCTTCCGCGATCAGTTTACCCACGGTTTCGTCGGAGTTCGCGGAGATGGTCCCTACCTGAGCAATCGCTTTGGAGTCAGAGCACGGTACGGACAGCGCTTTCAGTTCTTCAACCGCCGCAGCGACAGCTTTGTCGATACCACGTTTCAGATCCATCGGGTTCATGCCCGCAGCAACGGCTTTCAGACCTTCAGTAATGATGGACTGAGCCAGTACGGTTGCAGTGGTCGTACCGTCGCCCGCAGCGTCGTTCGCTTTAGAGGCCACTTCTTTTACCATCTGCGCGCCCATGTTTTCGAACTTGTCTTCCAGTTCGATTTCACGTGCTACGGATACGCCATCTTTAGTGATGGTCGGGGCACCGAAGGATTTGTCCAGGACAACGTTGCGGCCTTTCGGTCCGAGGGTCACTTTCACTGCGTCTGCCAGTACGTTTACGCCGCGCAGCATTTTCACACGAGCGTCGTTACCGAATTTTACGTCTTTAGCTGCCATGTTCTTATTTCCTCAAATTCGTACAGTTTCGTGCGTTAATTACGCTTCAACAATTGCCAGAATGTCGCTTTCAGACATGATCAACACTTCTTCATTGTCGATCTTCTCAGACTTCACACCGTAGCCATCGTTGAAAATCACGATGTCGCCGACTTTCACGTCCAGCGGTTGCACGGTACCGTTATCCAGGATGCGGCCCTTACCGACAGCGATGATCTCGCCACGTGTTGATTTACCCGCTGCAGAACCGGTAAGTACGATGCCGCCAGCTGATTTGGATTCAACTTCTTTACGCTTGACGATCACACGATCATGTAACGGACGAATACTCATTGATAGCTCTCCTTTGAGAAGGTCTTTATCAGTTATGGGTGACGCCGGCCCGTAAAGGTTCCCCGGCTAGTGACCAGAGAGATGGGGATGGGGTTTTACCCCTTCAAGGGGTAACGCAAAAAAAAATTATCTTCAGCGAAAAATCCTGTAAAAACACGGCTTACCTCACATTTCTCGTCTATTTAATCGCCTGCGTCATAAGCAAATCCGATTGTGATACCATCGAAAATCTGCGCAGTTGCCTGACACCAGGCGCAACCGGATAACTTCTCATGAGTGGACTGAAACAAGAGCTGGGACTGGCTCAGGGCATCGGCCTGTTGTCGACATCGTTATTAGGCACCGGCGTCTTCGCCGTTCCGGCGCTGGCGGCGCTGGTTGCAGGCAACAATAGCCTGTGGGCCTGGCCAATTTTGATCGTTTTAGTGTTTCCCATCGCGATTGTCTTTGCACTGTTGGGCCGCCACTACCCCAGCGCGGGCGGCGTCGCTCATTTCGTCGGCATGGCGTTTGGTCCACATCTGGAACGCGTCACCGGTTGGCTGTTTTTATCCGTGATCCCCGTGGGGCTCCCCGCCGCCCTGCATATCGCCGCCGGATTTGGCCAGGCGATGTTTGGCTGGCACGGCTGGCAGCTTTTGCTCGCGGAACTGGGCACGCTGGCGTTGGTATGGTACATCGGTTCGCGCGGCGCCAGCTCCAGCGCCAATCTGCAATCGGTAATTGCCGGGCTTATCGTCGCGCTGATTGTCGCTATCTGGTGGGCAGGCGACCTGAAACCGGCGGAAATCCCCTTCCCTGCCCCTGGCGAAATAGAGATGTCAGGATTGTTTTCCGCGCTGTCGGTGATGTTCTGGTGTTTTGTGGGTCTGGAAGCGTTCGCTCATCTCGCCTCTGAATTTAAAAAACCGGAACGCGATTTCCCCCGCGCGCTGATGATTGGCCTGCTGCTGGCGGGCTCCGTCTACTGGGGCTGCACCGTTGTGGTACTGCATTTTGGCGCCTATGGCGAGACGATGGCGGCCGCAGCATCGCTGCCTGACATCGTGGTGCGGCTGTTTGGCGTGCAGGCGCTGTGGGTGGCTTGCGTCATTGGATATCTGGCCTGCTTTGCCAGCCTCAATATTTATATCCAGAGCTTTGCCCGCCTGGTGTGGTCCCAGGCGCAATATAAGTCCGATCATTATCTGGCCCGCCTCTCGCCACGTCATATTCCGCGTAATGCATTGAATGCCGTGTTGGGTTGTTGTGTAGTCAGCACACTGTGTATTTACGCGCTGGAGATCAATCTTGATGCGCTGATCGTCTACGCCAACGGCATCTTTATCATGATTTATCTGCTGTGCATGCTGGCCGGATGCCGCCTGCTGAAAGGTCGCTACCGCGCGCTGGCGGTGGTTGGCGGGGCATTATGTTTGCTGTTGCTGGCGATGGTGGGCTGGAAAAGCCTGTACGCGCTGGTGATGCTGGCCGGATTATGGCTGTGTTTGCCGAAACGGAAAAAAGTGGAAAGTCGGTTGTAGTTCGAGTGGCCCGGCCGACGCACAGCGTTCCGGGCCTGCACGGTCGCAAAGCAATCAATCGCGGCGATCGTCTTTATGTTCGATCCGGTCACGCTCTTCATCTTTACGCTGAAACTCGCCGTCAAACGTCTCGCCGCCGCCCGTTCCGGCGCTAAATCCACCGCCCGGCATTCGGGAAAAACGCAAATGCGGCAGCAGCTTCATCGTCAGATGCTTTTGCACTGGGGGTAATAAAAGAAGCAGGCCGAGGAAGTCGGTAAAAAAGCCAGGCAACAACAGCAGCAGACCGGCAATGATCAGCGACACGCTCTTGATCATCTCCGCCGCCGGGCTCTCACCCGCCGCCATTTTCTGCTGCATCAGCATAAAATTCTTAAATCCCTGGTTACGCACCAGCGACATCCCAATCACCGACGTGAAGATGACGAGGATCAGGGTCATCAGCACGCCCAACACATGGGCGACCTGAATAAAGATAGAAATCTCAATATAAACATAGAGAAAGACAGCAAGTAACGGTATCCAGCGCAAGGGGTTCTCCTGTGGCAGACCGCCGTTTCACCCACGTCGGCCTGAAATTGGTTGCGATTCGCATTAGTCAGTTGTTGGGGTAGTTCGCAAAATTTCAAGCTGTTTGTACACTTATTTTTGGAGTTAATCCTGAAGCGGTGACATATTTCACAAAATAATAATTAAGGGGTAATTAGTACCACTTAAAGTGATCCAGATTACGGCACAATTCCTGCAGCAGCATATGATCTCGTATACCAGACTGACGGAGGGGATAATCGTCGGTCAAGAAACAATCGAAACCACATATGTTCTGTGTGTTTAGTGCATTCATTGGCAGCTTTAAAAAAGAAGGTTCACATGTTAAACAACATTCGTATCGAAGAAGATCTGTTGGGTACCAGGGAAGTTCCAGCTGAAGCCTACTATGGTGTTCACACTCTGAGAGCGATTGAAAACTTCTACATTAGCAACAGCAAAATCAGCGATATCCCTGAGTTTGTGCGCGGAATGGTAATGGTGAAGAAGGCCGCGGCTCTGGCGAACAAAGAGCTGCAAACCATTCCTAAGAGTGTGGCGAATGCAATCATCGCCGCATGTGATGAAGTCCTGAATAACGGCAAATGCATGGACCAGTTCCCGGTAGATGTCTACCAGGGCGGTGCGGGCACTTCCGTTAACATGAACACCAACGAAGTGCTGGCCAATATCGGGCTGGAGCTGATGGGTCACCAGAAAGGTGAATATCAGTACCTGAACCCGAACGACCACGTGAACAAATGTCAGTCTACTAACGACGCCTACCCAACCGGTTTCCGCATCGCGGTTTACGCCTCTATCGTTAAACTGATCGACGCCATTAACCAGCTGCGTGAAGGCTTTGAACGTAAAGCTGTCGAATTCCAGGACATCCTGAAAATGGGTCGTACCCAGTTGCAGGATGCGGTGCCAATGACGCTGGGTCAGGAATTCCGCGCGTTCAGCGTCCTGCTGAAAGAAGAAGTGAAAAACATCGAGCGTACCGCCGAGCTGCTGCTGGAAGTTAACCTTGGCGCAACGGCTATCGGTACCGGTCTGAATACCCCGAAAGAATACTCCCCGCTGGCTGTCCAGAAACTGGCGGAAGTAACAGGTTTCGCCTGCGTTCCGGCTGAAGACCTGATCGAAGCGACCTCTGACTGCGGCGCTTATGTCATGGTGCACAGCGCGCTGAAACGCCTTGCCGTGAAGATGTCCAAAATCTGTAACGACCTGCGTCTGCTCTCCTCTGGCCCACGTGCCGGCCTGAACGAGATCAACCTGCCGGAACTGCAAGCGGGCTCTTCCATCATGCCAGCCAAAGTGAACCCGGTTGTGCCAGAAGTCGTAAACCAGGTGTGCTTCAAAGTTATTGGTAACGACACCACTGTTACCATGGCGTCTGAAGCGGGTCAGTTGCAGTTGAACGTGATGGAACCCGTTATTGGTCAGGCGATGTTCGAATCTATCCACATTCTGAGCAACGCTTGCTATAACCTGCTGGAAAAATGCGTTAACGGTATCACCGCTAACAAAGACGTGTGCGAAGGGTACGTCTTCAACTCTATCGGTATCGTCACCTACCTCAACCCGTTCATCGGCCACCACAACGGCGACATCGTTGGTAAGATTTGCGCCGAAACCGGTAAGAGCGTCCGTGAAGTGGTGCTGGAGCGTGGTCTGTTGACTGAAGCAGAGCTAGACGATATTTTCTCCGCACAAAACCTGATGCACCCTGCTTACAAAGCAAAACGCTATACTGATGAAAGCGAACAGTAATCATACAGGGTAGTACCAAAGAGGGCACGTCAGATGACGTGCCCTTTTTCATATAAGAAGTTACCAAATAACAACAATTTAATATCAACTTGTTAAACAACAAGGAAGGCTAATATGATAGTTGTCGAACTTATCATTGTTTTGCTGGCAATCTTTTTGGGCGCCAGACTAGGGGGCATCGGTATTGGATTTGCAGGTGGGCTGGGTGTTCTGGTTCTTGCCGCTATCGGCGTGAAACCCGGTAATATCCCGTTCGATGTCATTTCCATCATCATGGCGGTTATCGCTGCCATCTCCGCAATGCAGGTCGCGGGCGGTCTTGACTATCTGGTTAACCAGACGGAAAAGCTGCTGCGCCGTAATCCAAAATACATCACGATCCTCGCACCGATCGTCACTTACTTTTTGACTATTTTCGCAGGCACCGGGAACATCTCTCTGGCAACGCTGCCGGTTATCGCTGAAGTGGCGAAGGAACAAGGCATCAAGCCTTGCCGTCCTCTGTCCACCGCAGTGGTTTCCGCACAGATTGCGATTACCGCATCGCCCATCTCCGCAGCGGTGGTGTATATGTCTTCTGTGATGGAAGGTCATGGCATTAGCTACATCCACCTGCTGTCCGTGGTCATTCCGTCCACGCTGCTGGCGGTTCTGGTGATGTCCTTCCTGGTCACCATGCTGTTCAACTCAAAACTCTCTGACGATCCGGTATACCGTAAACGTCTGGAAGAAGGTCTGATTGAACTGCGCGGTGAGAAGCAGATTGACATCAAACCAATGGCGAAAAGCTCCGTCTGGCTGTTCCTGCTGGGCGTGGTGTGCGTGGTGGTTTACGCGATTATCAACAGCCCAAGCCTCGGCCTGGTTGAGAAGCCGCTGATGAACACCACTAATGCTATCCTGATCATCATGCTGAGCGTCGCGACGCTGACCACCATTCTGTGCAAAGTGGAAACCGACGCTATCCTCAACTCCAGTACTTTCAAAGCCGGTATGAGCGCCTGTATTTGTATCCTGGGCGTGGCATGGCTGGGTGACACTTTCGTGTCTCACAACATCGACTGGATCAAAGATACTGCGGGTGAAGTGATTCAGGGCCATCCGTGGCTGCTGGCGGTGATCTTCTTCTTTGCTTCTGCGCTGCTTTACTCTCAGGCGGCAACCGCAAAAGCACTGATGCCGATGGCGCTGGCGCTGAACGTTTCTCCGCTGACGGCGGTCGCATCGTTTGCGGCGGTTTCTGGTCTGTTCATTCTGCCGACCTATCCGACGCTGGTCGCGGCGGTACAAATGGACGACACCGGCACCACGCGTATCGGTAAGTTTGTCTTCAACCACCCGTTCTTCATTCCTGGTACGCTGGGTGTGGTTCTGGCGGTCTGCTTCGGCTTCCTGCTGGGCAGCTTCATGCTGTAAGTATGACCCACGGGGCGTATTCACGCCCCGTTTTTCCCCTCCCTTTGTCTAACATCCTTCCGCCGTCCATTGTATAGTGACCCCTTCGTTGCAGGTCTTTCTCTCATTCGAGGTGTTTATGCTTGATGTTAGCCGTCAGGACGAGTCCATCCCCGATGCCGTTGTCGTGCTTTGCACCGCACCGGATGAAGCCACTGCCCAGGATCTGGCCGCTAAAGCGCTGGCTGAAAAACTGGCCGCCTGCGCCACGCTGATCCCCGGCGCGACCTCTCTGTACTACTGGGAAGGGAAGCTGGAGCAGGAATATGAGGTGCAAATGATCCTGAAAACATCGGTGACGCGCCAGCAAGCCTTACTCGATTGCCTGAAGTCGCATCATCCTTATCAAACGCCCGAACTTCTGGTTTTACCCGTTACTCACGGAGACAGTGATTACCTCTCATGGCTCAACGCATCCTTACGCTGATCCTGCTACTTTGCAGCACATCGTCTTTCGCGGGACTGTTCGACGCGCCGGGACGCTCGAATTTTGTTCCTGCTGACCAGGCCTTTGCCTTTGACTTTCAGCAAAACCAACACGACCTGAACCTCACCTGGCAGGTGAAAGACGGTTATTATCTGTACCGCAAGCAGATTAACATCACGTCTTCTCAGGCGAAGATTGCCGACGTCACGCTCCCGGCGGGGGTCTGGCATGAAGATGAGTTCTACGGTAAAAGTGAAATCTACCGCAAGCGACTGACTGTTCCGGTCAATGTTCTACAGGCTGCGGCTGGCGCGACGCTGACGGTCACCTACCAGGGGTGCGCTGATGCTGGTTTCTGCTATCCGCCGGAAACAAAAACCGTCCCTCTAAGCGAAGTGGTTGCCAGCACAGCGCCCCAGCCTGCCGCGACGCCAGCCCCGCCGCAATCGGCTCAACCGCCAGAACCGCCGCCTGCGCAGCTTCCCTTCACGGCGCTGTGGGCGTTGCTGATTGGCATTGGCATCGCCTTTACGCCCTGCGTACTGCCGATGTATCCACTCATTTCCGGGATTGTGCTGGGCGGTAAACAACGTCTCTCTACCGGACGGGCGCTGCTGCTGACCTTTATCTACGTGCAGGGGATGGCGCTGACCTATACCGCGCTGGGCCTGGTGGTCGCTGCGGCAGGTTTGCAGTTCCAGGCCGCGCTTCAGCATCCCTACGTATTGGTGGGTCTCGCGATAGTCTTCACCCTTCTTGCGTTGTCGATGTTCGGTTTGTTTACGCTGCAATTACCGTCGTCACTGCAAACTCGCCTGACGCTGATGAGCAACCGCCAGCAGGGCGGCTCTGCGGGTGGCGTATTTGCAATGGGCGCTATCGCCGGGCTGATTTGCTCGCCATGTACCACCGCGCCGCTCAGCGCCATTCTGCTGTATATCGCGCAAAGCGGAAATATGTGGCTTGGCGGCGGCACGCTTTACCTGTACGCGCTCGGGATGGGGCTACCGCTGATGCTGGTCACCGTCTTCGGCAATCGCCTGCTGCCAAAAAGCGGACCGTGGATGGAGCAGGTCAAAACCTCGTTTGGCTTTGTGATCCTCGCGCTACCGGTCTTTTTGCTGGAGCGGATCGTTGGCGATACGTGGGGCTTACGCCTGTGGTCGCTGCTGGGCGTCGCCTTCTTTGGCTGGGCGTTTATCACCAGTCTGCAGGCAACGCGCGGCTGGATACGTCTCGTCCAGATAATGTTGCTGGCGGCCGCGCTGGTCAGCGTGCGTCCGTTACAGGACTGGGCGTTTGGCGCGTCCCCTGTGCAGACGCAATCGCATCTGAGCTTTAAACAGGTATCCAATATCGACGAACTTAATCAGGCGCTGGCGCAGGCCAAAGGCAAACCGGTGATGCTCGACCTGTACGCCGACTGGTGTGTCGCCTGTAAAGAGTTCGAGAAATACACCTTCAGCGCGCCGCAGGTGAAACAGGCGTTGGGCGACACGGTGCTGTTACAGGCTGACGTCACGGGCAATAACGCCCAGGACGTGGCGCTGTTGAAGCATTTACAGGTACTTGGGCTGCCGACCATTCTGTTCTTTGACGCAGAAGGTCAGGAGCACCCGCAGGCGCGAGTAACAGGCTTTATGGACGCCGCAACGTTTAGCGCGCATTTGCGCGATCGCCAACCGTGAGCGACACTTGCAACAGCAAAGTGGGAGGAATATACCGTGCAACGTGAAGATGTTCTGGCAGAAGCCCTAAAGTTATTAGAGATCCATGGGATTGCCAATACCACGCTGGAGATGGTGGCCGAGCGCGTTGATTATCCGCTCGAAGAGATGCTGCGTTTCTGGCCCGACGACGAGGCCCTGCTGTATGACGCCCTGCGTTATCTGAGTCAGCAGGTAGACATCTGGCGCCGCCAACTGATGCTGGACGACACTCAAACCGCTGAACAAAAGCTACTGGCGCGCTACGCGGCGCTAACCGAATGTGTCAGCAATAACCGTTATCCCGGCTGCCTGTTTATCGCCGCCTGCACCTTTTACCCCGATCCCGCGCATCCCATTCATCAACTTGCGGATCAACAAAAACGCGCAGCGCATGACTTTACCCACGAACTGCTCACCACGCTGGAAGTTGACGACCCGGCAATGGTTGCAAAACAGATGGAACTGGTGCTGGAAGGCTGCCTGAGTCGCATGCTGGTTAACCGCAGTCAGGCCGACGTGGAGACGGCGCACCGTCTGGCGGAGGACATTCTGCGCTTCGCCCAGTGCCGTCAGGGCGGCGCGCTGACCTGATTCTCATTTCGTTACCTCGTTGAATCGCATATAATTTCGCCAGCACCGACCCAATAAAAGGAATTATATGCGTCTCTTGTCCTGCGCCCTTCTGACGGGCCTTCTCTCTTCGTCCCTCTTCGCCGCACCGCTAAACGGCGTTTCATTTGCTCATAAAGACCGGGAAGTCGCCTGTGATAACACGAGCGCCTGCCGGGCGGTCGGGTATAGCGATAATGTCGCCCTGAAAACACTTCATCAGGCCTTAATTGATCAACAAAAAACCGATCCTGAACTCGATCTCAGCAACATCGCCAAACGGTTCCCGCTGACGGGCCAGCTCACCAGATTCACCCTTTCATACACGGAAGATTCATCGCAGCCGACGACAAAACCCTCACTGGAAATCAGTGACGATGAATGGCGGGCATTTTTGCATTCCAACATTCGCGCTTATGCAGAAAATGGTCAGGTGAATTTTACGCTGGTTGATCTGGACGGCGATGGCAAGCGCGATCTCATTATCGACAGTTATATTGGCGGGACGGGCCTCTTCAGCTATACCGGCGTGCTTAAACGGGGTGATAGCGCATTCTTTACCGTGAATGAAAACGCTAACGACGATGACTTTGGGGTACCCGGCGCGTTATTTTCGGAAAATGGCCGCGGTGCTAACCAGTGGAGCCAGTGGGTACGTATCAACGGCCAGGTGTACGCGCTTTGGTTCAACGGCGTCTTTAGCGAAGATAACATTTATCTGCTGCGTCCGTTCAGCACAGACAATAAGGTGCCGGTAGTAACCCTCCGCTATCGCTATACGCTCAATGTCATCGACTCAGCAGAAGAAGGCCGCCCTTTGACCCCTGCGCTGAGCGACAAGGACAAGGCGGGGCTAGTCAGGACGCTGGATGTCATGCAGGACCATCTGCTTAAAGACCTCCCGCTTGACCAGCCTGACACCGCTATCTGCCCGGTTCCTGAAGGCATCTCAGCAGAAGACGCGGAATGGTACAGCAGCGGCGTGGCAGGCCATTACACCATAGAAACCGTCGCCCTGATTCCCGTGTGGCTAAACGAGAAATGTTATATCGGCACCGTCTTCAGCCATCACGGATTTTATAACCATGGTGTGGATGCCGAGGTTGTCCTTAGCTCGCCCGCTGGGAAAGGTGATATTGTGGGCGGCTATGCGATCTCCGGCCTGCGCCAGGCAACGTCGATAAAAAGCGACTGGCAGTTTCGGGAAGGCGATAACGGCGCACTGTGATGGTGGGCTAACATCGCTGAATTGTACCCGAATCGCCGCAAAGTTAAGCAGTTGAACTGCTTTTAAGGAAATTTGGTTGACTGGCGGGCGTGATTACGGTTTAATGCGCCCCGTTGCCCGGATAGCTCAGTCGGTAGAGCAGGGGATTGAAAATCCCCGTGTCCTTGGTTCGATTCCGAGTCCGGGCACCACTATTCAAAGAACCCGCCTAAAAGGCGGGTTTTTGCTTTTTGGCAATAATCTACGATCACCAGATCGCGTCACAGACGCTGGCATCAGTCTACCGTCACGTCGTATCTCTGATAAGCAAAGCAGCAACAGGTACTCAACTCAACGGAATTTTAATATTCTCTCCTGTGCCCCTTCTGACTATCGTTCCCTTCCAAATTTATACCCCCCTAACTCCTTAAAAAATCTCTTTATAAACTTTTGTCGATAATATTTTTACTCACACGATCGCCACCTCAAAATTACCTGAGGTTTATTTTTATGCGTAATAAAAATGAATTCTCAAACGTGAAAAGTGTGATGTTAATCAACAAAGCAGGCTCTGAGCGCAGTAACAAAATTAAATATCAACAGACTTGTTATTTAATGTTAAATTTGTTAAACACCCATAGTAACATGACGAAATAAATTTAGATGTGATAATCACTGAATGCTGGACGTTATGGCTAAAACCAAGGCAATTAGACAATCACGCGAGAACAATCATTTTTTATTGGGAATATTCCGAATGCCTCGCGAGATGTTATTAATGCCTGACGGGCAATTAAAGGCTAACTTGTTGATTTAACCTTCTTTGTTGCAAACGATATCCCCCCTTGCTAGAATCTTCGATAACTTCTGTAGATTCTTTTGATAAAAACCATTGATGGTGCTTTTGCATTTTATCTCGTATAACTTGACCATATTTTTCCAGCGGAAGAAGTAAGTGTCTAACTTTATAAATTGAAATGCCGCAAAGATCGGCAATTTCCCGTGTAGACAGACCTTCAGCACTATGATCTTTTAATAGTTCAAGAATAAAAACTTGCTCGGGAACCCTGACCGTAGCAAAGCTGCTTATTCCCATTTCCGCCGCTATCATCTGCAGAGTGTTACACGGTGCGCTATACCGTACGGGTAACGCACCTGAAGGGTAAGAACTCAGCGA
Source organism: Citrobacter sp. 50677481 (assembly GCF_001463265.1). Classification (NCBI taxonomy): domain Bacteria; kingdom Pseudomonadati; phylum Pseudomonadota; class Gammaproteobacteria; order Enterobacterales; family Enterobacteriaceae; genus Citrobacter; species Citrobacter sp. 50677481. The sequence goes on from NZ_LNHZ01000054.1 coordinate 30,890, forward strand.
GAGTTTCATGGCACAGCCTCCTGGGTTACAAAGGAGTGCCCAGTATGCATTCACACCCGTTTAACTAGCAACATTAGCTGCAAATGATCATGAAAAAAGGTTTTTTATCTAACATTCACGTTGTTTTATTTTAAAAAACCTGCATGTTAGAGAAAAGCAGGGCTTAGCGCGGAGAGGAACATGAGGTTCGATATAGAGGGATTTATCACTTTTGATACCGAGGATGCGTCTCTCGTTAACCTGTTGACCGGTGATTGTATTGAATTATCTCAAACATCGACACGGCTTCTGGCGGAGTTGCTTAATCATCGCGGCGATATCCTCTCGCGTAATGAAATTTTCCAGTCTGTTTTCGATAAATATGGCGCCCGGGCGTCCAACAGCAATCTGAATCAGTATATTTCAACACTGCGCAGAAACCTGAACGATTTAGGCGTTGAAAAGGAAATCATCGTCACGGTGCCGCGTATAGGTTTTAAAATAGCGGAAGATGCAATCATCAATAACGATCGCGAGTATCGAACGCCCTTTCTTGAAGAAAAAGAACCTGAACCAGAACTGACTGAAGTACACCACTCGTTCCATCAGATGATTACCCGCGTTATCGCGCTGGCGATGGCCCTTTTGCTGCTGATCATAAAACCTGGCGCATACAAATCTGAACCCGACTTACATAAAATGGTTAAAGGTCAGTGTGTTATTTTTTCGTCTACGTCCTTGTCGTTGATGGATGTTAAAAACAGCTTTGACTTAACGCCGCAAGTCCTCGATTGTTCGAAGGCCAAAGAATTGTACGTTTACAAACAGCAGGTAACAGGCACCCTGGGTAATATTATGCAACTACTCCTCATTAAGTGTGACAACCGTGGTTGCGTAAGTTTTTATTACAGAGAAAAAAATAATGCCTAAGCGAATTATTTTACTTTTTATCAGTATCGTTGTGTTGTTTATCGGCGCAGTTTACGGTTTCACCCGCCCCCCAGCCTTTTCATGTAAGTCACAATTTTCGATTGTACAAAACATCAACAATGATACCATCCGTAGTGAAGGATTGATTTTTGCCAATCTCACAGGTGACACGTTTCTGGTCAGCATTGACGGTTTGTTGGTCCATAATAAACAAAAGTATTTAATCTCGCGCACACTCAAAATGAAATACCAGCCGTACAACGCCAGTGCGCATTTGTACAAAATAACCCGTGTGCAAATAGTTCGCGACAACACTGACAATGTTGATGATGAGATAGCTAATAGTTTACTGTTTGGCAAAGGGCCGGACGAAAAAATTATTTTTCTTAAAAAGCTCAATAACAATGTAATATTATTTGGTAACCACGCATTTCCGCAGTATGGTTGCAAACGAGATTAATTTGTGTGGTTTTCTTTCACGAAGCACAGCATATGTTAACTTTCACATATCATGAATATAAACTTAATCGAATCTCTGGCTTGTATTTCAAAAATAATAGACATGATCAATCCCAGACTCAACCTGCATCATGTCAGAACGGCCTACATCGCCTGGCATTTAGCCAGGGAGTCGCAGTTTACCCCCGCGCAGTGTCGTAAGACCCTGCTGGCGGCGCTACTGCACGATATAGGCGGTCTGAATGAAGAGTCGCGCCTTCAACCGCTTAGCTACTATGACAATGAGCTCAATAACCATGCCGCGGTGGGCGCCGAACTGCTGGCCAGCGTGCCGTTATTGAACCCGTTAAGCCCTATTGTGCGCTACCATCACACCCGCTGGGATAATGGCCAGGGAGCAATGGTCAACGGGTCTAAAGTCCCAAAGGAAAGCCATGTGATCTACCTGGCGGATCGGATAGACGTTTTAATCGCGCGCTACCGCGCTAACGATATAATATCGGTCAAAGACGAAATTATTAATATTATTGCGGGCGGCGACAATCTTTTATATAAACCTGAATATATCTGCGCCTTCAGAAAAATAGCAAATTGTGAGCATTTTTGGTTAAAAATCAAATCGACAGACTTTGACGATTATATTAAAGATATTCCCCGGATTCATAACGACTCCGTCTCCTTGCATAATTTTCGTGACATCGCTGGCATGCTGGCTTTTATTATTGATGGGTTTAGCCAGCATGGCGTTCAGCATTCGCTGGTCGTGGGACGCATATCGGGTTATCTCGCCAAAGAGATGGGGATTACGCCAGTACAATGCCTGAAGATTGAAATTGGCGGTTTGCTGCACAATCTGACGTCCCTGACGTGCGGCTCAGCGCCAGCGCATACCGGTGATGAAAATGTGGTCTGGGATGAGCTTTACCCCATTGAAGCGATCAGGGATATCGCGGGCTGGTGCCACACGCATAAGACGGTAACGGCAAGATCCGCCGCGCCGCCAGAAGCCATGATTCTGCGGGCCAGCATCTGGCTGGCGTCATTGCTTCAGGGCGTAACCCTGTCGAGTGAATTCAAAGCACGCGTAGGAGAAACGGCGGAAATCGCCCCGGAACTGGCAGGGATCGTGCAACAGCACAGTACGGTGTTGTTGCAAATCTTTCAGGAGTCGGTCAAAGAAAGGCGCGCATTAGTGCAAAGAATCAACCAGTTAAGTCTAACGTAAACCGCGAGAAGCCTCACTTCTCGCGGTTTACGATCATCAGGCAGACAAACCGCCGTCCAGTATCAGCGTCTGCCCGGTGAGATAACTGCTTCCCTCCCCCGCCAGAAACGCCACTGCACGCGCAACGTCCTGCGTACGCCCGAGACGGCGCAGCGGAATATTCTGCTGCATCGTTTTCAGATGCGCCGCAGGAATAGCCTGTACCATCTCACCTTCAATCAAGCCCGGCGCCAGACAGTTAACCCGAATACCAAAGCGCCCCACTTCCCGCGCCAGCGAATGCGTCAACCCGATCATCGCCGCTTTACTGGCCGCGTAAGCCGTCTGCCCGCTATTGCCCTTTACCGCCGATACCGACGACATAAACACAATCGCACCGCTGCCCTGGGTCATCATGGCGGGCAACAGGATCCGGTTCCAGTTCACGACGGAAACAAGATTGTTATTCAGCACCTCCTGCCAGTCCTGCGCGTTCTGGTGAATGTGCAGACCATCACGGGTCATTCCGGCGTTATGGATGATAGCGGCTGGCGCGCCGCATTTTTCCAGCAGCGACGTTGCCAGTTGCGAAACACGTTCTTCATCGCTGCCGTCGCAGCAGTGCCCCTGCACCCAGGTTGCGGTGCGCAGACGCTGCGCGGCCTCCAGCGTCTGCGCGATCCTGGCCTCGTTGCGTCCGGTAAAGACAATATTCCAGTCCGGCAGCAGGTGGCTCACCAGCGCCTGACCAATCCCCCGGCTACCGCCGGTGATCAGCATCCATTTTTCCGCCATGTCAGTCCGCCATCGCCTTTTCAATACGCTGGCTCAGCTCGCGCAGCGTCATAAAGGGATTCTTCATGAACATTTCCGGATTCACCGTCACATTAAATTCACGTTTCGCCAGCACCATCAGCTCAACGTAGTCCAGGCTATCCAGCTCCAGTTCCGGCAGCGTCGTCTCCGGGGTCAACGCGTCTGGCGTCATATCTTTTGCGTCGCAGATCATTTCGCTGATTTTTTTATAGATCGTTTCTTGTTGGCTCATTTTATTTTCCTTTTGTCAGCGCGCCGACCTTCAGGGTAACGGCGCTGCAAATGAAACGTTGTTGATAACAGGTTCGCGCCGCGATCCGCACCACCGCGCCCGTAGCGAGGTCGCCGACGGCCAGCGCAGGGAGCGTGTCGATCAACAGCCGCGGCGGTAACGCATTCGCCCGCCACGGCTCAAGAAGCAGACTGTCGAAAATGACCTCCTGATGGGTCTGCATGACCGGGAAACGGTTAAAAAGCGCCTCCAGAGAAGGGCAGTCCGGCAACATCGCGGCGACAGAGGGTTGATGTAGCAGCGCATCGTCCTGTAGCAGATGGCGGAACAGCAGCGCGTCCAGGAAATGCCACTGCTGGGCGTCGGGCAGTAGCGGCTGAAATGACTGATGCAGCCCGGCAAGCGTGGCGGATTCCAGCACTCGCTGGCTCAGGCCGTCGTCGCGCGGAAAGCCCTGTTCCGGCGTAAGCTGACAGGACAGACAGGTTTCTCCCCCCGCGCGCTCTTTCACCGACACCACGACGCGCTCGCTCGCTTCACGCATCAGAGAGTACGCCGTATCCCGCCACAGTGGTCTGCGCAGACGTACGGTGCATTTCAGAAACGGCGCGCTGTCGGCGGGTGGGCTGATAAAACGCTTCACGTCGAGTAACGCGCGCATCCCGTGAACACTAAGCGCGTGTCCCCCGCGTGCTTTCACCCACGCTTCGTCAAAATGCACCGGGTTGTAATCACCGGAAAACGCCGCCCAGCGGCTGGCGTCCTGATGACCATAATGCAGGGGCATCATGCGTGTTTCTCCAGGATCAGCGCCGCATTCGCTCCGCCAAAGCCAAAGCTCAGATTCAGCGTGCGGCGAATGTCGCCCGCGCGGTGACCCTCGATCACATAATCCAGATCGCAGCGTTCATCAGCCTGTTGGAAGTTGGCCGTCGCGGGCATCACGCCGTGGGCGATAGCCTGTAAGCAGACGATACTTTCGAATGTCCCTGCTGCGGAGATTAAGTGTCCGGAATAGGATTTGGTGCTGGAGACCGGGATTGCGTAAGCCGCGTCGCCCAACGCCATTTTGAGCGACTGGGTTTCGTTAATGTCGTTCAGCGGCGTTGAGGTCCCATGCGCATTAATGTAGTCCAGTTGTTCAGGCTCCAGCCCAGCCTGCTGCAGGGCATGGGTGATGGTTTGCACGCGGGCCAGACAGTCTTCCGCCGGCGAGGTGAAATCCCAGGCGTCCGAGAAGTTGGCGTAGCCGGTGATTTCGCCGAGGATCGTCGCCCCACGCGCCAGCGCCCCTTCGCGTTCCTCCAGACACAGCACCGCCGCCCCTTCAGAAAGCACAAACCCGCTGCGATGGGCGCTGAAAGGACAGCTTGCCCGCTGCGGGTCCGACGGCTCCTTGCTGAGCGCCCCCAGCACGTCAATGTTCCACACCGCACAGTGACTGGTGAGCGACTCGCCCGCGCCAGCCAGCATCATCTGCGCCCTGCCGCTGCGAATCACCTCATACGCGTCGCCAATAGCAATCGTACCCGTCGCGCAGGCGGCAATCACCGTATTCTGATAGCCGTTCAGCCCCCAGAACTGACTGCATGCGGCAGTCGTCACGCTTGGCATGGCGTAAAAACAGTTGAACGGCGAGGCGACGCCCGTCGCGGCAAATTCGCTCTGCGCATCGTAACTTTCATCCAGCCCTGCCCAGCCGGTGCCCATAATCACGCCGCAGTCCAGCGGGTTATAGAATTCCTGGGGCGGCTTATCGCCGAAGGCCATGCTCATCGCCTGACGCGCCGCGCCAACGGTCAGGCGGGCAAACCGCGGCAGCCGACGCCGGATGGCGGCAGGCACCCCCATCAGACTCGGCTCGTTATCCACCAGCCCGAGAAAATGGGTGTTGATATTCAAGGCGGTTTTGTCGACGTAGCGATAGCCATGTCGTTTGTCCATGATTGCCTGCCAGCTTTCCTCTGCCGTTGCGCCAAGCGGGGTCACGGCGCCATACCCGGTAACGACAACCCGCTTAAAGTCATTATTCAGCTTCATGTTCCATCATCCTGTATTGCGTTTCGCCACCCCCTTGCGCCAGCCAGAGCTGCAGCGTGGCGTAGAGGTAGTCGTATTGGGTTTGTGCAAGGGCGTTCTCTAACGTCAAGATGTCGTCCTGCGCATTGAGCAGCGTCTGAAAGTCCACGGCCCCTGCGCGATAACGGCTTTCCGTCAGCGTTAAGCGCTGCTGGCTCAACGCCAGCGACTGATGCAGCCTTGCGCGCTGCTCGCTCGCGCTCAGCCGGTTTTCCATTGCCTCATCCACCTCGGCGAGCGCGGCATAGGCAGTGGAGCGAAAGGTAATCGCCGCCTGTTTAACCGCTAAATCCGCCTGCCGCACGGTAAGGCGCTGGGTGTTCCACTGGATAAACGGCAGGGCCAACGCGCCGCCCACGGTGCGAATCGGATCGCTGAACCACTGGTTAAAGACCTGACTGCCGGCATTCAACGAGGCGTCAAGGGAGAGCGAAGGGTAAAAACGCAGCCGCGAGGCGTCGTATCCGGCAAGCGCCGCACGCAGACGGGACTCCGCCGCCTGAATATCCGGACGCTGAGCGATAACATACAGCGGCGTTTTTTGCGCAACCGGCACCTGTTGATTGACATCCAACGCAGGCGACTCGTCAGCGTGCTGTTCCGCCGGTCTGTTAAGCAGCAGCGCCAGCGCATTACGCGCGCTGCTGCGCTGTTGCTCCAGCGTACGCAGTTGGTTTTGCCGCTCCAGCAGCGCCTGCTGCGCTTGCAGGACGTCAAGCTGTCCCACTTTCCCGGCCTGAAACCACGACGTCACCTGCTGTAAGGTCTGCTGAGAAATGGTCAATGCTGCGCGCTGGTTGCGGATCTGCTGGTTATACAGCGCGATACGCCAATAAAGCTGGGCGGCCGTCCCTTGGGTGGAAAGCATCGTCGCGTGATAATCCTGTTCGCTTGCCACCGCCTCCCATTCGCTCTGTTCACGGATACGGGCCAGCTTTCCCCATAAATCCACCTCATAGCCAATAGTGATCCCGCTGCTGTAACTCTCCTGCGACGCGCTACCGCGCCGCACATTTTTGCTGTTGCTGGCGGAACCGCTCACCGTGACGTCTGGAGTGAGGTTGGTATTGGTCAACCCTGCAGCCACGCGCGCCTGTTGGAGGGCGATCGCGGCAGCCGCAAGATCGTTATTGCTTACGAGTACCTGCCCGATAACCCGCGTCAGGCGTGGGTCGCCAAAACGCTGCCAGCCAAAAACCGCTACTGTATCCGGCGCCACTTGCCATTGCCGGGGCATTGAGAGCAGCGGACGCTGGTAGTCGCTGCGGGTCAGTTTCCCACAGCCGGAAAGCAGTAGCGCTGTCAGAAAAACCGCGCCCCAGCGCAATTTTTTGCCGGATGGCGACGTACTACGTGGTGGTAATAGCTTCATCGTCATTCGCGTGCCAGCGCCTCTGTCGGGTTAAGGCGAGCCGCTCTGCGCGCCGGGAAATAGCCAAACGTCAGGCCTATAAGCGCGGAAAACCCACACGCCATCAGCACCGGAAAGGCGGTAAAGACCATCGTGAAGGCGTCGGTGGCGACAGCGAAGATATGTCCTGCCACCCACGAGCCCATAACCCCGAGCAGGCCGCCGAGAGCGCAGATCATCACCGCCTCGATCAGAAACTGATTCATAATGTCTGACGGCCTTGCGCCCACGGACAGGCGAATACCGATCTCATGGGTACGCTCGGTCACCGAAACCAACATGATGTTCATCACCCCCACGCCGCCCACCAACAGCGAAATAGCGGCGATTGCGGTGATCAACAGCGACATAGAGTCGGAGGTTTTTTGCAGGGCGTTTGCCAGCTGATCGTCGGTCTGGATAAAGAAGTCTTTTCTGCCATGCTCACGCAGCAGATGCCGTTCCGCGCGCTGCGCCGCGTCATGCGGTTCCAGCGTCGGCTGAAAACGCGCGATCAACGACTCCAGCGGTTTCTCGCCGGTTAGTCGCTGCTGTAAGGCCGTATGCGGCGCCCAGGCCGCCATAAAGCCGCCAACCACTTTCGGACCAGGGCGCGTGGCAACACCAATGACCCGCCACGGCGCACCGGCAATTTGCACGATCTCGCCGAGGGCGTTTTCACCGCCGGGAAACAGCGTATCGCGTCCGGTTTCATCAAGGATGAGCACCGGTTCGCCTTCGGCGACGTCACGCGCGGTAAAGCCATTTCCCTCGACGAAGCGCAATCCCTGCAGCGAGAAGAAGTCCTGCGACACGCCGGAAAGCATCAGCGAAGAATCCAGCCCCTTGCGGACCGCGAGCGTGGTGCTGCTCACCACTGGCGAGACGCCCATAATCCACGGCAGCGCTTGTAAACTCCGCACATCGTCCAGCGACAGCGCGCGTTCCATATCCGGTCGTTTGCTGCCCCATCCCGTTCCAGGACGGATCTCCAGCGTGGTGCTTCCCAGTTTGCCGATTTCGCTCATGATCGCCTGACGCGCCCCTTCGCCAACGGCCATCGACGACACGACTGACGCAATACCGATGATAATCCCGAGCATTGAGAGAAAGGCCCGCATCCGGTGCCCAAGCAACGATCGCCACGCCATGCGTACCGACTCATGCAGGCTGCGCCCTAACGACGCGCGTCCGTTGTCCTGATCCGGTAACGCCGAAGCCTGCCTGACAGCGACATGCTGTTCATCGCTGATGATCCGCCCGTCGCTGATTTCAATAATGCGCTGCGCCTGACGGGCCACGTCGCGGTCATGGGTCACGATAATCACCGTGTGCCCGGCGGTATGCAGCTGATGCAGTACATCCATCAACGCCTTACCGCTCACGCTGTCGAGGGCGCCAGTCGGCTCATCGGCCAGAATGATATGGGCGCCGTTAATCAGCGCCCTGCAGACGCTCACACGCTGCTGCTGACCGCCGGAAAGCTGAGCAGGCCGATGTTGCAGGCGGTTCTCCAGACCGAGCTGGCGCGCCAGTCGCTGTATACGGGCTTTACGCTCTGGCTCCGGCATGGCGGTATAAAGCGCAGGAATCGCGATGTTTTCTTCTGCGGTCAGATACGGCATCAGGTGGTAGCGTTGAAAAATAAAGCCCAGATAGCGGCTGCGAAGGTCTGCCAGGCGCAGTTCGTCGGCCTCATGCACCGGCGTGCCGTTAATCAGCACTTCACCGGACGTGGGTTTGTCGAGGCAGCCAATAATGTTCATTAGCGTGGATTTCCCCGACCCGGACGCCCCGACAATCGCCACCATCTCGCCGGCGTGAAGGGTCAGTGAAATATCGCTAAGAACCGGAAGCACCTGCGTTCCGGCGTTAAACGCGCGGCAAACCTGACGTAAAACGATAATCGGCTCCATCCGCTATCCCCGCCCTGCATCCTGCGCCAGCACCACCTGTTCACCCGCCGTTAACCCCTCCAGCACTTCAGCATACTGCCTGTCATTAATGCCGATACGGATGATGCGGGTGCGCGTTTTGCCATTCTCATAAGTGGTAATGGCGTAACGCTCGGTGTCCTGTGCCTGTCCCAGCGCGGCGACCGGTACGCGCAGAACGTTTTTGGCTTTCGCAATCTGGATAAACACCTGCGCCGTCATTGACGTTTTGAGCTCGCGCTCCGCGTTAGGCACTTCAAACGTTCCGGTGTAGTAGACCGCCATCGCCTGCTGATTGCCGCCCATTCTGTTTTCCCCGGACGCCTCCAGCGCCTCCTGCGGCGCGGGCTGAACAAAGCCCATCGTGCTGCTATAGCGTTTTTCCGGGTTGGCAATGACGTAGAAACGCAGCGGCTGACCGGGGCGGATCTTCTGCACGTCCGCCTCTGAAATCCGCGTTTGCACCTGCATGGTGTCGAGATTCGCCAGCACCAGGATGGTCGGCGCGGTTTGCGAGGAGACGATGGTCTGCCCTTCCCGGGTCACAATCCCCAATACTTCGCCGTCGATCGGGGCGACGATGCGGGTATAGCTCAGGTTAGCCTGCGCGGATTTCACCGCCATCTCCGCCTGTACAATCTGCGCATCGCTCACAGCGATCTGCTGCACCTGCGCGTCGTACTGCGCCTGCGCCTGCTCAAATTCACTGCGCACGCCAGAGCCGTCGCGCATCATCATCCGCTGACGGTTAAGCTCCTGGCGATAACGTAACAGGGTCGCCTGCGCCGACAGCTTTTGCGCTTTGGCGCTGGCAAGCTGCGCGTGGGCGTTGTTAAGATCAGACTCCTGAATGGTCGGGTCGATCTCCGCCAGCAGTTGCCCTTTTTTTACCTTGTCGCCCTGACGCACGTACAGCTTGCGAAGCTGTCCGTTGACCTGCGCCCCAACGTTGACCTGCACCGCCGGTTTCAGGACGCCGGTGACCAGCACGACTTTTTCGATATCCCCTGTACCAATGGTTTCCAGCGCCAGGTGTTCATCGGGAGAGTCAGAGGCCAGCGTCGTCCACGCCACGCTGCTGGCGACGACAAACGCCAGTCCGAAAGCAGCCAACATCCAGCGGGTTTTACGCGTCATAGATCGGCCTCCAGAGGGCGCAACTGGCCTGCAATAAGCTGATAAACGCGCGGAAAATGCGACAGTACCTGTTCGCTGTGGGTTACAACAATCAATGATTTACCGGTTTCGTGACAGTGACGGCGGAGCGTCTCCATCACGGTCGCCGCCGTGTCGTCGTCAAGATTCGCGGTCGGTTCGTCGAGCAGCAACACCGGACGCGTACTGTACAGCGCCCGCGCCAGCAACAAGCGCTGACGTTGCCCAAGAGAAAGCGCCGCGTGGCTTTCCCGAATCAGGGCGTCAACACCGCCTGGCAGCCCGCGCACCACGTCACCCAGCGCGAGGGAATCAAGCAGCGCCTCAATGCGTCCGCGGTCGCGTTCACGGTACTGTGCGTCAAACAAAGTGATGTTTTCCCGCACCGAGGCGTTAAACAGGATGTCCTCCTGGCTTTGCAGACAGACAAGCCGCGTGAGCAATTCCGGAGACAGGCGCGTTTCGCCGGCATAACAGCCGCCCGCCTGAGGTGCCAGCAGTCCGGCGATCAGCCGCAACAGGGTACTCTTTCCGGCCCCGGACTCGCCGACGATCGCCATCTGCTCTCCGGCGTTCAGGGTGAACGATACTCCGTTCAGAATCGGCCTCGCCGGATCGTAATCGTAGCGCAGAGCATCAAAGTGAAGCGTGGGCACCGCGCCTGACGGCAGCGCCGGGGTCAACGGCACGGGCTCGGCTTCGTCTCTGCGGGCAAACAGGCTATGGGCGCGGGTATCAATAACGTTGAGCTGGGTTTTTTGAATAATGCCGTAGAAAATCCGCGTCACGTAAGAGGTAAAGATCTGGCGCAGAAAGCTGTAGGCAAAAAAGTCGCCCAGCGAGATGAGTTTGCTGTGTACCATCGGCAGCACCACCAGCATAAACACCACCATTTCCAGACTGCCGGTCAGCTGATACAACCCCTCTTTAACCTGCTGATAGACTTTCTGGCGCTGCAGGCAGGAAAAAAGATCGCGGCTGAATGCTGCAAACTGCCCTTGCCGCTGGCCTTCCAGCCCGGCGGTTTTGACGGTCAAAATGCCCTGGATAGTCTCCATAAAGAAGTCGTTCAGGGTGGCGCTTTTAAGCTGCAACTGCTGTGTGAACCAGCGGTCGCGGATCACCGCCCAGACGCTGATGATCCCCATCACCGTCACCCCCACCGCCGAGATCGCCGCCAGTACCGGGGCGATCCAGAACATCACCGCCAGCGCAATAACGCAAATCACCCAGTCGGAACGCAGACCGTTATCCAGTTCAATCTTTTGCAGCAGACCCACCTGCCAGGCGGTGAAGCGGCTGAAGATCTCCCCCGGCGCGCGTTTTTCAAAGAAGCGCAGCGGATTGCTGAGCAGACGGGAAAATCCGACCCCGCTGTGGATCAACACAAAGCGTTTAATGAAACGCTCGCTAATCACCCGTACGCCCAGCGCCATCAGCGAGGAAACCATAAACGCCAGGATAAACCAGCCGTAGGGAAAATCGCTGTTCCCGACGCTGGAAAACGCCTGATTAATGGCGTTGCTGACCATTGTCGGCATCAGGAACAGAGTGAGGGAAACCAAGAAGGTCAATAACATCAGCCGGTAAATCCCCGGCACCGCCGCGGTTTCCTGCATACTCATGGCGCGTGGCGCAGTCTGCGTCTCATCCGGTAACGACAGGTCAGGATCGGCCTCCAGCGGTCGATCCGGTTCGACAATCAACGCATAGCCGCTGATCTCCTGCTTCAGCGCGGAAAACGGCAACCACTGCTCGCCAATCGCCGGGTTCATCACGCACACCTGATTCCCCTTACGCCAGGCCAGCAGAACGTAATGGCTAGCGCCGTAGTGCAGAATAGCCGGCAGCGGCAGGTCATTCAGTTCGTGATGCTCAAACAGGACCGGCGTGGTGGCAATGCCCAGCCGCGCCAGAATTGTCATCAGCGTATCCAGCGACGTGCCGTGATCGGACGCCGGAAAAATGTCGCGCAACGTCTCCAGCGAAACGGTTTTCCCCTGCGTCTGCGCCAGCATCGCCACGCACGCCAGGCCGCATTCGTTGGTTTCTTCCTGAAAGATCTGATTCGGGATGGTGGTTTTCATTTTTATAATTAGTGATTAATAAAATAGAGAGAATGGCTGTGCCAGAGCAGCCACTCCTGCGGATAGTCGCGCAGGGTGGACTCAATAATTCCCGGCAGCGTCTGCGCGACGTCGCGGCTGGCGACCGGAGGATGAATGTGGATACGCAGGCCGTTGTCGTAACTCAGGTGGTAAAACACCACCTGGGCCTTGATCACCGCGGAAAGACGAACCACGCCGTTGTGCAGCTTCGCGCTGCGGTCAAATAAACGGCACGGCAATTTCGCCGCCAGCGCACCTTCGGCCTGCAAGGTATAGTCGGGCGAGATATCGGGAAATATGATCATGTTTTGCCGACCGCAGGCGACATCCGTAATGAGCGTCATCAGATCGCCTGCCAGCGCTTTGTTTTCCTGGTGAATTGAGCAGTACGAAAGCGCGACGCCCCCCAGCGCGCGGGTCTGGGCGTTATAGAGTTCCGCGCTTGCAGAGACCACCACACTGGCGCTTCCCGGCGTGACGCAGGCGCCAACCATCGCCGCCAGCACGTCCGAGACCGTATGCAGCGGCGCCAGAATATAAGGCGTGTTTTGTTGATGCAGCGGCGCGACCACGGCGTCGAGCTGCGCCGCGCAGGCGCGAATCTGTCGCAGCAGCGCCGGACTCTGCCCCCAGGTAGCGGCTTCTTCCAGCAAACGACGGCGGACAGCTATCCATACGGCGTCCACGCGCCCCGAATACCCTGTCAGACAGCGTGCGTTTTCATTGGCCACCGCGTGTTGACAGCGAAACGAGCGTCCCGCCAGACGCAGGGCGCAAAGCCCTCTCGCCACTGCCAGCACCGCGGGGAGGTATCCGTAGCGCAGAATTTTCCGCAGCGCAAACATCGCCGCCCGGGACAGTTCCCGGCGCAGGCGACGCACTTGTCCCAGACGGTTGCGGATGCTAAAGACGCTCCAGATAATAAAAAACCTGACCACGGAGACTATTTATCCTCTTTAAGCAACTGCTGCATCCGCTGGGCAAATTGCGGAAACTCCCGATCCTGCGCCACCACATAACGTTTATTGATAATAAATATTGGCGTGGCGTTAATCGCATAATGTTCGGTAATTGCCGCCATTTCGCTGAGGCGTTTTTTTACAGCCTCGCTCTGACGGACTGTATTGAATTTCGTCGTATCGATATTATTTTTTACCAGCCAGCCTTGCAGCGCATTGTTATCCGCCAGATCGACACCACGCGTTATCACCGCATTATAAGCGCTGTCGCGCACCTGCTTTTCAATGCCCATAACTTCCAGCGTGGCAAATAACGGCGCGTACGCCGCCAGACCGTTATTATCACCGGCGATGTGAATAGAGGTAAATGTGCTGCCGGGCGGTAACGACCGGCTAAATTCAGCGAGGTTATCTTCATTTGCCGCACAGTAATGGCAACCGTAGGACATAACTTCAATAATACTGCGTTCTTCTTTTATCGGGCTGCTCGCCACCTGCTCAACGCTGACTTCACGAAACGCCTGCGTTTGAGAATCATCCGCTGAAAATGTTTTGAAAACAAAAATATGATAACAAAGCACCGTCATCAGCGAAGAGATCACGATGAGAAACAGTGAATAACCAATAAGGGTAATACGTTTAAAATGCGTCGCCATAACATTCTCGCCACGGAAAAGAAAAGCCTGGGGGCATGTCCTCCCCCAGGCTGAGCCCGATTAGAAACGGTTCGGGATACCGCCACATTTGCTGGAGTCAGCATCTTTCATGGTTGTGGTGCTGCCGTGTTTGTCGGTGCAGGTCGTCAGTTCCTTACAGGAGGTTACGCCACCGATAGTCACGTTCTGATAGGTTGTTTCGCAGGTTTTGCAGGTTCCGCCCACAACCATTGCAGCTTCGATCGCAGTTAATGTTTTCATTTCTGTTTTCCTTCATTAAGGTTTAATAAGGTGCATTCATTTGCACCGGGAATTCGGCGAAAGCGTTCGCCAAAAATTTTCCACACGCTCAGGGCATAATTCCCTTAAACGCCGCGAACAGGGCAATATTGTTGCGGATATTCAGCCGCTTCATTAAATGGCGCTTGATATAACTCAGGCGACGCACGTCCACGTTCACTTCATCGGAAATCTGCGACAATGATTTCCCTTTGAATATTTCTTCCATTAGCCACCACTCATTACCGGAAATGGTGTAATCTTCTTCCCTGTTGTGCAGTTTTTGCCGTGTGTAGTTCACCAGCGAGTGGCTAAAGCAGCATCCCCGATGACCTTTATCAAACAGATCCTGAAAAAAGGGACCGATATTGTCGATATTTTCACTTTTCAATAACCAGTGCGCACTCGGCAATATGGTATAGAGCGCAAAAAACAGCGGCAAATTATGCTCGCTCAATAAAATCACCAGACTTTTATCTTCCTGCTGATAAAAATCTTTCATCAGTTGCAGCGCGCGAAAACGCTCTTGCGGCAAACTGTCAAGATCGCAAAGAATCAGCAGTCGATGATGATCATCGACTTTTGTCTGGAGCACAGAAATCAGCTGGGCGTAATCATCGGTTAAGGAATATTGCGTCTCAGCCTGCTCGCCGACTAAACGGGCAATTACCGTTTTTAAGCCTTGCGAATAAAAGAAATTCTTATCATAAAGAAAACACTGATACACCATGCCTCAAATCCCTGTTGACGCGCTACTGATAGCTCAATGTGTAATTCGCCGTCGCGGTAAATGGCCCGGTGGTAAGGGTTCCGTTTGCTAAGGCATCTGGCTCCGCTTCAACGAACGCCTGAAAGTTCAGCCGTAAAATCGTGTCGTTAATGGCCACCGGAGTCGTGGCGGCGTTCAGCTGTACCGGGGTGTCGTCGGCCTCCAGCAGACCAATACCCACGCCGCTTGCGTTACCTGGCGCGGTGGCGCTGATCGCCAACCGATCCGCGAGATTAGGGTTAGCCGTCCCGCTGAACGTCACCGTTACGCTGTTAAAAACGCTCGGGGTACAGCCCTGAAGCTTGATGGTGAAGGGCACGGGGACCGTTTTGCCGTTAATGTACAAAGACTTGGTTGATATGTTGCCAAAGTCGACCGGCACCCGCTCTGACTCAGGCGCGATGCTGCACGGATAGGCCATCACCACACCCTTAAAGCTCAAATCGCCGCCGATCAGCTGCCCCAGCGCCCATGCGGAGGGGGTGATAAGCGTCGTCACGAAACAGGCGAGGATCATCATAATGCGCTGCATATTCCCTCCTTACTGGAATTCAGCCACGACCGTGGCCGACGCGTGAAATTCGCCTTCCGGAACTGTCGACGTCGCGCTTTGGGCGATCGGTGCGGCAACCAGATTCCAGTCGCCCTCGTTATTCGCAAATCCGGGCACGTTATAAAAGGTGTTCGGCTTAATGAGATTGCGCTGAGCGTCGCGTAGCGCAATACCCAGCATCGAACGATCGACGCCGCCGGTGCCCTGCGTGCTCAGGTACGAGCCGTCCGTGAAGGCCGGGTTAGGCTGCTGGATACCAAGCTTGATATTCAGCGCCCCCTGGGAAAAGCTGCCGCCTTCGCACTTCACGTGAATCGGCACGTGCTGGCTGAAATTATTGCCGTCCAGCGCGCTGCCGGTGCCCGGAATCGTGCCGAAATCAACGACAATCGGCGTCCCCTGGTTCACCACGCACTTATCCGGTACAGTGATCACCCCGGAGGCGATGGTAATGCGCGATAACGGCGTGCCGCCGATGGCCCCTGGCCCGAGACGCCCAAACAGCTTAGCGATTTCGGACCCCTGTAAGTTCACGCCGTTGATAATGGGTTTGGTGATCATAAAGGTCACCCTTCCCTTAGCCCCGGAAGCAAACTCGTTATCCAGAATCGTACTCGGCACGTTGCAATAGTTTTGCTCAATCCCGTTGGACAGACCTGTAAACGGAACCACTTTATAGTCCCGCACCGTTCCGCCGATATAGATCTCAATTTTGACGTCCATATAGTCATTGAGCTTCAGATAATCCGGGTTGCTCCCCTGCTGGGTTAACGTCGCCTGCGCCGTGTAGTACACCGCCTGATTCGTCATCGGCACAGAACAGTAAGCGCGGCCCTGGAACATCCCGGCCAGGTCAAACGTATCCGTATAGGTTGACCCTGGCTGATTATTGGTAATGTTCGTATTGTTAATGTTGACCATATAGTCATAAGTGCCGCCGACCGGCTCAATTTCGCCATCCACCGCCGACCATGCGGCTCCCGGCATCCCGAGTGCGCAAGCCACCAGTACAGCCGACGCTTTGCGGCGCAACAGGCCTGATACATTCATTACAGATACTCCATCTTCAGGCGCACCAGGCTACTAAACTCACCGGCGCTGACGTGGGTGCCGGTAGACTCCAGCGCCGCCATAAAGCTCAGCTCGCTGTCGCCGTTTTTAATCAGCCAGGGGGCATGGGTCTGCCCGACGTCCAGCGCATTGCCGCTTTTATCCAGCAGGCGAACACCCGCGCCGCGGGTGGTACCGGTCGTGCGCAGCAGTTGCGTATTGTTGATATCCGCCTCGCCGACAAACGTCATTTGCACGGCCTGCTCGCCAGTGCTATACGCGCGCCAGTCTTCGCCGGTGGTACGGGAAGCCAGGCTTCCCCGCGCCTGCGACGCCCCTTTCAGGCAATCTTTCAGATACAGCTTGAAGCGCACCGGCTGGCTGCGATCGCCCGCCTGATGAAAACGCTGGGCGCTAATGTCACCCAGTTCGACGTCCTGGATACGTCCCTGTGTCATAAACACGCAGGGAGAGGCATACACCGAGCCGTGAAACCGGACAATGCCGCTATCTTCGCCGACCTGCTCCAGCGCATTGTGCTGCGGCTGTACCGGTACGTCCGCCGAACTGGAAAACGTCACGCCCATCGCCAGGAGGGCAATACATGGAAAAGGATTTTGCATTGTCAGGTTCCTTCTTGATTAACCCTGTTGAGCAGGCGGCAACGCTTTACAGGTGTTGCCATCGCAACGGAATTTCAGTTCCGGGTGACCGCCATAGTCATTCACAAACATCATTGAGAACTGATTGACGCTTGCGTCTGTCACATCAAACTGCTTGCTTGATTTCGGCGCGACCATGATCCCCGGGAATTTGGTGATCTTCTGTCCGGCGCCTTTCGACAAGCCAAGAATGGTGATGTAGTAAGGCGTCGGGTTCTCGGCCGTCATCTTGCTGCCGTTCTTATGGAACACCACCTGATCCTGCCAGACTTCACTTTTTGACTTCGGGATCACCGCCGCCGGGCGGTAAAACAGCTTGATGCGCGACTGCATCGCCAGCTGTAGCGTGTTCGGTTTGTCCGGCTTCGGCGGGATCTCCCGGACGTTGAGATAGAACAGGCTCTCTCTGTCCTTCGGCAGCTTTTCGATACCGTCGGTTTTGGTCACGCGCGCGATCCCTTTCTGCCCACCGTTAATCCGCTGTAGCGGAGGTAACACCAGCAGCGGCGACGTGATCTTGTTCCCCTTCTCATCTTCCACCCATGACTGGGCGAGGAACGGGACGTCCGGGCTGGTGTTGCTCAGATTGGCGCTTGATGACGCATCTTTCTCCGTAATAATCACGCGGGTCCGATCCAGCGAGACGCCTGCCTGCGCATAGCCGCCGACTGTGCACAGCGCTAACGCCGCCAGCAGGTATCCGTTATGTCTTTTTTTGCTCATTTTTGGCCTTTTATTACAGTGAGATAGCTCGTTCATTCCGGCGTTAGCGGCACGGCAATAGCGCGTCCGCACGTCCCTCTGCCGCTCCCGGCGGTATCGTGATCTGGCACTGCTTTTTGCCGCCCCACATCACGTTCAGTGTTTCGTTGGCATTGACCCCGGCAAGCCAGGCTTTGCCGTCTTCCAGCACCATCGCGACGCTGACGCCGTCGGCGTTATACACTTCCGCGCCGAACGGCGGGACGCTGTTATCCGCGAGGCGCAGCGTGCCCATCATCTTCATCCCTTTCGCCATGCCGAAGGCCTGATAACCAATCGCCCCTTCGGTAAGCGTCGTGGTGCTGATGGCTTTCGACGGTTCGATATCGCTGGCCATTGCATCCACATCCACGCGGGTGTCGAAGCTGTTGTAACTCACCACGTCCGGCACCACGGCGATACCAAAGCGATTGGTGCGCGACTTCTCGCCGTTGAGCGGGACGCCGCCAATACCGTTGGTGTCGACCATCACCCGCGCGGTGTTCAGCGTCGCGCCGCTGTTATGCATCGCCGCGCCGTGTCGGGTCGCCGTAAAGCCGCCACGTAACGTGGTGCTCAGCGCCATGTATTCATTCTGGCGATAGCTGGCGTTGGTATTAATTTCCGCCACCTGCGAGCGATGGTTGTAATAACCGTCAACGCTGGCGTTGCCTTGCTGGCTGGCGCCTGCGCGAATACGCCACAGATTGTTGAAGTCGCTGTTGTCGGAATAGGAGGCCATCGGGCTGGTTTTGCCGTTGTTGGTCTGCACATCCAGCCCCGCCCATCGGTTGTCGCCCACCGGTACTGACAGGGAAAATGAGATAGAGTCATCTTTACGCCCTTTATAGTCCGTACGATAAGCAGAGAGATTGGCGGTAATACCGTTAATGTTTCCAATACGGAAAGAGCGTCCCACCGACATGCCGTAACGGTCCTGGCTGCGCTTATCCCAGTAGTTCTGATGCGTCCAGGTCAGGAAGACCGTGGTCGCTTTGCCCGGTTCGTCAGCCCAGAACGTTTTATTCCCGGTAATGGTATAAAGTTCTTTTTCGCGGCCCAGGTGGTCATAGCCTTCGTAGCGCTCATCGAGGTATTGCGCCATTGAGCGGAAATCTTCCTGCGAGAAGCGGTAGCCCGCGAAAGTGATGGAGCTGTGGTACTCATCAAACGTTTTCGCGTAGCTGAGCTTATAAGAAGTCCCTTTGAGCCGTTCGCCGTCCGGCTTGCGGCTCCAGGACTCGGTGGCATCGACCGATATCGCGCCGAAAAGGTTGAGGTCGCGGCCAATACCCAGCGAGGCGGCGGTGTATTCTTCACCGGAGGATTGCAGGCCGCCGTACAGCGACCACGCGTTGCTGACCCCCCAGGAGAAATCGCCGGAGAGGAAGGTTGGCCCCTGAAGCTTATGGTTGTAGCGCGACGGCGTACCGCCCGAAATGTTGTAGCGTACATAGCCCGGACGCGTTAGGTACGGAATATTGGCGGTGTTCACCTGGAAGGTAGAAACCGATCCGTCCTGTTCTTCCACGCGCACATCGAGCGTACCGCGCACCGAACTGCGCAGATCCTGAATATTAAACGGACCGGCGGGTACGGTGGTTTCATAGATAACGCGCCCGCTCTGGCTGACGGTGACTTTGGCGTTCGTACGGGCGATACCGTGAATTTCGGGGGCATAGCCCTGTAGCGCTGGCGGCAACATCCGCTCATCGCTGGCGAGGTTGATCCCGGTGAAACGCACCGTGTCAAATACCTGCGAATTCAGGTAGATCTCACCGAGCGTCAGCTTTGCCGCCATCATCGGTAACGGACGGTATGCGTAAATCTGATTCCAGTCGAAATCGAACTGATGGTTCTGGCTGTAGTAGCTGGTCTGATACTCGCCGCGCAGACGCCAGCCGCCAATATTGGCGCCCGCCTGGCCGTAGCCGGAAAGCGAACTGTAGTTTTCATGATCGTTGAACTGGCGGGTAATCTGCCCGTTGAGGCTGTAGTCGAAAATCAGCCCGGCGATGCCCTGATCCCAGCGTTCGGGAGGCGTCCAGTCAGGATCGTTATATTTCATCCACGCCTGCGGCACTGTGATCTCCAGTACGCCGGCATAGTTGCTTAATTTCGCCCCCGGCAGGCTTTGCAGTGAATAGCAGTTTTCATACACCTGAGTAACCTGCATACGCGCGTCTTCTTTCAGCGCCAGTTTGTCCAGCAGGTCGCCATTAATGCACGGCAGCGTGCGTTTGCCTTCGGGAGCATCAATATAACGAATCTTCTCCTGCCCCACCGGCTGGCCATTGATACGAATATCTAACAGGTAGTCGCCAGGGGTAACGTAGTTGTCCGTCGCAAAGCGCGACAGATCGATACGCGTACGATCTGCAGCATCCAGGACATCGGTATTAAATTCAACGCTTTCTTCCGCCCACACCGGTGCCGCATAGCAGCAGCTCATCACATGAAGGGCTATTATCGTTATCTTTGTTTTTAATTTTACCGACATGATTTTCATCCCGAATAAATCCGTAAAAAACGTCCTGCTTCCCGCTACGTTATTGTTATTTTGTTAGTTGTAATCCATAAAAAATTGCGCAACGGCTGTAAATTCACCCGCCTTTATATATTTCTCTACCGGCACCAGTGATGCGGTAAATTTTAAATCGTTATCACTGTCGCTCAGTTCATATCCCCGGGAAGGCTGCCCAAGCGTTAATATTTCACCGTGGCTGTCACGCAGCTGAATGCCAAAACCGTCCGCCTTGCCGCTAATTAATAATGTAGTCGGATCGGATGCCGCCGCGCTGCCAATAAAAGTGACTGAGGCATAAGGATACAGCGAACCGTCATTGCCTCTTTTTACAATCGAGCAACCGGTAAGGCGTACCCGAAATGGCCGCGTAATATTGCCTTCATCATTGCGGTTAATCTGGCTGGCAGACACATTGCCAAATTCGACTTCCACATCGCGGCTTGTCGGGTCCAGACTGCAAGCGGCTTCAATGAGCTCACCGCTCATGGCTAATTTTCCCGGCGTCACGGTTGCACCTGAAGCAGAAGCCGATGCCACCAGAGCACACAAATACAGCGAAATAACGCTTGCGTTGCCTGATTTCATGTTGTCCCTCCCTGGTACGAATAACGCGCTGAAATAAGTGCGGGAATCGCTCCCGCACTCAGACCTGCAAATGGATTACTGGTAAGCAATCTCGAAGTTAACCGTTGACTGGAAGGAACCAGCCGCCACGGTCGCGCTCGCGCTTTCTGCTTTCACATAAGCCACAAACGGAATGGTATTGGTGCCGTTAACCAGCTGAACCGGGGTAGTCGCCTGGCCCCAGACCACGTCCTGGCTGGCGCTGTCGCGCAGGCCGATACCTGCGCCAGACGCGGTGCCGGAAGTGAAGGCTGCGAGAGTGGCATCAGTCGGGTTCACGCTGGTCGGGTTGTAAGACACTTCAGCGGTAGAAGCGACGGTGGTGTCGCAGTGCTGCAGTTCGATGTTCTGATGCACGTTACCGGCGCGCGCACCGTTTGCCAGTGCAGAAACAGGGATCTGACCAAAATCAACAACAACCGGGCTGGAACCTGGCGCCAGACCGCAGGCGGTATTCACCAGTTCACCCTGAAATTCGATCTGGCCATTCGTCGTGTCAGCTAATACCGACATAGAGCCCAGAGCAGCAGTGAAAGCAACAGCCATAGCAACTTTATTCAGTTTCATAACAATATCCTGTTTGTACCAATATCCTGAGAAATAAAGAGTCATCACGTCGCGATCGATATTTCGCTCTGTAGAAAACAACTCTTGGTTTTGTTCCGGAAATGTTCTGGTAATAATTAAAGTTGAAATTATTCAATCTTAATTACCGCCATTCCTTCGAACTGTGCAAAATGATATCAAATCAAAAATTCACCACAAAGCACTACATTTGCTATGGAAAAGATACGCATTGATAACTCGCAAAAACAAAAAACAGGATGTTATATCTCGCGAAGCTGTGTGATTAATCCTAAACACATGAGGAATTGAGGCGGGAATATTCCTAAGACATAAAAAAAAGACTTAGGATAATTCATATAAACGGCAGAAATAATTTTTCTAACAACACTCGTGAATAAGCGGAAACGCGATGAATAACGTTTAATTCAGGAACATCCTCGCTTATTTCAACCCCTACCGCTCCAGCCTAACGGCATCGTAACCGCACTGCACACGGCATTCTCCGCAGCCGTTACAGCGTTCGGCATCCACCGTGGGGACACCGCTGGCGCTGATAGCGCAGGCCTGTTCCGGGCACGCCTCCACACACTGATTACAGGCGCGCGCCGGGTTTACGCAGGCGTCGTGAAACACGGGACGCAAACCAGTGTCCGGACGCATTTGTGGACGCAGCGCGCCGGAGGCGCAGGCGGCGATGCACAACCCGCAGCCGTCGCAGCTGGCGTAGTCAATTGCCAGCTGTGGGAAGCCATCGTCGTGCGGCGACAGAATGCCCATCGGGCAGGCATCAATACAGTGATGACAGCGGGTACATTGCACGCTAAAAAGCGCGTCTGGCAACGCGCCCGGCGGCAGAGGGTGGGAAAGGTGAAAAGAGGCATTTTCGGGCGCGGTATGTTTTGCCGCGCTGACGAAGGCGCGAAACAGCCCCCGGCGGCTCACGTGCCGGTGAGTCATCAGTTCCTGATAATATTTCTCCGATTTATTCATCCGAAATAAAGCCGTTTCGCTGGCGGTTGCAACGCCTGCTGCTGTTCAACGTCCCGCAGATAACATTCCGCCACCGCAGCAAGACGGGAATAGAACGGACTGATCGCGTTGGCATGCAGCAGCGCGAGATAGCGATACCCCCACGGCAGTAAATGTGTTTCCAGCAGCGTATTCGCGGCGGCGTCATTCCCCTGCTCAAGCAGCGCGCTGTAGGCCAGCAGCATCAGTCCGAACTGATCTTCCGGTTCGGTATGGCGGGCGTCAAAGGCCATACCGTGAGACTGTAAAAACGCACGGTATTCTGCGGTTGTGTCGCCCATCAGCAGGTTATCCCGCTCCAGCCAGACCGATCCCCAGGGCGGTACAGGCATGTCGCCCTGCCCTTCAAACAGGACCGAAAACTGCCAGGCCAGCGCGTCCGCGTCGGGCTGCGGCCAGTCGGCGCATAAACGTGAGATCGGCGTCAGATCGCGCCACGGATACAGCTCCGGCAGCGTCGGCAGACAGTCGATAAGCGCCTTGACGTCTGGCTTTTCCGGCGACCAGTAAAACAGTGCGCCGAGGATACGCGGTAATACGGCACGGGTTGGCATAGTAAAGCTCCTGAAAAATGCCTGAGTATTGCCTGTTGGCGCTACGCTTGTCAGGCCCACAGGTTAGCGCCGCAGGCCTGACAGGTAGGGTTACATCGGCAGCGTCCAGAGATTGTAGAACGCGATACGGCCAACTAACTCCGCGGCGATCACCACCAGCGCCGTCGCCGCGAGCACCGCTACGTTCGTTTTCAGTCGCGACCAGACAACCACGCCCACGATACCCGCCGCCAGCAGCACCGCCTGCGCGGTGAACCAACTGGCTTGCGCCGCGGTCAGGGCGCCGTCAGCGCTCATAAGCGTCGACATATAGCCAGGACGCAGACAGAAGCTGACGAGGATCGCCAGCACGCTGATCAACAGTCCCAGGCGCAAACCAAACAGCCCGGCGAGAATACCGCCGCCAATGAGCGGCGTCAGCACCATCATCACGGTGGTATAAGAGGAACGCCACGTCACTACCGTTGGCAACTGGTAGATCTGCGGAATCGCCAGAATAAAGACCACGCCGACGATCGCCGCCAGCCACACCAGCCCCTTACACAGCGCGGCGCCACGGTTGAGCAGAAGCCCGAGGGACCCCAGCCCGCCCAGCGTAGCAAACACCGCCGACAGCACGATTTCATTGCTCATAGGCGAATGCCCGACGCGCAACAGCATATTCAGCGCGCGCAGCGGCTGGCCGACATGGAAGATCCCCAGCAGGACGCCAACACCAAACAGACACATGACGGAAAACAGCCCCACCGCCATTCGTCGGGCGTCAATCTGCCCGAGCGTGCCGCCGATCAACAGCAGAATAAACGCCCCAACCGCGCTTTGGGTAAAGACGGTAAAAAAGACCAGCGGTAACTCATGCATGGCGCACCTCCCCCATGTTCACAATTGCCCCTTCCTTGTCCCCCGACGCGCGCGCCTTCGGGTGCGGCTTAATAATCAGGTTAGGATGGGTAAACGACGCGGACGGCAGCGGCGCGATTTCGTTTTCACTGCCATATTTCGCGCGCAGCTCGTCGATCGGACCAAAATCCAGCGCGCGCTGCGGGCAGGACTCCACACAGATCGGGCGCAGATTACGCTCCAGGCGGTCGAGACAGCCGTCGCACTTGCGCATGACTTTCGCCTGCGCATCGAACTGCGGCGCGCCGTACGGGCAACGCATTTCGCAATATCGGCAGCCCACGCAGACGCTATCATCCACCAGCACCAGACCGTCCTCTTCACGCTTGTGCATCGCCCCGGTCGGACAACCAGAGACGCACACCGGCTCGTCGCAATGGTTGCAGGCAATAGAGAGATAATAGGTAAAGGTGTCGTTGTGCCAGCTCTCGCCCTCTTTCACCCAACTGCCGCCGCCGTATTCATACACGCGACGGAATTTCGGGCCGACGTCCAGATCTTTGTTATCCTTGCAGCTGACCTGGCAGGTTTTACAGCCGGAGCAGCGCGAGGAGTCAACGTAAAAGCCATACTGTTTCATTGTGGTTCACTCCTTAAGCGCGTTTGATATCGACCAGGTTGGTATGCTGTGGATTCCCTTTCGCCAGCGGCGACGGCAAATGGCTGGTCAGAGTGTTGATGCATCCGCCAACGTCCACGCCATTGCTGTCCAGCCGGGTCCACGCGCCCTGCGGCATCGCCACTACGCCCGGCAGAATGCGCTGCGTTACCTTGCAAGGGATCGCCACGGTCCCGCGATCGTTAAACACATGCACCAGGTCGCCGGACTTAAGCTGACGCGCGTTAGCGTCGATCGGGTTGATCCACACTTCGTCCGGAACCGCTTCATGCAGCATCAGCACGTTGGTATAGGTAGAGTGGGTATGGCCTTTGGTATGGAAGCCGCTCAACTGGAGCGGGTATTTTGCCGTCAACGCCTTGTTCAGGTGCGACTCTTTTACCACGCAGAACTCCGGAATCGCCGGAATACGATCGCCTTCCGGTAGTGTCCAGGCTTTCTCCAGATCCGCCAGCGCCTGAGAATAAATCTCGATCTTCCCGGATGGTGTGGTCAGCGGGTTCGCCTCGGCATCGGCGCGGAAGTCGGCAAACGCCAGGCTTTGTTTTTCTGTCGCGACGCGCTGATCGATCACGCCCATCTCTTTCGCCACCGACCACTCCGGCAGATACGGACGCTTTTCGCGGATCTGCTGATAATGCATTTCCGCCCACTGCGCCTGGGTTCGCCCTTCGGTATATTCCTCGCGCAGCCCCAGGTGTCCGGCAATATCGGCGCAGATGTCATAGGTGCTGCGCACTTCCCACATCGGGGTCACCGTTTTTTGGAGGGCGATCATATAGTTGTGCGACCCTGCCGCGTAAGAACTGTCAACCAGATCTTCCGCTTCCAGATAGCTGGTTTCCGGGAGCAGGATATCGGCGTACTTCGCGCTCGGCGTCATATGGTTTTCAATGACGATAATGGTTTCGCACAGCGTTTCGTCAGCGAGGATTTTACGCGTACGGTTGGTTTCACCGTGCTGATTCAGCAGGGTATTACCGGCCTGATTAAAGAATAATTTGATACCGGTTTTTAGCCGCTCGGCGTTTTTCACCCCCATCGTGGTGGCAGTCATTTTCTCCGGACTTTGAATGGCGTCGGTCCACAGATAACAGGGAATGGAGGTTTTTACCGGGTTGGTCAGAATTGGCAACAGCGGTACGCCGTACGGTGTACCGTATGGCCAGTTACCATTATTGGTGCCTGGCAGGCCGAAATGGCCGGTTAACGCGGGCAGCGTCTGGATCGCGCGCACGGTCTGTTCGCCATTGGCGTGACGCTGCGGTCCCCAACCCTGACAAATGTAGCAGGCGCGCGCCGAGGCGATATCCCGCGCCAGTTGGCGGATGCGCGCCGCCGGAATACCGGTGATATCCGCCGCCCACTCTGGCGTTTTCGCTATCCCATCATCGCCAGTGCCCAGCACGTAATCTTTATAGCTGGCATTCGGCGCCGCGCCTTCCGGTAGCGTACTGCTGTCATAGCCGACGCAGTATTTATTGACCTGTGCTTCGTCAATAAGCTGCTCGCTAATCAGTGTATGGGCGATACCGGCCACCAGCGCGGCATCGGTGGTCGGGCGAATCGGCAGCCATTCCGCATGTTCCGTCACCACTGAGTCGGTATAGCGAGGATCGATAATGACTACTCGCGCTTTAGAGGTCTCCAGCGCGCGACGCAGTTCTTCCACCTGCCCGCCGCCGGACATACGCGTTTCAGACAGGTTAAGGCCAAACAGCACCACCAGATCGGAATGGGCTATTTGGGTGAAGTGGCTGCCCACGTAGGTGCCGTGGGTGTAAGGCGTCGCAGTGGCGATTTGCGCGGTGGAGTAGGTGTTGTGATAGTTCAGATAGCCGCCGGTAAGGTTAAGCAGACGCTTCCAGGCTGGCGATCCCTGGGTGTGATAGTACGCGCCGGACTGATAGTTATAGTAAATCGCTTCGCGGCCATATTTCTCCGTCACGCGCTTCATTTCCGCAGCGATAAAGGCGGTCGCTTCGTCCCAGGAAATACGTTTGAATTTTCCTTCGCCACGTTTACCCACGCGCTTCATCGGATACTTAATGCGATCCGGGCTGTAGACGCGCCAGCGGCTGGAACGGCCGCGCAGACAGGGACGTATCTGGTGCTCGCCAAAGACCGCGTCGTCTTTCGCATCTTCCGGTTCGATACGTACGATACGATCGTCTTTAACGATCACCTTTAGCGGGCAGCGGCTGCCGCAGTTAACGAGGCAAGCGCTATGGCGGACGGTTTCGCCATTCGCGGCGGGTGTCGCATCGGAAGGGGTGTCGGCGTGGGCAGAGGTCGAAAAAGGAAGGGTTATCGCGTTACTCAGGGCAACAGCGGCCCCCACTTTCGCCGTGCCGGTGACGGCATCTCGTCGGGACAATTTGGCGTTGAGCCACTCTTTTATTTCCATGTTTTATTTCCCACATTGCATCCATAGTTATTATTAATAAGTAATCAATTCTCATCATAAAGGAGTATGCTTGTCAGACGATTGACTATGATCAAGCGAAAAATCCCAGACGAAATAATCTTCCCCTCAGATTCCGCGCGGCTTAGCGAGAAATTTCCCTTTAGCGAATAGCAGCAGTTATACTTTTTACGTATTCATCACCGGGTTTAATTATGTCCCTGTTACAACGCACCCCCTCGCGACGTCTGACGCTGGCCTGGCTCCTGACCCTGACGCTGTTGATCATGGGATATACCCTGCATCTACACTGGGGGGCGTTTATTCAGTGGTGTCTGGCCGCGCAAATCACGCTGCACCGTTATCTGGTGATGTACCTGCTCCAGTTAAATAATCATCAGTACAGCGGCGGGTTCTGGCTGCTGATCGGCGCGTTTATCTATGGCGTGCTGCATGCGGTGGGCCCGGGGCATGGGAAATTCATCGTCACCACGTATCTGAGCGCCAATAAAGAGAGTTTGCTGGCCGTGCGGGTTGTGCCGTTTATAGGCAGCCTGATGCAGGGGGTGAGCGCGATTCTGTTCGTGTTTATTCTGGCGATAGGCTTTAACTTCGCCTCAGGCGATCTCAGTACCAGCCGCTGGTATGTCGAGAAAATCAGCGCCGTGTTAATCGCCGGTTTTGGCGGATTTCTGATTTATCAGGCATTTCTGTCCCTGCGTCCCGTCACCTTTACACGTTTTACGCGCGTAACGCCCCAGCATCTCCATAATGAGAAGTGCGGATGTGGTCATCACGGAGTGGGACGCGACCTGACGGACAGCAACTGGAAAACCCGTCTGGGCGTAATTCTCGCCATCGGCGCCCGCCCCTGCAGCGGCGCTATCATGATCCTGCTTTTTTCCAATGCCCTTGGCATTATCAGTTGGGGGATCGCCGCGGTCATGACCATGTCCTTTGGCACCGCGCTGTCGATCATGGGATTGTCGCTGGCGGTACGCTATGCGCGTAGTCAGACATTGGCCTGGTTTGGTACAGGCCATCCCGTGGCGAAATGGCTCGCGCCCGCGGTAAAAATCATCGGCGGCGTGCTGCTGATCCTCTTTGCCGCCGTGTTGTTTTTAACGGTGATCCCGATTAGCGCGAACGGTGACTATATCGCCGCCGGTTGTTAACCTGCAGGGCGCAGAAAATATCTGATAGTGACTCCAGACCCTGCGCTTTTTCCCCACCACCTTTGAATTACGCGTCTCAATAGGGATAATAACCCCACGAATTGTGAATCCGGGACCACCATGAGATACCCCCTGCCCTACCGCAAGCTGCGTAAACGGCCGATGAAACTCGGTACGACGGTGATTTTGATGGTCAGCGCCGTCCTGTTTTCCGTGCTGCTGGTGGTACACCTGATTTACTTCTCGCAAATCAGCCACATGACGCGGGAAGCATTGGCTGATAAAGCGCTGGCGGTGGCGCGAACGCTGGCCGATTCTCCGGAAATTCGTCAGGGGTTGATGAAAAAACCCGAGGAGAGCGGAATTCAGGCCATCGCCGAAGCGGTGCGCAAGCGAAACGACATGCTGTTTATCGTCGTGACCGACATGCAAAGCCTGCGCTATTCCCATCCCGAAGCCCAGCGTATAGGGCAGCCGTTTAAGGGCGACGATATTTTGCTGGCGCTGGATGGCAAAGAGAATGTCGCCATCAATCGTGGCTTTCTCGCCAAAGCGCTGCGCGTTTTTACCCCCATTTATGACGAGCAACACCGGCAGATTGGCGTGGTGGCGATAGGCCTTGAACTGAGCCGGGTGACTGAGCAAATCAATGACAGTCGCGGCAGCATTATCTGGTCGATACTCTTTGGCGTGCTGGTTGGCCTGCTGGGGACGTGGGTGCTGGTGAAGGTGCTTAAGCGCATCCTTTTTGGCCTTGAGCCGTATGAAATCTCTACCCTCTTCGAGCAGCGCCAGGCGATGTTGCAATCCATAAAAGAAGGGGTAATTGCCGTAGACGCCAGCGGCGAAGTCACGCTGATCAACGCGGCCGCGCAGGAACTGCTCAGCTACCGCAAATCACAAGATGACGCGCAGTTGTCCACGCTCAGCCATGCCTGGTCGCAGGTGGTGGATTTAACGGAAGTGCTGCGCGACGGCACGCCCCATCGCGACGAGGAAATCAACATTAAAGATCGGCTGCTGCTGATCAACACCGTACCGGTGCGCAGCAACGGGAAAATTATCGGCGCGATCTCCACCTTCAGGGACAAAACCGAGGTCCGCCAGCTTATGCAGCGGCTCGACGGTATGGTTAACTATGCCGACTCACTCCGTGAACGCTCCCACGAATTTATGAATAAATTGCATGTGATTCTGGGTTTGTTACATCTGAAGCGTTATAAGCAACTTGAAGACTATATTATAAAGACTGCGAATAACTATCAGGAAGAAATCGGCTCGCTACTGGGTAAAATAAAATCACCGGTGATCGCCGGATTTTTACTCAGTAAGATTAATCGCACCTCCGATGCGGGGCACAAACTGCTGATTAGCCACGACAGCCAATTGCCGGACAGTGGTAATGAAAATCAGGTTGCGGTATTGATCACCGTGCTCGGAAATTTAATTGAAAACGCGCTCGACGCGTTAGCGGAACAGCCAGGGGGCGAAATCAGCGTCTCCTTATACTATCGCAATGGCTGGCTACATTGTGAGGTCAACGACGACGGTCCGGGCATTACGCCGGAGCGTATTGACTCGATTTTCGAAAAAGGCGTCTCGTCTAAAGGAACTGGACGCGGCGTAGGTTTAGCGCTTGTTAAACAACAGGTTGAAAGTCTTGGCGGCAATATTTTCGTGGAATCCGAACCCGGCGTTTTCACACAATTTTTCGTACAAATACCCTGGGATGGGGAGAGGGCCAGCACATGATCAATGTCTTTATTATCGATGACGATGCGATGGTTGCGGAGTTAAACCGCCGTTATGTCGCACAGATCCCCGGCTTTCAGTGCTGTGGCACCGCCCCGACGCTGGCGAAAGCCAAAGAGGTTATTTTTGACAGTGACACCCACATCGATCTGATTTTGCTGGATATCTACCTGCAAAAAGAGAACGGGCTGGATCTGCTCCCTCTCCTGCATGCCGCCGGATGTAAAAGCGACGTCATCGTCATCTCCTCCGCCGCCGATGCCGCCACCATTAAGGATTCGCTGCACTACGGGGTGGTGGATTATTTGATCAAACCCTTCCAAGCATCGCGCTTTGAAGAAGCGCTGACCGGCTGGCTGCAAAAGAAACGGGACATGGATAAGCACCAGTACTTCGAGCAGTCGGAACTGGACCAGTTGATCCACGGCAGCGCGTCAAACGAGCAGGACACCCGTCGCCTGCCGAAAGGGCTGACGCCGCAAACCCTGCGCACGCTCTGCCAGTGGATAGACGCCCATCAGGATTATGAGTTTTCCACCGACGAACTGGCCAACGCGGTGAATATTTCGCGTGTCTCCTGCCGTAAATACCTTATCTGGCTGGTTAATTGTCATATTCTGTTCACCAGCATCCATTACGGCGTGACCGGCCGTCCGGTATACCGTTACCGTATTCAGGCAGAACATTATTCTTTACTTAAGCAATATTGCCAGTAGAAGATAAATTCACCGTCGGCCATTATTACGTTATCTATTGGTAACAATTATTGCAATAATGAAAAATCGGCAACGTAAAAGTAAAAAGAAGAAAGAGAATACATTGTGCCAGATCAAAATGAATTTGCTGGCCGTATTTCTTTCGAGCCGAAATTATTGCCAGAGGTCACATTGTTTTTAATTTCAAAAACGCTAACAAAAGTTAATAAAGTATTAACTCACCAGTGGAGTGTGTATTTTTAACCACAAAGGAGTAGTCTGGAAATATAACCGGACGAATAAAAAAAGATAAACAGTGGCAATGGAATCGATGCTGCAGCTTAAGGATAAGCGCATTTCGTGAGCAGAGTAGATGTTCATAAATTTCATAACGATACAACAAGAAGCACACGCCTTGCCTCTGCTCTCCTTTTCAAACCTGCCCATCGCCGGGAAGCGCTGCTTCCTGAGTATCATAAAAGCCGATTCGCATCGTCCGCATAAACATGACGAATGCTTATCGAATGTTTAGAAATTAATCACGTTTCAGACGCAACGCATATTCGCCAGGCTCTGCGCCCAATTCACAAAAAACAGAACATGGCTGTGATCGATTTATCAAAATTGATGAGTTTTATCGCGAGGGTAAATAAATGCTATTTAGTATACAACTTCTAATAATATTAATATGTTTGTTTTATGGCGCCAGAAAGGGCGGTATCGCGCTGGGTTTGTTAGGCGGTATTGGCCTGGTCATTCTGGTGTTCGTTTTCCATCTCCAGCCGGGTAAACCGCCTGTCGATGTCATGCTGGTTATCATCGCCGTGGTCGCCGCCTCGGCAACGCTACAGGCTTCCGGCGGCCTGGACGTCATGTTGCAGATTGCTGAAAAGCTGCTGCGCCGCAACCCAAAATATGTCTCTATTGTCGCGCCGTTTGTGACCTGTACGCTGACCATTCTTTGCGGTACCGGTCACGTGGTGTACACCATTTTGCCGATCATCTACGACGTGGCGATCAAGAATAACATCCGCCCGGAACGCCCTATGGCCGCCAGCTCCATCGGCGCGCAGATGGGTATCATCGCCAGCCCGGTATCCGTAGCGGTGGTTTCGCTGGTCGCTATGCTGGGTAACTTCACCTTTAACGGTAAGCACCTGGAGTTCCTCGACCTGCTCTCCATCACCATTCCGTCCACCCTGCTGGGCATTCTGGCGATCGGGATTTTCAGCTGGTTCCGCGGTAAAGATCTGGACAAAGACGAAGATTTCCAGAAGTTCATCTCCGTACCCGAAAACCATCATTATGTGTATGGCGACACTGCCACGCTGCTGGACAAAAAACTGCCGAAAAGCAACTGGCTGGCGATGTGGATCTTCCTGGCGGCTATTGCTGTCGTCGCGCTGTTGGGCGCCTTCTCTGAGCTGCGTCCGGCGTTTAACGGAAAACCGCTGTCAATGGTGCTGGTCATTCAGATGTTCATGCTGCTGACTGGCGCGCTGATTATTATCCTGACGAAAACCAATCCCGCTTCAATCTCTAAAAACGAAGTCTTCCGCTCGGGTATGATCGCCATTGTGGCGGTGTACGGGATCGCGTGGATGGCGGAAACCATGTTCGGCGCGCACATGACCGAAATCGAAAGCGTGCTCGGTGAAATGGTGAAAGAGTATCCGTGGGCCTACGCCATTGTCCTGCTGCTGGTTTCCAAGTTTGTTAACTCGCAGGCGGCGGCGCTGGCGGCTATCGTTCCTCTGGCGCTGGCTATCGGCGTTGACCCGGCGTATATCGTAGCGTCTGCGCCGGCGTGCTACGGTTACTACATTCTGCCGACCTATCCAAGCGATCTGGCGGCGATTCAGTTCGACCGTTCCGGTACGACGCGCATTGGTCGCTTCGTCATTAACCACAGCTTTATTTTGCCAGGTTTGATTGGCGTCAGCGTTTCCTGCGTGTTTGGCTGGATCTTCGCCGCCATGTACGGATTCCTGTAAAGGTTCCCCCGTGCCGCTTCTTTTCGGGCGGCACGGGATTAATAATATTCATAAAAATCAACAGGCTGGAAGCACATGTCAAACAAAGAATTCTTTTATCAGGCGCCTTTCCCGATGGGGGAAGACAAAACAGAGTACTATCTGCTCACTTCCGACTACGTCAGCGTGAGCGAATTTGAAGGAGAATCTATCCTGAAGGTGGAACCGCAAGCCCTGACGCTGCTGGCGCAACAAGCCTTCCACGACGCCTCTTTCCTGCTCCGCCCTGAACACCAGCAACAAGTCGCCTCCATTCTTCACGACCCCGACGCCAGCGAAAACGATAAATACGTGGCGCTGCAATTCCTGAGAAACTCCGAAATCGCCGCTAAAGGCGTTCTGCCGACCTGCCAGGATACCGGTACCGCGATTATCGTCGGTAAAAAAGGCCAGCGCGTCTGGACCGGCGGCGGTGATGAAGCGGCGATTTCCAAAGGCGTTTACAACACCTACATCGAAGACAACCTGCGCTATTCCCAGAACGCGGCGCTGGATATGTACAAAGAGGTGAACACCGGAACCAACCTGCCTGCGCAGATCGACCTGTATACCGTCGACGGCGACGAGTACAAATTCCTTTGCGTGGCTAAAGGCGGCGGTTCGGCCAACAAGACCTATCTTTACCAGGAAACCAAAGCGCTACTCACTCCGGGCAAGCTGAAAAACTTCCTTGTTGAGAAAATGCGCACGCTCGGCACTGCGGCCTGCCCGCCGTACCATATCGCTTTCGTCATTGGCGGTACCTCCGCTGAGAGCTCGCTGAAAACCGTGAAGCTCGCCAGCACGCATTATTACGACGGTCTGCCGACCGAAGGCAATGAGCACGGCCAGGCGTTCCGCGACACGCAGCTGGAGCAGGAACTGCTGGAAGAAGCGCAAAAACTCGGCCTCGGCGCGCAGTTTGGCGGGAAGTATTTCGCGCATGACATTCGCGTGATCCGCCTGCCGCGTCACGGCGCTTCCTGCCCGGTGGGAATGGGCGTCTCCTGTTCCGCTGACCGTAACATCAAAGCGAAAATCAACCGCGAAGGGATCTGGATTGAAAAACTGGAGCACAATCCGGGCCAGTACATTCCCGATGCCCTGCGCCAGGCGGGTGAAGGCGACGTGGTGAAAGTTGACCTTAACCGCCCAATGAAAGAGATCCTCGCCCAGCTTTCGCAGTACCCGGTCTCCACACGCCTGTCGCTGACCGGCACGATTATCGTGGGACGCGACATTGCCCACGCGAAGCTGAAAGAGCGCATTGAGTCCGGCGAAGGGCTGCCGCAATACATTAAAGATCATCCGATCTACTACGCGGGTCCGGCGAAAACCCCAACGGGCTACCCGTCCGGTTCATTAGGCCCAACCACCGCAGGCCGTATGGACTCCTATGTCGATCTGCTGCAGTCACACGGCGGTAGCATGATCATGCTGGCGAAAGGCAACCGCAGCCAGCAGGTGACGGACGCGTGCCATAAACACGGCGGCTTCTATCTGGGCAGCATCGGCGGCCCGGCGGCAGTGCTGGCGCAGCAGAGCATCAAACATCTGGAGTGCGTTGAATATCCGGAACTGGGTATGGAAGCAATCTGGAAGATCGACGTGGAAGACTTCCCGGCGTTTATCCTGGTGGATGACAAAGGCAACGATTTCTTCCAGCAGATCGTCAGCAAACAGTGCGCTAACTGCGCGAAGTAATCACAGCACCACGCCGGATGGCGGCTGCGTCTTATCCCTCCTGGACTCCCCTCCCCAGGCTGGATAAGCGCAGCGTCATCCGGCTTTCACTTTCCCATGCCGGCTGCGACAACGCATCCGGCAACGTTACGTGCAGAACTCCCCATTATCCCCGGCGAAACGTCATTACCAGAATCGGCAGCGCGAATACCAGCGTCAGGAGATTCGCCATGCTGACGGCCATGTCGTCTATTAACAATCCGTAAATCAGCCACATCACTAACCCACAGACAAACATCACGTACATTACGCCAGAAATGCCCTGCGTGTTGCGGGTAGCGATCACTTTTATCGACTGGGGTAAAAAAGAGAGCGTCGTCAGGCTTGCCGCCAGATAACCCACCCACGAAATCCATTCCATGATTACGCCTTCGCTTCGCCTGTCACGCTAACCGGAATTGCCGGTAGCTCGGGCTGCTCAACGGTGGTCGGCGTCCGCCGATATTTATCCAGCAGATGGATCTGGATCTTACGCAGCATATCGCCGTTCAGATGATAAAAACGGAAATAGAGAATCAGCGTCAGGACGAAAAACAGGGTTGGCAGCGCGATCATAATAAACTGCATTCCTTGTAGCGTTTCGGCAGACTGCGCGACGTTTGGCGCGTAGCCAATCAGCCCTAACACAATAGCGATAAAGAACGCCGCGAACGCGGAGCCGCCTTTTACCACCATGGTCTGTACCGAATAGGCAATGCTTTCGCAGCGAACGTGCAGCTTGTACTCGCCGTAATCTACGGTATCCGCCACCATGATGACCTGGAGCACCCAAAAAAGCGCGGTGCCGATATTCATCAATACCCCAGCGAATACAATCAGCGCGGCATTATGATATCCCGCCAGCGCCATTACCAGCAGCGCCGCGCAGCTCAGCACCGGTAAAACGGAAGCGCTTGCCCACAAAATTCGCCGTGACAGCAGTTTCACCAGTCGCGGGAAAAAGACCAACGTCAACAGGTTGGCGGCTCCGGCATAGGACATGTAATACGGAAACAGATCGGCATCGCCAATCACATAAGTGAAGTAGTAAATCGCAAAACCGTTGATGATGTTGGAGGCCACGTTATAAGCCAGCGCCATCCCCAGCAGGCAGGAGAGCTGATCGTTTTTATAAATCAGCGCGACGATGGCTTTTAAGGTCAGACGGCTGCCGTCGGCGTTCGCCGAGCTGTCGGAAGAATAAACCTCGTGTACGTTGCGCAGCGTAACGATCGTTGAAGCAATAAAAAACACAATCAGCACCAGCGTGAACATTTGAAAGCCAAATCCACGATCGGCGCCCCCCACATAATTGACAAACGGCAGCGTCACCCCGGCGGTGACAAACCCGGCGAGGCTGGCGAAAAAACGAGGGAATGGGACCAGTTGTTCGCGTTCGCGCTTGTCCAGAGTGATGGTTGGCACCAGCGACCAGAAGGGAATATCCATAATGGTATAGGTCATGCCCCACAGGATGTAGGTCACGCAAACAAACACTATCTGCGTTGTGCCTTCGAACAGGTGGGCGCTAAAAACCAGAAACAGCACCAGCGAGTTCGCCAGCGTGCCAATGAGGATCCACGGCTTAAACTTCCCCCAGCGCGTACGGGTGGCGTTGACGATCCACCCCATAATCGGGTCGTTGACCGCATCCCAGATCCGGGCGACCAAAAACAGCGTACCGATAAGCCCTACCGACAGTCCGACCACATCGGTGTAGTAATACATGAGGTACATGTAGACAATGCCAATCGCGAAGTCCTTACCAAACGCCCCGAATCCATAACTGAGTTTTGTTGTCATTGATATGCTCATAGGGTACCGGGTCGCTGTTGCCAGCGCCCGCCTTCTGTAATGGGAAACGTCAGAGATAAAATGCCGGGGGCTTCCCCGGCGTCATGAACATTAACGATGTAGCCAGGCCGGTAACCAGTCGCCGTGTGCGGCGATCAGGTCATCCACCAGCGCATAGATTTCCTCAATGCCCAACACGGCGGCGGTATGCGGATCCATCATCGCCGCGTGGTAAACGCGATCGCGGTTTTCCGTCAGTATCGCTTCAGTAAGCAGTGTCTGAACGTTGATATTGGTCTGCATCATCGCCGCCAGATGCGACGGGAGCATTCCGGCCTTCGTCGGCTGGATACCGTTGGCATCGACCAGACAGGCCACTTCGACACAACACCCCTGCGGCAGATTGTCGATAAGCCCGTCATTGCGTACGTTGCCGTAAATCACGCTCGGTTCGCCGGTCCACAGGGCGTTCATGATTGTGCTGGCATATTCACGCGACGGTTTAATCTCAATGCGATCCGCCGTTTTGTACTCCTCCAGCTCTTTACGCCAGTTCGCCAACTGCTCGACGCAGCGTTTCGGGTATTCATCCAGCGGCACGCTGTACCGCGCGATCAGATCTTCACGCCCTGGCTTGATAAACCACGGGGTATACTCGGCAAAATGCTCCGAGGATTCCGTTACGAAGTAGCCCAACTTTTTGAACATTTCGTAGCGCACGATGTTCTGACAGCGCGTATTACCGTGAATGTTTGGCTTCGGCGCCTGTCCGGCGTCATACGCCGCCAGCAATTCCGGATAAAGATTGACGTAGCGCCCCTCGGCGGTCTTTCGCTCCAGTTCCAGGTAAAACGCCATATGGTTAATGCCCGCGCAGCGATAGCGCAGCGAGGCCGGGTCGATATCCAGATCGCGCGCCAGCTCTTCCGCCGTACCCTGCACCGAATGACACAGCCCCACCTGCTTAATGTGCGGATAGCGAGCGTACATCGCCCAGGTATTCATCGCCATCGGGTTAACGTAGTTCAGCATGGTAGCGTCCGGGCATACCTCGGTCATATCCTCACAAATCCGCCAGAGATGCGGAATGGTACGCAGCGCCCGCATGATGCCGCCGGGGCCAAGTGTATCCGCGATCGTCTGCTCCAGCCCGTGGCGTTTACAGACTTCAAAATCGGTGACGGTACAGGGTTCATAACCGCCAATCTGGAACGCCACCACCACAAAGTCGGCATCCTGAAGCGCCGTTTTTTGATCGGTATGGCAGGTGATTTTTCCGGTTGCGCCCGCGGAATCCATCAGCTTGCGCACCACAATGTGGGACTCCTCAAGCCGTGTCGGATCGATATCCATCAGCGCGATATGGGCCGACTTCAGTGCCTGGCGATGAAAGACGTCGCCGAGGATATTTTTCACGAAAATCGTCGAACCGGCGCCGATAAAGGTAATTTTTGGTGCAGACATCATGACTCTCCAGATCGGTGTTGTACTGCACTCATCGTGGCATGCGATCCGCGGGAAAACCTCCGTCTTCTCCAATGAGCATTCCCGAAAACTCAGATCGCCCGCCGCCGGGCATCAGATCTGAGCTTTTGGGAGTAAATAGCCAGTAAAGCAGAGTATCCGGCCTGTTTCGCCGACTATTATTGTTGTTAGCGGACCGACTTGTGCGCCTGTTCGCGGTATCTTTGCGCAGCCGCAGGCATGATTCTGATGATTCAGGAAAGGGAGAAAGTATGAGTACCCAACCGATAGCGTTTCTTCCGCCCGATCCGCATATGTGCAATGGCGATGAAAAGCAAACCCGTAGCCCGCTGTCGCTCTATTCTGAATACCAGCGAATGGACATTGAGCTACGGCGGCCTCACGCTATGGCAGCCAGTCACTGGCACGGTCAGGTGGAAGTCAACGTGCCGTTCGACGGCGACGTGGAGTATTTAATTAACAACGAAGTGGTGCGGATAGAACAAGGCCACATTACCCTGTTCTGGGCCTGTACGCCCCATCAGCTTACCCGTCCCGGTGAATGCAAACAGATGGCGATTTTTAGTCTACCCATGCACCTGTTTCTTTCCTGGCCGCTGGACCGCGAACTGATCAACCACGTCACCCACGGAATGGTGGTGAAATCGCTGGTCAGCCAGCAGCTCAGCACATTCGAAGTGGTGCGTTGGCAACAGGAGGCCAACAGCCCTAATGAACAGATTCGCCAGTTGGCGATCGATGAAATCGGTCTGATGCTAAAGCGCTTCTGCCTTTCCGGCTGGCAGCCCGTCCTGCTTAATAAAACCTCGCGCACGCATGAAAATAGCGTCTCGCGCCATGCGCAGTTTTACGTCAGCCAGATGCTCAGCTTTATTGCCGATAACTACGATCAGGCGTTGACCATCAACGACGTGGCGGATCACGTGAAGCTCAACGCTAATTACGCGATGGGGATATTCCAGCGCGTCATGCAACTCACCCTGAAGCAATACATTACGGCGATGCGCATCAATCACGTGCGCGCGTTATTAAGTGACACCGACAAAACGATCCTTGACGTCGCGCTGACCGCCGGGTTCCGCTCAAGCAGCCGTTTTTACAGCACCTTCAATAAATACGTCGGCATGTCGCCGCAGCAGTATCGCAAACTGAGCCAACAGCGCCGCCAGACAGCAACCGGGTGAGGGGGCGCAAAAGACCGCCCGGTAATATCACTATCAGCCCCAAAAATAATCGACCTGTCGATAAAAACGTGCCAATAAACAGGATATTTCCCACATAACCCATTGATTAGTAATTTATTTATCGTAACACCTCTGCCCTTGACGCCCTCTTTACTCTCTGTTTTGCCGGGACAATACTTGCCCGCGTCACACATTCCTTCACTACCGGGTAAAGATGATGAAAGTATTAATTGTTGAAAGTGAATTTCTGCATCAGGACACCTGGGTGGGCAGCGCCGTGGAACGTCTGGCTGACGCCTTAAGTCGGCAAAATGTTACCGTCATTAAGTCCACGTCTTTCGACGACGGCTACGCCATCCTTTCTGCCAACGAAGCCATTGATTGCCTGATGTTCAGCTATCAGATGGAACACGCGGATGAACATCTCAACGTCAGGCAACTGATCGGTAAGCTTCATGAGCGCCAGCAAAACGTGCCCGTCTTTCTGTTGGGCGACAGAGAGAAAGCCACCGCATCGCTGGACCGCGACCTGCTGGAGCTTGTCGATGAGTTCGCCTGGATCCTTGAAGATACCGCCGACTTTATTGCCGGGCGCGCCGTGGCGGCGATGACCCGCTATCGTCAGCAACTGTTGCCGCCGCTGTTCAGCGCGCTGATGAAGTACAGCGACATTCATGAATACTCGTGGGCCGCCCCGGGCCACCAGGGCGGCGTGGGCTTTACCAAAACGCCTGCCGGTCGTTTCTATCATGACTTCTACGGCGAAAACCTGTTCCGCAGCGATATGGGCATTGAGCGTACCACGCTCGGTTCGCTGCTCGACCACACTGGCGCATTTGGCGAAAGCGAAAAATATGCCGCCCGCGTCTTTGGCGCAGACCGGTCATGGTCAGTGGTGGTCGGGACGTCCGGCTCCAATCGCACAATCATGCAGGCCTGTATGACCGACAATGATGTGGTGGTGATTGACCGTAACTGCCATAAATCCATCGAACAGGGGCTGATCCTGACCGGGGCGAAGCCGGTTTATATGGTGCCAAGCCGCAACCGCTATGGCATTATCGGGCCAATTTATCCGCAGGAGATGCAGCCGGAAACGTTGCGGAAAAAAATCGACGCCAGTCCGCTGACCCGCGAAAAAACCGGGCGACAGCCCACCTACAGCGTAGTGACCAACTGTACCTATGACGGCGTTTGCTATAACGCGAAAGCGGCGCAGGCTCTGCTGGCGCAAACCACCGACCGCATCCATTTCGACGAAGCCTGGTACGGCTATGCCCGCTTTAACCCAATTTACGCCGATCATTTCGCCATGCGCGGCGAGCCGGGCGATCACAGCGGTCCTACCGTTTTCGCCACCCACTCCACTCACAAACTGCTGAACGCGCTTTCGCAGGCGTCGTATATCCATGTGCGTGAAGGGCGCGGCGCGGTAAATTTCTCCCGCTTTAACCAGGCGTACATGATGCATGCCACCACTTCGCCGCTGTACGCTATTTGCGCATCCAACGACGTGGCGGTTTCAATGATGGATGGCAACAGCGGCCTGTCGCTGACGCAGGAAGTGATCGATGAAGCGATAGATTTCCGTCAGGCGATGGCACGCCTGTACAAAGAGTACCGTGCCGACGGCGACTGGTTCTTCAAACCGTGGAATAAAGAGCAGGTTACCGATCCGCAAAGCGGAGAAACGTATGATTTTGCTGACGCGCCGGCGTCTTTACTGGCCACCGACCAGAACTGCTGGATAATGCGTCCGGGTGAAAGCTGGCATGGATTTACGGATTTACCGGATAACTGGAGCATGCTCGACCCGATCAAAGTCAGTATTCTCGCACCGGGTATGGGTGACGATGGCGAACTGGAAGAGACCGGGGTGCCTGCCGCGCTGGTTACCGCATGGCTGGGACGTCACGGCATCGTGCCGACCCGCACCACCGACTTCCAGATTATGTTTCTGTTCTCGATGGGGATCACCCGCGGGAAATGGGGCACGCTAATCAACACGCTGTGCTCGTTTAAACAGCATTATGACGCCAACACACCGCTGGCGCAGGTAATGCCGGAACAGGTGGAAGCGCATCCTGACGCTTATGCGAATATCGGGCTGCACGATCTGGGCGATCGGATGTTCGCCTGGCTGAAAGAGAATAACCCTGGTGCGCGCCTGAACGCGGCCTATTCCAGCCTGCCTGTTGCAGAAATGACGCCACGTGACGCCTATAACGCCATTGTTAATGATGCAGTCGAAAGGGTGGCAATTGAGAATTTACCGGGGCGTATTGCCGCTAACTCGGTTATCCCTTACCCGCCAGGCATTCCCATGCTGCTTTCCGGGGAAAACTTTGGCGATGACAACAGTCCGCAGGTGGGGTATCTGCGCGCGCTACAGTCGTGGGATCGTCACTTCCCGGGCTTTGAACATGAAACGGAGGGGACGGAAATTATTGACGGTGTGTATCACGTCATGTGCGTGAAAGCCTGACGTCTGTTCCGACGACTGCGTCATGGCCCGGCCAGCGTGACGCAGCCAGATTTTGGCCAGAGGATGTGACAGCCTTTTCCTGAGTATTGTTGCAACATGAGCATTGTCATACCTTTTTGCGCGGGTCCCCCCGCGCTTTTTTTATCTCTCATTCCGGTTTCCACCCTCGTAAAAAATTCTGTACATAAGAATCATCTGCTGACGCTTGAAATAGAAAATAAAAAGATTATTTTAATGCAGGATTGGATTCATCATACAAATTTTACGGCTTCCGTTATCTCTCTCCATTGGCGGGATCGGGTATTTTATGTTCATATTTCAGGAGTTGGGGTATGAGACTTTGCAGCACAGAACCCTGCATCGTGGTGTTAACAGAAAAAGATGTTTGGCTGAGGGTAAATGGCAAAGAGGCGATAAATTTAAAAGCACATCATATGGCGCTTATCGCCTGCGAAAATAACATCATTGATATCTCATCGCTTAATAATGCACTTGTCGCGCATATAAGTCGCGATATCATTAAAGAATACCTGCGTTTTTTGAATAAAGATTTATCTCACGTCCCCCTCTGGCAACGAAGCTCATCGCCAGTGTTAACCGCATTATGCGTAACGCCAGACGTTTTTCGGGTCGCGGCGGAACACAGCGTCCAGCATACCAACAGTCCCGGCGAAAACGAGCGCACCCGCTCCCTGCTGTTCACCGTACTGTCGCGCTTTCTCGACAGCAAAAAGTTTATGTCGCTGTTAATGTTTATGCTGCGTGACCGAATCAGCGACAGCGTTTACCATATTATTGAAAGTGATATACATAAAGCGTGGAACCTCAGCCAGGTTGCCAGCTGTTTATGCCTGAGCCCCAGCCTGCTGAAGAAAAAATTAAAAAACGAAAATACCAGCTACAGCCAAATCATCACTACCTGCCGTATGCGCTATGCCGTTAATCAATTATTAATGGACGGTAAAAATATCTCTCAGGTTTCTGAACTGTGCGGATATAACAGCACATCCTATTTTATCTCGGTATTTAAAGAGTATTACGGCATGACGCCGTTGCATTATGTCAGCCAGTTTAAGAATCGCCCTGCGCCCTGACGCATTCCTGTTTTGTAATAAGCCACGATAATATCAGCATTAGCGATAAGCCTGTTCCGACATCATTCAGCGGCGCACTCCGGGCGTATTATACGACCTGATTTCACAGTCCTTTTCAGGAGTTGAATAATGTCTTCAGATGCTGATGCCCACAAAGTGGGCTTAATCCCCGTCACCCTTATGGTGTCGGGGAATATTATGGGATCAGGGGTTTTCCTGCTGCCAGCTAACCTCGCCGCCACCGGCGGGATTGCCATCTACGGATGGTTAGTGACCATTATCGGCGCGCTGGCGCTGTCGATGGTTTACGCCAAAATGTCGGCATTAGACCCCAGTCCTGGCGGCTCTTACGCTTACGCACGACGCTGCTTCGGCCCTTTCCTCGGGTATCAGACCAACGTGCTGTACTGGCTGGCCTGCTGGATCGGCAATATTGCCATGGTAGTCATTGGCGTTGGTTATCTCAGCTACTTCTTCCCGATCCTGAAAGATCCGTTGGTGCTCACTCTGACCTGCGTGGCGGTGCTGTGGATTTTCGTTCTGCTGAATATCGTCGGGCCGAAAATGATCACCCGCGTACAGGCCGTCGCCACCGTGCTGGCGCTGGTGCCGATTGTTGGCATCGCCGTGTTCGGTTGGTTCTGGTTTCGCGGTGAAACCTATATGGCGGCGTGGAACGTTAGCGGCATGAACACCTTTGGCGCGATTCAAAGTACCCTGAACGTCACGCTGTGGTCGTTTATTGGGGTAGAAAGCGCCTCGGTAGCCGCGGGGGTAGTTAAAAACCCGCAACGCAACGTGCCGATCGCCACCATTGGCGGAGTGCTGATAGCCGCCGTCTGCTACGTGCTCTCAACCACCGCGATCATGGGGATGATCCCGAACGCCGCGCTGCGCGTTTCCGCCTCGCCGTTTGGCGATGCCGCCCGCATGGCGCTGGGGAATACCGCAGGCGCGATCGTTTCCTTCTGCGCCGCGGCGGGCTGTTTAGGTTCGCTCGGCGGCTGGACGCTGCTGGCCGGTCAGACGGCGAAAGCCGCCGCCGACGACGGCCTGTTCCCGCCCATTTTCGCCCGCGTCAACAAAGCCGGTACCCCGGTCGCCGGGCTGATCATCGTCGGGATCTTAATGACCCTG
The DNA here is from genome assembly GCF_001463265.1 of Citrobacter sp. 50677481. Classification (NCBI taxonomy): domain Bacteria; kingdom Pseudomonadati; phylum Pseudomonadota; class Gammaproteobacteria; order Enterobacterales; family Enterobacteriaceae; genus Citrobacter; species Citrobacter sp. 50677481. The sequence goes on from NZ_LNHZ01000054.1 coordinate 74,604, forward strand.
TTTCAGTTCAGTAGCATGTCGCCAAACGCCGCCAAAGAGTTTGGTCTGGTGTCCTCTGTCTCGGTGATCTTTACCCTGGTGCCGTATCTGTATACCTGCGCCGCACTGCTGTTGCTCGGTCACGGACACTTCGGCAAAGCGCGCCCAATCTACCTGCTCGTCACCTTCGTGGCATTTGTTTACTGCATCTGGGCGGTGGTTGGCTCCGGCGCGAAAGAGGTGATGTGGTCGTTTGTCACCTTAATGATCATAACTGCACTGTATGCCCTGAACTACAACCGCATCCATAAAAACCCGTATCCGCTGGATGCGCCAGTGAGCAAAAATTAGTTCGCCTGCCGGGAAACGCCCAAGGGCGCGGCTTTTCAAAACAGCCAACCTTAATTTCTTAAGGTTGGCTTAATTTTACTCTGCGAAGATTGGCGCCACTTCGTTGATGGACCTCACCCCATGTTAAAGCGCATATTCAAAAGACCCTCTATCAGCCTGCTCACCTGGCTGCTGCTGGTTTCGTTTTATCTTTCCGTTTGCCTGAATCTCGCCTTTTATAAGCAGGTCATACAGGCTCTACCGCTGGACTCCGCGCGTAACGTGCTGGTCTTTCTGTCGATGCCGGTGGTGGCGTTCAGCGTGATCAACATCGTCCTGACGCTGGCCTCGTTTCTCTGGCTGAACCGCCCGCTGGCCTGCCTGTTTATTTTGATGGGCGCGGCGGCGCAATATTTCATCCTCACCTACGGCATCATCATCGACCGTTCGATGATCGCCAACATGATGGATACCACGCCCGCCGAAACATTCGCCCTGATGACGCCGCAGATGGTGCTTACCCTCGGTCTGAGCGGCATTGTAGCGGCCCTGATCGCCTGCGGGATCAGAATCAGCCCCTCTACGCCGCGTTTGCGCAGCGTACTGGCGCGTGGGATCAGCATTATGATCTCCGTCCTGCTGATCGTCCTGGTCGCCAGCTTTTTTTATAAAGATTACGCCTCGCTGTTTCGCAACAATAAGCAGTTGGTGAAAGCGCTCAGTCCCTCGAACAGTCTGGTGGCCTCCTGGTCCTGGTACGCGCACGAACGGCTGGCTAACCTGCCGCTGGTGCGCATTGGCGAAGATGCCCATCGCACTCCGCAGAGCGTGGACGGCGAACGTAAAAACCTGACCATTTTGATCGTCGGGGAAACCTCGCGGGCGGCAAACTTTTCGCTGGGCGGCTATCCGCGTGAAACCAATCCGCTGCTGACAAAAGATAACGTGGTCTATTTCCCGCGCACCACCTCATGCGGGACTTCTACCGCGGTCTCCGTGCCGTGTATGTTCTCCGGGATGCCGCGCAAGCACTATGACGCAGAGCTGGCGCACCATCAGGAAGGGTTGCTGGATATCATTCAACGCGCGGGTATCAGCGTGCTGTGGAACGATAATGACGGCGGCTGCAAAGGCGCCTGCGACCGCGTACCGCATCAGAATGTCACTACCCTCAACCTGAAAGGCCAGTGCATTGACGGCGAATGTTATGACGACGTGCTGTTTAACGGCCTGGAGTCGTACATCAACCAGTTACAAGGCGATGGGGTCATTGTGTTGCATACCATTGGCAGTCACGGCCCGACGTATTACCACCGCTACCCGCCGCAGTTCAGGAAATTTACCCCAACCTGCGACACCAATGAAATTCAAACCTGCTCACAGCAGCAGCTCATCAATACCTACGATAATACCGTTCTGTATGTCGACTATATTGTTGATAAAACGATTAATATCCTGAAGACGCATCAGGATAAATTTACCACCAGCCTGGTGTATCTTTCCGACCACGGCGAATCGCTGGGGGAAGATGGCGTGTATTTGCACGGTCTGCCTTACACCATTGCGCCAGAAACGCAAAAGCATGTGCCGATGCTGCTGTGGCTGTCGCCGGATTATCAGCAACGCTACGGCGTAGACAATGATTGCCTGCAAAAACAGGCGCGGGAACAGGATTACTCGCAGGACAACCTTTTTTCGACCATGCTGGGACTGACCGGCGTGCAGACAACGCAATACCGGCCCGCGGATGACATTCTGCGGACCTGCAGGAGAACCGCTGAATGAAAATACTGATTGTGGAAGACGATACGCTGCTCTTACAGGGGTTGATCCTGGCGGCGCAAACCGAGGGATACGCCTGCGACGGCGTCTCCACCGCACGCGCGGCGGAGCAGTGTCTGGAAAGTGGTCATTACAGCCTGTTGGTGCTGGATCTCGGCCTGCCGGACGAGGACGGCCTGCATTTTCTGGCGCGTATCCGGCAGAAAAAATACACCCTGCCCGTGTTGATCCTGACCGCCCGCGATACGCTCAGCGACAAGATCGCCGGGCTGGACGTGGGCGCCGACGACTATCTGGTGAAACCCTTTGCGCTGGAAGAACTTCATGCCCGCATCCGCGCGCTGCTTCGCCGCCACAATAACCAGGGCGAAAGCGAACTGGTGGTCGGCGGTCTGACTCTCAATATGGGGCGTCGCCAGGTCTGGAAAGCCGGCGAGGAGCTGGTGCTGACGCCAAAAGAGTACGCCCTGCTTTCCAGGCTAATGCTGAAAGCCGGCAGCCCGGTGCACCGGGAAATTCTTTATAACGACATTTATAACTGGGACAACGAGCCTTCGACCAACACGCTGGAAGTCCATATCCACAACCTGCGCGACAAGGTCGGTAAGTCGCGCATTCGCACCGTGCGTGGCTTTGGCTACATGCTGGTGGCGACCGCGACCGAGGAAGGCTAAGTGAACCTGACGCGTTTTCTGCGCCGGCCCATGACCCTGCGCCAGCGCCTGATGTTGACCATCGGCGTTATCCTGCTGGTTTTCCAGTTGATCAGCGCCTTCTGGCTCTGGCATGAAAGCACTGAGCAGATTGAGCTGTTTGAGCAGGCGCTACGGGATAACCGCAATAATGACCGCCACATCATGCATGAAATTCGCGAAGCGGTCGCCAGCCTGATCGTCCCCGGCGTGTTGATGGTCAGCCTGACGCTGCTGATCTGTTACCAGGCGGTGCGGCGTATCACCCGGCCGCTCGTCAGCCTGCAAAAAGAGCTGGAGAGCCGCACCGCAGATAACCTGACGCCGATCGACCTTCGCAGTTCAACGCTGGAAATTGAAGCGGTGGTTTCCGCGCTGAACCAACTGGTGAACCGGCTGACCGCGACGCTTGAGAACGAGCGCCTGTTTACCGCCGACGTGGCGCACGAACTGCGAACGCCGCTGGCCGGGGTACGTCTGCACCTCGAACTGCTGTCAAAAGCGCATAATATAGACGTCGCCCCGCTCGTTGCGCGGCTGGATCAGATGATGGACAGCGTCTCGCAGCTGTTACAGTTAGCGCGCGTCGGACAGTCGTTCTCGTCGGGTAATTATCAGCAGGTCCGGCTGCTGGAAGACGTCATCCTGCCGTCCTGGGATGAACTTAGCACCATGCTGGAACAGCGCGATCAGGCCCTGCTGCTGCCCGAGAGGCGCGACGACGTGACGGTAAAAGGCGACGCCACGCTGCTGCGCATGCTGTTGCGTAACCTGGTGGAAAACGCCCATCGTTACAGTCCCAAGGGGACGACGATCGCGATCGCGCTGAACACGGATAAACAGGCCGTCATGGCGGTTGAAGATGAAGGGCCGGGGATCGATGAAAGTCAATGCGGCGAGCTAAGTAAAGCGTTCGTGCGTATGGACAGTCGTTTCGGCGGCGTCGGGCTGGGGCTGAGTATTGTCAGCCGCATCACGCAGTTGCATCGCGGCGAATTTTATTTGCAAAACCGGGTGGATGCGACGGGAACCCGCGCGTCGGTGAGGCTGGAGAAGATCTAATAAGTGGTGACCCAGACGTACAAAAAACTGCTGACAATCAGCACGCTAAAGACAGTGGCGACACGTTCATAAAGACGCTTTTTCATCATACTCTCCTCCAGATTATGAAGGAGAGTATGCCCGTCAGAGATTAAGCAAACCTTAAGACGCCTTTACTCGTCGATACGTGGATGCTGCTGAACCAGACGAGTCCGTTTCTCCTGGAGTTCAGCAATTTCCTGATCGATATCTTCGATTTTCTGCTCGATGTTATCGTAGTGCTCGCCGAGGATTTCTTTCGCTTCCTGAATGTCAGACGCGGCAGGCGTCGCCCCTTTCAGTGGACGGTTGGCGGTCTCTTTCATGGTCATACCGGTAATGAAACCAATCACCGCAATCACCATCAGGTAATAGGCTGGCATCATCAGGTCCCGGGAGCTTTCCACCAGCCAGGCGGCCAGCGTTGGCGTCAGACCGGCAATCAGCACCGAGATATTAAATGCCGCCGCCAGCGCGCTGTAGCGAATGTGCGTCGGGAACATCGCCGGGAGCGAGGAGGCCATCACGCCGGTGAAGCAGTTCAGGATCACCGCCAGCATCAGCAGACCCGCAAAAATCAGCCCGATCACGTTACTGTTAATCAGGATAAATGCCGGAATCGCCAGCGCAAACAGCGCGATACTGCCCAGAATCACAAACGGGCGGCGACCAAAACGGTCACTCAGCAGCCCCATCACCGGCTGCACAAACAGCATCCCGATCATAATGGCGATAATAATCAGCACGCCGTGATCTTCCGAATAGTGCAGGTTATGCGACAGGTAACTCGGCATATAGGTCAGCAGCATGTAATAGGTTACGTTGGTGGCAATCACCAGACCGATACACGCCAGCAGGCTGCGCCAGTGTTTGGTCGCAATCTCTTTAAACGAAACTTTTGGACCTTCCTGCAAGCCTTCGCGGTCGCCCTGCTCCAGTTTTTCGACGTGCTGCTGGAACGCCGGGGTCTCTTCCAGCGCATGGCGCAGGTAAAGCCCGATAATCCCCAGCGGCAGCGCGATAAAGAACGGAATACGCCAGCCCCAATCAAGGAAGTTTGCTTCCCCCACCACCGTGGAGATCAGCACCACGACACCTGCGCCCAGCACGAATCCGGCAATCGAGCCAAAGTCCAGCCAACTGCCCATAAAGCCGCGTTTACGGTCCGGGGAATATTCCGCGACAAAGATCGACGCGCCGGTGTATTCGCCGCCGACCGAGAAGCCCTGCGCCATCTTGCACAGCAGCAGCAGGATAGGCGCCCAGATACCAATAGAAGCGTAGGACGGTATCAGGCCGATACAGAACGTACTGATCGACATAATGACGATGGTGATAGCCAGGATCTTCTGACGCCCATATTTATCGCCGAGCATACCGAAGAACAAACCGCCAAGTGGACGAATCAGGAAGGGAACAGAGAAAGTCGCGAGCGCGGCAATCATTTGCACGCTGGGGTCAGCCCCCGGGAAGAATACTTTACCTAACGCGTAGGCAACGAAGCCATAAACACCAAAATCAAACCATTCCATCGCGTTGCCGAGCGAGGCCGCGGTGATCGCTTTACGCAGTTTACCGTCATCAATAATGGTTACGTCGCGAAGCGTTATCGGTTTTACTTTTTTCCTTTTCAGCATAGCTGTCCTCATAGACTAAGCCCTGTCTCGCTGCATACCGCTTCATTGGCGCAAGCTGCGCGAACGTCACCGTCGAGCGTTGGAATCACGCAGGCGCAATTCCTTTACCAAGCGTAGCAGGTTTACTTACACTGACCGGTTAAGGACTGTACAACCGAACCTGTTGACGCCTGAAGTGGGCGGTTAATGACCTCTTTACCCTACCAGTGTTTAAATTTGTGATCAACTTCACATATATGTTTGTGTTTCGTCAAAGAACGTAAATAAGGTGATCCTCACTCTCTTTTTTGACGTGGCAACGTTGCGATTCTTTTTTGCTTTCGTTGCGATGACATTCATCGTCACGACCTAACATTTCCCGGCGACACTATTAATCTGCTATGCAAATTCCCCTGGCTTTTTTACACCTTGTTTACGTTTATTTTAAATAATCCAAAAGCCGCCGAATGTTTACATTAATTATGTGACAAAGATAACTAAAACACTGTTTCGTTTTCATTGAATCAATATTCCAATGAATGCAAGATAAGAGACGAGGCAACACCACCGGGGAGCGAAAGAGGCCGCCAGCAGGCGCAATCGCTACGTACAACGTAAAGGGAACGCAGTATTTTCTGCGCTTCGCTTCGATATAACAAACTGAATTCAATACCTTTTGCCACCTTGTCCGTTTGTTTCGCGGGTAAGAAGTGAGGACGTTTATGAAAATTAAAGCCACCATAGAACGCATCCCTGGTGGGATGATGTTGATTCCATTACTGCTCGGCGCCGTTTTAAATACCCTGGCGCCAGACACGGGCGCGTATTTCGGTTCATTTACTAAAGGAATGATAAGCGGCACGGTGCCCATTCTGGCGGTATGGTTCTTTTGTATTGGCGCTTCTATCGATCTGCGCGCAACCGGTACGGTATTACGTAAATCCGGTACGTTGGTGATCACGAAAATTGCCGTTGCGTGGGTGGTGGCGATGATCGCCGCCTCGTTTATTCCGGACACCGGCATTCAAACCGGTTTCTTCGCGGGTCTGTCTGTACTGGCGATTGTTTCCGCAATGGACATGACCAACGGCGGCCTGTACGCCAGCCTGATGAACCAGTACGGCACCAAAGAAGAGTCCGGCGCGTTCGTGCTGATGTCACTGGAGTCCGGTCCGTTGATGACCATGGTGATTCTTGGTTCCGCTGGCCTCGCTTCTTTCGAGCCGCATCACTTTATCGGCGCCGTATTACCGTTCCTGATCGGCTTTGCCCTCGGCAACCTCGACCACGATCTGCGTGCGTTCTTCAGCAAGGCGACGCCAGTACTGATTCCGTTCTTCGGCTTTGCGCTGGGTAACACCATTAACCTGAGCGTGATTGTTGATACAGGTCTGCTGGGCATCATGCTGGGCGTGGCAGTCATCATTATCACCGGTATTCCGTTGATTATTGCCGACCGCGTGATCGGCGGCGGTAACGGTACAGCGGGTGTGGCAGCGTCTTCTGCGGCGGGCGCTGCGGTGGCGAACCCGGTCATTATCGCCCAGATCAACCCGGCGTTTGAGCCCGTCGCGGCTTCCGCGACGGCGCTGGTTGCCGCCAGCGTGATTGTCACCGCCATCCTGGTGCCGATCATCACTGCGCTGTACGCCAAACGCTTCGGCAACGTTCAGCCTCCGGTCAATGCGGAAGAAAAAACCGCTGAATCCATGAATCACTAACCTTCAGTCGCCCTCCCGCTCTGCGCGGGAGGGCGACGTCTAACGACTGCGTCCGCTTCTCTTCGCGCCTTTCACCTCGCTTTCTTCCAGCCCCCCTTTCTTAAAACGCGAGTAGTCCCGACAACGTTGGGGATTTTGTGTATAATTGCCGCCTTTTTCGGCAATCTGCCATGCTTTTGGGGCGCGTTTGCCCCTGCTGACTTTTGAGGAACTCACCATGTCATTACCTAACTGCCCACAATGCAACTCCGAATACACCTACGAAGACAACGGCATGTATATCTGCCCGGAATGCGCCCACGAATGGAACGATGCCGAACCGGCGCAGGACAGCGATGAGCTGATTGTGAAAGACGCTAACGGCAACCTGCTGGCCGACGGCGACAGCGTGACCGTGATTAAAGATCTGAAGGTGAAAGGCAGTTCTTCGATGCTGAAGATCGGCACCAAAGTGAAAAACATCCGTCTGGTGGAAGGCGATCACAACATTGACTGCAAAATCGACGGTTTCGGACCGATGAAGCTGAAATCGGAGTTTGTGAAAAAGAACTGATTGTTATCCTGCCTGCCTGATATTGCCCGGTGGCGCTTCGCTTACCGGGCCGGGGGTAACTACACTTAATGGGCTTCCCTTATCAGAGGTCCAGATCATGTCGTTAAGTCCCTATCTCTCTTTTGCTGGCAACTGTGCCGACGCCATTGCGTTTTATCAGCAAACGCTCGGCGCAGAACTGCTCTATAAAATCAGCTTTGGTGAAATGCCTCCGTCGGCGCAGGACAGTCAGGACGGCTGCCCGTCCGCAATGACCTTCCCCGATACTGCCATCGCCCATGCCAATGTGCGTATTGCGGGGAGCGACATTATGATGAGTGACGCCCTGCCGTCAGGCACGGCGCACTATTCCGGCTTTACGCTGGTTCTTGACACGCAGGATGTCGACGAAGGAAAACGCTGGTTCGACCGCCTCGCTGCCGAAGGAAAAATTGAAATGGACTGGCAGGAAACCTTTTGGGCGCACGGTTTTGGCAAGGTCAGCGATCGTTACGGCGTCCCGTGGATGATCAACGTCGTTAAGCAGCAGGCAAACGGTTAACCTCGCGGGAGGCCCTGCCTCCCGCCCTGTCATCTGATTCCACTTAATTCTTCATCATCAGGTCATCACAACTTAACCCAAACGTCACATTAATCCGCCACGATGGGGCCACTTTTTTCAGAGAGGCCGCATCATGCAAACGATTATTCGCGTCGAAAAACTCTCCAAAACGTTCAATCAGCAGCAGGCGCTGCACGCCGTCGATCTGAACATCGTTTCCGGTGAGATGGTGGCTCTGCTTGGGCCGTCGGGTTCCGGCAAATCCACCCTTTTACGTCACTTAAGCGGGCTGATCACCGGTGACAAAGCGCCGGGCAGCCACGTCGAGCTGCTTGGTCGCACCGTCCAGCGCGAAGGCCGTCTGGCGCGCGATATCCGCAAAAGCCGCGCCCATACCGGCTATATCTTCCAGCAGTTCAACCTGGTCAATCGCCTGACAGTGCTTGAGAACGTCCTGATTGGCGCGCTCGGCAGCACGCCGTTCTGGCGCACCTGCTTTAGCTGGTTCACCCAGGAACAGAAGCAGCGCGCGTTACAGGCGCTGACCCGCGTCGGCATGGCGCACTTCGCGCACCAGCGCGTTTCTACCCTTTCCGGCGGCCAGCAACAGCGCGTGGCCATCGCCCGCGCCCTGATGCAGCGGGCGAAAGTGATTCTGGCCGACGAGCCGATTGCCTCGCTGGACCCGGAATCCGCGCGCATCGTGATGGATACCCTGCGCGACATCAACCAGACCGACGGCATCACCGTCGTCGTCACGCTGCATCAGGTGGATTACGCCCTGCGCTACTGCGAACGCATTGTGGCGCTGCGTCAGGGGCATGTGTTCTACGACGGCAGCAGCCAACACTTCGATAACGATCGCTTTGACCATCTGTACCGCAGCATGAACCGCGTCGAACAGAACGCGCAGGCTGCTTAATTCAAAAAGACCAGGCAAGTGAAATAGCCTGGAACAATGCGAGGATAATATGAATTACAAAACGGTTGCCGCGTTGGCGTTTACAAGCATGTTCAGCGTCAGCACCCTGCTCACCCCGGCACATGCCGAAGAACAGGAAAAAGCGCTGAACTTTGGCATTATTTCGACCGAGTCACAGCAAAACCTGAAACCGCAGTGGGACCCGTTCCTGAAGGATATGGAAAAGAAACTGGGGGTCAAGGTCAATGCCTTCTTCGCCCCGGACTACGCCGGGATCATCCAGGGGATGCGCTTTAACAAAGTGGATCTCGCCTGGTACGGCAATCTTTCCGCGATGGAAGCGGTAGATCGCGCCAACGGCCAGGTCTTCGCCCAGACTGTCGCCGCTGACGGATCGCCCGGCTACTGGAGCGTACTGATCGTCAACAAGGACAGTCCGATCAACACTCTCGACGATCTGATCGCCCAGCGCAAAGATCTCACTTTCGGCAACGGCGATCCTAACTCCACCTCTGGCTATCTGGTTCCCGGGTATTACGTCTTCGCAAAAAACAATATCTCCGCCAGCGACTTCAAACGCACCGTTAACGCCGGTCATGAAACCAACGCACTGGCGGTAGCGAACAAGCAGGTCGACGTCGCCACCAACAACACCGAAAACCTCGACAAGCTGAAAACCTCCGCGCCGGACAAGCTCAAAGAGCTGAAGGTGATCTGGAAGTCGCCGCTGATCCCGGGTGATCCCATCGTCTGGCGGAAAAATCTTTCTGAAACCACCAAGGACAAGGTGTACGACTTCTTTATGAATTACGGCAAAACGCCGGAAGAAAAAAGCGTGCTGGAACGTCTGGGCTGGGCGCCGTTCCGTGCCTCCAGCGACCTGCAACTGGTGCCGATTCGCCAGCTCGCCTTGTTTAAAGAGATGCAGGGCGTGAAGGACAACAAAGGACTGAGCGACGAAGAGAAAGCCAGCAAAACCTCGGCGATTAAAGGGCAACTGGACGATCTCGACCGTCTGACTGCCGCGCTCGGCGCCATGACCAGCGTGAACAAAGCGGTGCAATAACCCCTGGCTGTAGGCCGGATGACGCAGCGCTTATCCGGCCTATACCCGCGTCAATTCGTCGTCACTTATGGAGCAACTATGCAAACCATTACCGTCCCCCCGCCGAAGCGAAGCTGGTTCTCGCTCTTGAGCTGGGCCATCCTGCTGGCTGTACTGGTCGTGTCGTGGAAAGGCGCCGAAATGGCCCCGCTGACGCTGATTCAGGATTCCGGCAACATGGCGACGTTCGCCGCCGACTTCTTCCCGCCGGACTTCAGCCAGTGGCGGGACTACCTCGGCGAAATGGCCGTCACCCTGCAAATCGCCGTCTGGGGCACCGCGCTGGCGGTTATCCTGTCCATTCCTTTTGGTCTGATGTGCGCCGACAACCTCGTACCGTGGTGGATTTACCAGCCCATGCGCCGTCTGATGGACGCCTGCCGCGCCATCAACGAAATGGTGTTTGCGATGCTGTTCGTGGTCGCCGTCGGTCTCGGTCCGTTTGCGGGCGTGATGGCGCTATTTATCCACACCACCGGCGTGCTGTCGAAATTGCTTTCCGAAGCGGTCGAAGCTATCGAACCCGGCCCGGTAGAAGGTATCCGCGCCACCGGCGCCAATAAGCTCGAAGAAATTCTCTACGGCGTACTGCCGCAGGTCATGCCGCTGCTCATCTCCTATTCGCTGTACCGCTTTGAGTCCAACGTCCGCTCCGCCACGGTGGTCGGCATGGTGGGCGCAGGCGGCATCGGCGTCACCTTGTGGGAGGCGATACGCGGTTTCCAGTTCCAGCAAACCTGCGCGTTGATGGTGCTCATCATCATCACCGTCAGCCTGCTGGACTTCCTCTCCCAGCGTTTACGTAAGCACTTTATCTGATTCGCGAGGCATTGATGGCTATGCACTTGTCTACACATCCGACCAGTTACCCAACGCGTTATCAGGAGATTGCCGCGAGACTTGAGCAGGAGCTTCGTCAACATTACCGCTGCGGCGACTATCTTCCGGCGGAGCATCAGCTTGCCGCCCGTTATGAGGTGAACCGCCATACCCTGCGCCGGGCCATCGATCAGTTAGTTGAACGCGGCTGGGTGCAGCGTCGTCAGGGTGTCGGCGTGCTGGTGCTGATGCGCCCGTTCGACTATCCGCTGAACGCCCAGGCGCGCTTTAGCCAGAATCTGTTGGATCAGGGCAGCCATCCCACCAGCGAAAAGCTGCTGGCGGTACTGCGACCGGCTTCCCGCCACGTTGCTGATGCCCTCAGCGTGCAGGAAGGCGACAACGTCATTCACCTGCGAACGCTACGCCGGGTCAACGGTATCGCCCTGTGCCTGATCGATCACTACTTTTCCGACCTCAGCCTCTGGCCGCTGTTGCAGGGCTTCCATAGCGGCTCGCTGCATGACTATCTGCGCGAACAGTCCGGGCTGACGCTGATGCGTACCCAGACGCGCATCAGCGCCCGCCGCGCGCAGGCGAAAGAGAGCAAGGTACTGGAAATCCCGAACATGGCGCCGCTGCTCTGCGTGCGCACCCTGAACCATCGTGAAGGTGAGGAGCAGGCAGCGGAATACTCCGTCAGCCTGACCCGCGCCGACATGATCGAATTCACTATGGAGCACTGAATGCATATCGATACCGCCACCCGCCAGCGCTGGATGCGCGCGTTGTCCTGGAGCAACGCCGAAACGCTGAACGCACTGATGCAGGCGCTGAAGCTGGCGCCGGAATACACGCTTATCCGCGCGCCGGAAACCGGTCTGATGCAGATCCAGGCGCGCATGGGCGGCACCGGCAACCGTTTCTTTGCCGGCGATACCACGCTCACCCGCGCGGTGGTGCGCCTGAACAGCGGCACGCTCGGCTACAGCTACCTGCTGGGACGCAATAAACAGCACGCCGAACGGTGCGCCGTCGTCGACGCGCTGTTACAGGAGCAGGCCCATTTTCAGACGCTCATGGAAACCTTAATCGCCCCGCTGGAGGCCGAACGCGAGGCGCAAATCGCTGCCCGCCGCGCTGAAGTGAACGCCAGCCGGGTCGACTTCTTTACGCTGGTACGCGGAGATAACGAATGACACGATCCACGGAACTACAAACCGCCTTTACCCTGCCCGTTCAGGACGCGCAACAGAGCTTTCGCCGCCTGCTGAAAGCAATGAGCGAACCGGGCGTGATTGTCGCCCTGCATCAGCTTAAGCACGGCTGGCAACCGTTGAACCTTGCCACCACCAGCGTCCTGCTGACCCTGGTCGATGGCGACACGCCGGTATGGCTGTCACCTGCGGTGAACAACGACATCGCCAGCCAGAACCTGCGTTTTCATACTCAGGCGCCATTGGTCGAGCAGCCGCAGCTGGCAGCGTTTGCCGTCACCGACGAGCGCATCAGCCGCGAGCAGCTTAACGCCCTTTCCGCGGGTTCCGCCGTGGCGCCGGAAACCAGCGCCACGCTGATCGTCCAGGTCACCAGCCTCAGCGGCGGGCGGATGCTGCGCCTGACCGGGGCGGGGATCGCCGAAGAACGGATGATCGCGCCGCAGTTACCGGACTGTCTGATCCACGAACTGACCGAACGCCCGCACCCCTTCCCGCTGGGCGTCGATTTGATACTTACCTGCGGCGAGCGCCTGCTGGCCATCCCTCGCACTACCCACGTGGAGGTGTGCTGATGTACGTCGCCGTTAAAGGGGGCGAGAAGGCGATAGCCAACGCCCATGCGCTCCAGGAGAACCGCCGTCGGGGCGATGCCGCCATCGATGAACTGAGCGTGGCGCAGATTGAACAGCAGATGAACCTGGCGGTTGACCGGGTGATGACCGAAGGCGGTATCGCCGACCGCGAACTGGCGGCGCTGGCGCTGAAACAGGCCAGCGGAGACAACGTCGAAGCCATCTTCCTGCTGCGCGCCTACCGCACCACGCTGGCGAAGCTGGCGGTGAGCGAACCGCTGAACAGCGCGGAGATGCGCCTGGAGCGGCGTATTTCCGCCGTCTATAAAGACATTCCCGGCGGGCAGCTTTTAGGCCCGACTTACGACTACACCCATCGCCTGCTCGATTTCACCCTGCTGGCGAACGGCGAAACGCCGCCTCTGCGCACCGCCGATCACCCAACGGAACCCGCGCCGCACGTCTTTTCCCTGCTGGCGAAGCAGGGGCTGGCAAAGCGCGAAGAGGATACCGGCGCACAGCCGGACGATATCACCCGCACACCGCCGGTCTACCCCTGCTCGCGCGCCTCACGCCTGCAACAGCTCATGCGCGGCGACGAAGGCTACCTGCTGGCGCTGGCCTATTCCACCCAGCGCGGTTATGGCCGCAACCACCCGTTCGCGGCGGAGATCCGCAGCGGCTACGTTGAGCTGGAAACGGTGCCGGAAGAGCTGGGATTCGCGGTAAACGTTGGCGAACTGCTGGTGACCGAATGCGAGATGGTCAACGGCTTCGTCGCACCGGACAATGATGCGCCTCACTTCACCCGCGGCTACGGGCTGGTGTTCGGCATGAGCGAACGCAAAGCCATGGCGATGGCGCTGGTGGATCGCGCGCTACAGGCACCAGACTACGATGAAACGGTCACAGGACCGGCGCAGGACGAGGAGTTCGTGCTGGCGCATGCGGATAACGTCGAGGCGGCGGGTTTTGTTTCGCACCTCAAGCTCCCTCATTACGTCGATTTCCAGGCCGAGCTGGAACTGCTTAAACGCCTGCAACAGGAGGCCGCCCGTGACGACTAACCTCTCCGGCTACAACTTTGCGTACCTTGATGAACAGACCAAACGCATGATCCGCCGCGCTATCCTGAAGGCGGTGGCGATCCCTGGCTATCAGGTGCCGTTCGGCGGCCGCGAAATGCCGATGCCCTACGGCTGGGGCACCGGCGGCATTCAGATCACCGCCAGCGTGATCGGCGAACCGGACGTGCTGAAAGTGATCGACCAGGGCGCCGACGACACCACCAACGCGGTGTCGATCCGCAACTTTTTTAAACGCGTCACCGGCGTGAACACCACCGAACGTACGGAAGACGCGACGCTGATCCAGACCCGCCATCGGATCCCGGAAACGCCGCTGACCGAAGATCAGATCCTGATCTTCCAGGTGCCGATCCCAGAGCCGCTGCGCTTTATCGAACCGCGCGAAACCGAAACCCGCACCATGCATGCGCTGGAAGAGTACGGCGTAATGCAGGTGAAACTGTACGAAGATATCGCCCGCTTCGGCCACATCGCCACCACCTACGCCTATCCGGTGAAGGTGAACGGGCGCTACGTGATGGACCCGTCGCCGATCCCCAAATTCGATAACCCGAAAATGGACAGGATGCCCGCTCTGCAACTGTTTGGCGCCGGGCGCGAAAAGCGCATCTACGCCGTACCGCCGTACACCCGCGTGGAGAGTCTCGATTTCGACGATCATCCGTTCAGCGTCCAGACCTGGAATGAGCCGTGCGCCATTTGCGGGTCAACCCATAGCTATCTCGACGAAGTGGTGCTCGACGACAGCGGCAAACGGATGTTTGTCTGCTCCGACACCGACTACTGCCGCCAACAGAGTGAGGCCCAACGCCAATGACGCAGCCGCTGCTTTCAGTAAATCACCTGACCCACCTTTACGCGCCGGGCAAAGGCTTCAGCGATGTCTCGTTTGACCTGTGGCCGGGCGAAGTGCTGGGCATTGTTGGGGAGTCCGGTTCCGGTAAAACCACCCTGCTGAAGTCAATCTCTTCGCGCCTGACGCCGCAGTCCGGCGAGATCCAGTATCAGAACCGTTCGCTGTATGCGATGAGCGAGGCCGACCGTCGCCGCCTGCTGCGTACCGAATGGGGCGTGGTGCATCAGCATCCGCTGGACGGCCTGCGCCGCCAGGTCTCAGCGGGAGGCAACATCGGCGAACGGCTGATGGCGACCGGCGCGCGCCACTACGGCGAGATCCGCGCTACCGCGCAAAAATGGCTCGAGGAAGTGGAAATTCCGGCCTCGCGCATTGATGACCTGCCGACCACCTTCTCCGGCGGAATGCAGCAGCGTTTGCAAATCGCCCGCAATCTGGTCACCCATCCAAAGCTGGTGTTTATGGATGAACCGACCGGCGGGCTGGACGTCTCGGTGCAGGCCAAACTGCTGGACCTGCTGCGCGGGCTGGTGGTGGAGCTGGATCTGGCGGTGGTGATTGTCACCCACGATTTGGGCGTTGCGCGCCTGCTGGCGGACCGTCTGCTGGTGATGAAGCAGGGCCAGGTGGTGGAAAGTGGATTAACCGACCGCGTGCTCGACGATCCGCATCATCCGTACACGCAGTTGCTGGTGTCGTCGGTATTACAGAATTAAGAGGCCAACATGATTCGCGTTGAAAACGTCAGTAAAACCTTTGTTCTCCACCAGCAAAACGGCGTGCGTCTGCCGGTACTGCAAAACGCCTCGCTGACGGTAGCGCGCGGCGAATGCGTGGTGCTGCACGGTCACTCCGGCAGCGGAAAATCGACGCTGCTGCGCTCGCTGTACGCTAACTATCTGCCCGACGAAGGGCAGATCCGGATTCGTCACGGCGACGAGTGGGTGGATCTGGTGCAGGCGCCAGCGCGCAAGGTACTGGAAGTACGTCGTTCTACCATCGGCTGGGTCAGCCAGTTTCTGCGGGTGATCCCCCGCGTGTGCGCGCTGGACGTGGTAATGCAGCCGCTGCTGGACCTCGGCGCGCCGCGAGAAGCATGCGCCGCCAAAGCCGCGAGTCTTCTGACCCGCCTCAACGTACCCGAGCGCCTGTGGCATCTCGCCCCCTCGACCTTTTCCGGCGGCGAGCAGCAGCGGGTCAACATCGCCCGCGGCTTTATTGTCGATTATCCCATCCTGCTCCTCGACGAGCCCACCGCCTCGCTGGATGCCAAAAACAGCGCCGCCGTGGTGGCATTGATTACCGAAGCGAAAGCGCGCGGCGCGGCGATTGTCGGCATTTTTCACGATGAATCCGTGCGCGACCGGGTGGCGGATCGTTTGCATCTTATGGGAACAACACCATGATTATCAACAATGTAAAGCTGGTGCTGGAAGACGAGATAGTGCAGGGATCGCTGGAAATGCACAACGGGATGATCCACGCTTTTGCCGAAACCCAGAGCCGTCTGCCGGAGGCGCTGGACGGCGAAGGCGGCTGGCTGCTGCCGGGACTGATTGAACTGCATACCGATAATCTGGATAAATTTTTCACCCCGCGCCCAAAGGTGGACTGGCCCGCCCATTCAGCGATGAGCAGCCACGACGCGCTGATGGTCGCCAGCGGTATCACCACCGTTCTGGACGCGGTGGCGATTGGCGACGTGCGTGACGGCGGCGACAGGCTGGAAAATCTGGAAAAGATGATTAACGCGGTGGAAGAGACGCAAAAGCGCGGCGTCAACCGCGCCGAGCATCGCCTGCATCTGCGCTGCGAGCTGCCGCATCACACCACCCTGCCGTTGTTTGAAAAGCTGGTCGGCCGCGAGCCGGTCACGCTGGTTTCCCTGATGGATCACTCGCCGGGCCAGCGCCAGTTCGCCAACCGCGAGAAGTATCGCGAATATTATCAGGGCAAATATTCCCTCACCGACGAGCAGATGGCCCGCTATGAAGAAGAACAGTTGGCGCTCGCCGCCCGCTGGTCGCAACCTAACCGCAGCGCTATCGCCCGGCTTTGCCGCGAGCGCAACATCGCGCTGGCAAGCCATGACGACGCGACGCCCGACCACGTACGCGAGTCACATCAGCTTGGCAGCGTGATCGCCGAATTTCCCACCACCTTCGCCGCGGCGCAAGCATCGCGCGAGCATGGCATGAATGTGCTGATGGGCGCGCCGAACATCGTGCGCGGCGGTTCACACTCCGGTAACGTCGCCGCGCATGCGCTGGCCGAGCTGGGGCTGCTGGATATTCTTTCGTCCGATTATTACCCCGCCAGCCTGCTCGACGCCGCCTTTCGCGTCGCCGACGACGATGCCAACCGCTTTACCCTGCCGCAGGCCATTCGTCTGGTAACCCGCAACCCGGCGCGGGCGCTGAATCTGAACGATCGCGGCGTTATCGCCGAGGGCAAACGCGCCGACCTGGTACTGGCGCACCGCAAAGGCGACCACGTGCATATCGATCACGTCTGGCGTCAAGGAAAAAGGGTGTTCTGACTATGGGAAAACTGATCTGGCTGATGGGGCCGTCCGGCTCCGGTAAAGACAGTTTGCTGGCGGCGCTGCGCCAGCAGGAACATGCGCAACTCCTGGTCGCGCACCGCTACATTACCCGCGCGGCCAACGCCGGAAATGAAAACCATATCGCCCTGAGCGAACAGGAATTTTTCACCCGTGCGGGACATAACCTGCTGGCGCTAAGCTGGCACGCCAATGGTTTATACTACGGCGTTGGGGTGGAGATCGACCTGTGGCTGAACGGCGGATTCGACGTGGTGGTTAATGGCTCCCGCGCCCATCTGCCCCAGGCGCAGGCGCGTTACGGCACAGCGCTGATGCCGGTCTGTTTGCAGGTCTCCCCCGCCATTCTGCGCCAGCGGTTACAGGCGCGCGGACGCGAAAGCGAAGCGGAGATTGCCGCCCGTCTCGAACGTGCCGCCCGCTACGCGCCGTTTGACTGCCATACGCTGAACAATGACGGCAGTCTGCTACAGTCAGTCGATACGCTGTTAATGCTGATCGGACGAAAGGAGAAAAGCCATGCCTGCCTGTGAACTGCGTCGCGCCACGGCGGACGACACCCACGCCGTCTATGCCCTCATTTGCGAACTAAAGCAAGCCGAGTTCGATCATCAGGCGTTCAGCGCCGGCTTTGCGGCGAACCTGCGGGATAGCAATCTGCGCTATCAGCTTGCGCTGCTCGACGGCGAGGTGGTGGGCATGATTGGTCTGCATATGCAATTTCATCTCCATCACGCCAACTGGATCGGCGAGATTCAGGAACTGGTGGTAATGCCCCAGGCGCGCGGCCTGAAAATCGGCAGCCAACTGCTGGCCTGGGCAGAGGACGAAGCCAGACGCGCGGGGGCGGAGATGACCGAGCTTTCCACCAACGTGAAGCGTCTTGACGCCCACCGCTTTTACCTGCGCGAAGGTTACACCCAGAGCCATTTTCGCTTCACCAAAGCGCTGTGAGGCAACCGATGAGCCTGATCCTCACCTTAACCGGAACCGGCGGCGCACAAGGCGTTCCAGCGTATGGCTGCGACTGCGCGGCCTGCTGCCGGGCGCGCCAGCATGAAGCGTATCGTCGTCGCCCGTGTAGCGGCGTGATTAAATTTAATCATGCGGTAACATTGCTGGACGCGGGCTTGCACGATCTTGCGGATCGCTGGCCTGCCGGATCTTTTGAGCAATTTTTACTCACCCATTATCATATGGATCACGTGCAGGGGCTGTTTCCGCTGCGCTGGGGCGTGGGCGCGACGATCCCGGTGTACGGGCCGCCTGACGAACAGGGCTGCGACGATCTGTTTAAGCATCCCGGCATTCTCGACTTCAGCCATACCGTCGAGCCGTTTGTGGTGTTTGATTTGCAGGGATTGCAGGTGACGCCGCTGCCGCTGAATCACTCAAAGCTGACCTTTGGCTATCTGTTGGAGTCTGCCCACAGCCGGGTGGCGTGGCTTTCGGATACCGCCGGGCTGCCGGATAAGACGCTGAAATTTTTGCTCAACAACCGCCCGCAGGCGATAGTGATCGACTGTAGCCATGAACCGCGACCGGACGCGCCGCGCAACCATTGCGATTTAAACACCGTGATTGCGCTGAATGAGGTGATTGGCTGCCCACGGGTGATCCTGACGCATATCAGCCATCAGTTTGACGTGTGGATGATGGATAACCCGCTGCCGGACGGCATCGAAGCGGGGTATGACGGGACGGTACTGATGCTGGACTAAGCGTTTTCCCTCCTCCGCGGGAGAGGGCAACAGACTGCCCTTACCACCGTTCGTAATCTTCTTCCAGCCTGCGTTCGTCCTCTTCTAATCGACGTCGGTCGTCATCCAGCTGGCGCTGGCGTTCGTCTAAACGGCGGCGCCTGTCCTCGAGCTGTCGGCGGCGATCGTCGTACTGTCGACTGTCGGTTTGACGGCTGCGATCGTAACGATCGTCATCGTCGTCATTACGGCTGCTGCCGGGATTATAAGCGTCGTTGATCGCCTGCTGAATATTGCCAATGGCGTCATCAATCACATCGGCCTGCGCCGAAACGGTGCTCAGCGACAGTAAGCTGAATAAAAAGAGCGTGGAGTAGCGTTTCATAGCGTTAGCCTCAACGGTGGACTGGCTCTACGGTAATCATCGGTCATTCTCGCGAGTAGCGGAGGAATCTCAAATCCAGCCTGCCGGGCAGAATGAGCGCCCATCGCCGCCTTCGTCACGTCAAAACTGTCGACAGCCTGTTTTTCGTCAGGGTTTTGTCCAAAATTTGCCCGTAATATCAGGGAAAGTCCCCAATTAAAATGTGGCATAAAAGATGCATACTCAGGGCGACAAGCGTGTATGCGCGATTTGATTAACTGGAGCGAGACCGATGAAAAAAGTCGTCACGGTTTGCCCGTATTGCGCATCAGGTTGCAAAATCAACCTGGTGGTCGATAACGGCAAAATCGTCCGGGCTGAGGCAGCGCAGGGGAAAACCAACCAGGGGACCCTGTGTCTGAAGGGCTACTACGGCTGGGATTTTATTAACGATACCCAGATCCTGACCCCGCGCCTGAAAACCCCTATGATTCGTCGCCAGCGCGGCGGCAAACTGGAATCCGTTTCCTGGGATGAAGCGCTGAATTATGTCGCTGAACGCCTGAGCGCCATCAAGGCGAAATACGGACCCGACGCCATTCAGACGACCGGTTCGTCGCGTGGCACCGGGAATGAAACCAACTACATCATGCAAAAATTTGCGCGCGCCGTTATTGGTACCAATAACGTTGACTGCTGCGCTCGCGTCTGACACGGCCCATCGGTTGCAGGTCTGCACCAGTCGGTCGGTAACGGCGCAATGAGTAACGCAATTAACGAAATTGATAACACCGATCTCGTGTTTATCTTCGGGTATAACCCGGCGGATTCCCACCCCATCGTGGCGAATCACGTGATTAACGCGAAACGTAACGGCGCGAAAATCATCGTCTGCGATCCGCGCAAAATTGAAACCGCGCGCATTGCCGATATGCACATCGCGTTGAAAAACGGCTCGAATATCGCGCTGTTGAACGCCATGGGCCACGTCATTATTGAAGAAAACCTGTACGACCAGGCGTTTGTCGCTTCGCGTACGGAAGGCTTTGAAGAGTACCGTAAGATTGTCGACGGTTATACGCCGGAATCTGTTGAGGATATCACCGGCGTCAGCGCCCACGACATTCGTCAGGCGGCGCGGATGTATGCCGGGGCGAAAAGCGCATCGATCCTGTGGGGCATGGGCGTCACCCAGTTCTATCAGGGCGTGGAAACCGTTCGTTCGCTGACCAGCCTCGCGATGCTGACCGGTAACCTCGGTAAGCCGAGCGTCGGCGTCAACCCGGTGCGTGGCCAGAACAACGTACAGGGCGCCTGCGACATGGGCGCGTTGCCGGACACCTATCCGGGCTATCAGTACGTGAAGTTCCCGGAAAACCGTGAGAAGTTCGCCAAAGCCTGGGGTGTCGACAGCCTGCCGGAACATACCGGCTATCGCATCAGCGAGCTGCCGCACCGGGCGGCGCATGGCGAAGTGCGCGCGGCGTACATCATGGGCGAAGATCCGCTACAGACTGATGCCGAGTTGTCAGCCGTGCGTAAAGCGTTTGAGGACCTGGAACTGGTTATCGTGCAGGACATCTTTATGACCAAAACCGCGTCGGCGGCGGATGTGATTTTACCGTCTACGTCGTGGGGCGAGCATGAAGGGGTCTTTACCGCCGCTGACCGTGGTTTCCAGCGCTTCCTTAAAGCGGTCGAACCGAAGTGGGATCTGAAAACGGACTGGCAAATTATCAGTGAAATCGCCACCCGGATGGGCTACCCGATGCACTATAACAACACCCAGGAGATCTGGGACGAGTTGCGTCATCTGTGCCCGGATTTCTACGGCGCCACGTACGAGAAAATGGGCGAACTGGGCTATATCCAGTGGCCGTGTCGCGACACGTCCGACGCCGATCAGGGCACCTCGTATCTCTTTAAAGAGAAATTTGATACCCCGAACGGTCTCGCGCAGTTCTTTACCTGCGACTGGGTTGCGCCGATCGACAAGCTGACCGAAGAGTACCCGATGGTGCTGTCGACGGTTCGTGAAGTTGGCCACTACTCCTGCCGCTCAATGACCGGTAACTGCGCGGCGCTGGCTGCGCTGGCGGACGAGCCGGGCTATGCGCAAATCAACGCCGCCGACGCCGCGCGTCTGGGCATTGAAGATGAAGCGCTGGTCTGGGTTCATTCGCGTAAAGGCAAAATCATCACCCGCGCGCAGGTCAGCGAACGCCCGAACAAAGGGGCGATTTACATGACCTACCAGTGGTGGATTGGCGCCTGTAACGAGCTGGTTACCGAGAACTTAAGCCCGATTACCAAAACGCCGGAGTACAAATACTGCGCCGTACGCGTTGAGCCGATCGCCGACCAGCGCGCCGCCGAGCAGTATGTGATTGACGAGTACAACAAGCTGAAAACCCGTCTGCGCGAAAGCGCAATGGGTTGATTCTGACACGCCTTACCTGGCATGTTTAACGACAGCAGCCTCCTCCGTGGAGGCTGTTTTTTTATCCAGACGATCTCTTTATACTGTCTTTTCCGTACCCTAACTAAAACGCAAAATGAAACCACTTCTTGCATTGATGTTATTCATGACATTCTTTGCCCATGCTGCCGCCCCGGAACCGGGAAGCCAGTATTTGCAGGCCGCAGAGGCAGGAGACAGACGCGCACAGTATTACCTCGCTGACAGTTGGTTTAGCTTTGGCGACTTAAGCAAAGCCGAATACTGGGCGCAGAAATCCGCCAGTAATGGCGATGCCGACGCCTGTGCGCTACTGGCGCAAATTAAAATCACCAACCCGGTCAGCCTCGATTACCGTGAAGCGAAAACGCTGGCCGAAAGGGCGGCGCAAGCGGGCAGTAAAGCGGGCGAGATCACCCTCGCGCGGATTCTGTTGAACACCCAGGCCGGGAAGCCCGACTACCCGAAAGCGATTTCCCTGCTGCAAAACGCCTCGCAAAATCTCGAGAGCGACGTGGCGGTTGATGCGCAGATGCTGCTTGGACTGATTTACGCCAACGGCGTCGGCATTCCGGCAGACGATGACAAAGCGACCTGGTATTTCAAACGCAGTTCCGCCATTTCCCGTACCGGCTATTCCGAATACTGGGCGGGAATGATGTTTCTGAACGGTGAACAGGGCTTTATTGAGAAGAACAAACAGAAGGCGCTGCACTGGTTGAATCTGAGCTGCACCGAAGGATTCGATACCGGCTGCGAGGAGTTTGAGAAGTTAACGAACGGGTGATGCAGGTTGCCGGATAACGCGATGCTTATCCGGCAACCTGTTAACCGTTACTGGGCGGTTTTATCAAATTTGCCCAGCACCTCGCGCTCGTAAGCCAGCGCTTTCTTGCGGTCAAACTTGTGTTCCCACTTGGAAATGACCAGCACCGCCAGCGCATTCCCCACCACGTTCAGCGCGGTACGCGCCATGTCGAGGATACGGTCGACACCAGCGATGAACGCCAGACCTTCCAGCGGAATGCCCACGCTGCCTAATGTAGCCAGTAGCACCACAAATGACACGCCCGGCACGCCGGCAATCCCTTTCGACGTAACCATCAGCGTCAGCACCAGTACGATCTCCTGCCACAACGACAGGTCGATCCCGTACAGCTGCGCAATAAAGATGGCGGCAATACTCTGGTACAGGGTGGAACCGTCAAGGTTAAAGGAGTACCCCGTTGGCACGACGAAGCTGGTAATCGACGCTGGCGCGCCGTAGGCTTCCATCTTTTCGATGATACGCGGCAGCACACTCTCGGAGCTGGCGGTGGAGTAAGCCAGGATCAGCTCGTCTTTCAGAATGCGAATCAGGATCCAGACGCTAAGTCCACACAGGCGCGCGACAATCCCCAGCACCACCAGCGCGAAGAACAGAATCGCGAAGTGAACCAGCAGCACCAGTTTTGCCAGCGGCCACAGGGAGGCAAAACCGAAGTTAGCGACGGTCACGGCAATCAGTGCGAACACCCCGACCGGCGCATAACGCATGACCATATGGGTGACTTTAAACATGGTTTCGGAGATGGAGCGGAACACCGTCACCAGCGGTTCACGGTGTGTGGCAGGCAGCGAAGAAAGCCCCAGGCCAAACAGTACCGAGAAGAAGATGATCGGCAGCATGTCGCCTTTCGCCATCGATGCCACGATGTTGGTTGGCACCAGCGAGAGTATGGTGCCCATCAGGCCATGCGCATGGCTCTGCACCTCCGCCGTCGTGTTCTGGTATTTCGAAATATCCACGGTCGCCAGTTGCGACATATCAATGCCGGAACCGGGTTGAAACACATTCGCCAGCGTGATACCCAGAATGATGGCGATGGTCGTGATCACTTCGAAATAGATAATGGTTTTGGCGCCGATACGCCCAAGCTGTTTGGCATCACCCACCCCGGCAATACCGACAATCAGCGTCGAAATCACGATAGGGACGACGATCATTTTGATCAGATGGATAAAGATATCCCCTGCCGGTGACAGCAGGTTAGCAATCAGCCATTCACGGCTGTCGCTGTGATAGTGCAGGTAACTCCCCAGTAGAATGCCCAGCACCATGGCAATCAAAATCTGCCAGGCCAGGCTGAGTTTAAAACTTTTCATAACAGCGGACTTCCTCAATGGAGCGCCAGTCCCCTCGTCAAAGCGGGAATGGATACATACTGAAAGGGTATGAATTGTGTTGCGTTGGGTTATAGAGTTTTTTAACGCGCATAATCAGTACCATTTGCAAGGCATCTTGCGCAACCCTTTCAGAACAGCGCATTTAGCTGAAATAATGCATAATAACGCGAGTTTATGGCGTTTATTATGAATAACTATTTGTTATGGAAAGATTTTTAAAAGTGCGTTTTTGAATTATAACTTTCAGGAATTATTTTGCGTATGATGTTCATTTGCCTGTTTTTTAAACAGCAAAAACGACATAAATCACAAAAAAACAAAATCATTTCTGACGATTCTGCAACAACTTCGCCATATTTATTGCGTCAATCACCTGTGCGCGGTTTACCCGGGGTGAATTGAGATCAAGGGCTTTTTGCCACTGGATAATCGCCTCGCGGTAATCAGCCTGCATAAACGCATCCGAGGCCAGGAGCATCAGCGCGGTCACCTCACTGGCGTCCAGCGCTAATGCTTTATCAATCATCTCACGGGCCAGCGGCGTCATATGCTGTCCCGCCTGATAGTAAAGCACCGTCGCCAGCGCGGCGTAAAGCTCGGCGTTCTCCCCGCGCAGTTGCAGCGCCTGACGATACGCCCGCTGCGCGTTAGCGTAGTCGTTACGCCAGAGGTAATACTCGCCGAGTAACGCCCACTTTTCGCTGTCCTGGGGATTCGCGCGAATCTGGGTCTGCAACGTTCGCAGTTGCGCTTGTGGAGTTTGCGCGTCGGTAAACGCATGCAGCGGATCTGCCAGACGCTGCCGTTCGCTGCGTACCGCCTGCCATTTCGGCGACAGCAGATAGCCGCTAAAGCAGATAATCACCATCAGCATGACGGCCGCCGCCAGACGTTTTACGGGCAGAGAACGGTGGGAGTCAGGCTGCATCATCGTTTGTCCTTTTGGGCTTTACCGCGCGCCACAGGATCCCCACCACCACCAGCAGTAACAGACACGGCAACGCCCAAAGCAGCAAAGTTTGTCCGTTCAGCGGTGGATTGTAGCGAACAAAGTCGCCGTAGCGTTCGGTCATCCAGACAGTAATTTCCGCTTCGCTTTTCCCTTCCGCCACCATTGTGTAGACCTGATGGCGCATACTGACCGCCACCGGCGCGTTGGATTCCAGTAAGTTCTGGTTCTGGCACTGGGGACAACGCAACCGGCTGGCGACAGAAAGCGCTTTCTCCTGCTGCTGCGGGTTAGCGAAGGTCCAGGTATCGACGACCTGAGCGTGGACGGTAAGCGTGAAAAAAAGTAGCGTAACCAGGATGAACAGCCTGTGAAATGGCGCCGTATTACGCATCTTCCCTCCTCCCGCGCCAGCCGCTCAGTAGCGCGCCGACAATCATCAGCAGCCCACCGCCCCAGATCCAGCGCACGCCGCTTTGAACGTACAATCGCATGGCGTAACGTTCCGGACCGGTTTTCTCGCCCATTACCGCATACCAGTCGTGTATAAGGTTCCAGCGAATGTCCGGCTCCATCATCTGCTGACGGCGCGCGGTATAAAACCGCCGCTCCGGTGTCAAATTGCCAATACGATTCTCCCCCTGCCACAGCGCAATCTGCGCTTTCTCGGTAGTGTAATTGCCCTTTGCTTCAAGCTCGAGCCGGTCGAAGCGGAAGGTGTATCCTGCCAGCGCCACCTGCTGCCCCGGACGTAAATTCAGGCTAATCTCCTGACGGCTGACGCTGGACACCACAATCCCCAGCGCCGCGATCAGCACGCCTGTATGGGCAATCAGCGCCGGAAGCTGTCGTCGCCAGGCAGATTTACGGTTTCTTATCGTCGCCACAACGATGACGACCAGCATCAGCAGGCCGAACGGCAGCGTAGCGCGATTGAAATAAGGCGCGCCTACGGAAAGACGTCCCCAGCCAAGCAGACCGTAAATCATCGGGTAAAGCGTCCCCACCAGTACGATCAGCAGTACCGCGCAAAAAAGCAGTAGCGTCGCGAGTATCAACGTTTCGCGCGACCCGTTCCCCGCACGCGCTGTCGGTTGACCATCACGCGCCCGCCAGGCGTACAGCGCAAGCGAAGCGAGACTCAGCACGGCGAACAGCGCAAACAGCGGCGCCGCGCGCACGTTATCCAGCGCAAAAGCATGCACAGAGACCAGAATGCCGGAGCGCACAATCAGCGTGCCCAGCAGTGAAAGAATCAGGGTGACGATCGCCAGCAGCAGTGACCAGTGGCGAAAAATCCCCTGTCTGCGCGAAAGCGACAGACTGTGCAGCAGCGCGCTGGCGGACAGCCAGGGCAACAGAGAGGCGTTTTCCACCGGGTCCCAGAACCACCATCCGCCCCACCCCAACTCGCAGTACGCCCACCAGGAGCCGAGGATGATGCCGAGGGTCAGCGCGCACCAGCCGGGCAGCGCCCAGCGCCAGCACACCCGGGCGGCCGCGGCAGTAAAATCGCCGTGAAGCAGCGAGGCGAGCGCCACGCCCGTAGCCACCATCAGCCCGCCATAGCCCAGATACAGCAGCGGCGGATGCAGGATCAACCCCAGATGTTGCAGCATCGGGTTGAGATCGCGCCCTTCTATCGCGGGAGGGAAAATGCGTGCAAACGGATCAGACCACACCACCACAAACAGCAGCAGCAACGCGATGATCAGAGAAAGAAGGCTGAGCGTCAGCGGAAACAGCGCATCCGATTGTTGACGGTAGCGCCAGGCAAACAGCGCGCTCCAGGCAGAAAGAAACAGCACCCATAGCAGTAAGGAACCTTCATGTCCGCCCCATACCGCCGCCAGCTTTAGCCCCCACGACAGCAAGCTGTGGCTGTGCTGCGCCACGTAGATGACCGAAAAGTCGCTGCTCAGAAAGGCGTTTATCAACAGCGTAAACGCCGCCAGCAAAAGCGCGAATTGCGTCCAGACGCCGACGCTCGCCAGGCGCATAACGCCCAGCCAGCGCCGCTGAATCCCGGTCAGCACGGCAAGCGGGGTCAACACGTTGACCCCAAGGCTTAACAACAGCGCCAGAAAACCGGCTTCAGGTAGGAACACGTCCAGGTTATGCAACCGTCAGTTGCCCCGCATACAGAATAAAGAAACGTAACAGCAGAACGCCGGTCAGGCTGGCGCCGCAGGCCGCCAGCACACCGTGGAAGGTGGATCCATGATTCGCCCACGGCTTCAACAGCATCGGCACAATCAGCCCCAGCCCCGCGACGCCGATCCAGAACCACCAGGTCCAGAATCCACCGCCTAACGCGGCGGAAAGCGCGCGCATTTTGCCGTCATCGCCCAACGCCAGGCCAACAAAAAAGGCCGCCAGCAGGAAGATTTCCAGCCACACCACTGGTGTTTCCATTCGGTGAACAAAGTGCGCTTCCGTACTGTGTGGGTTGCTGCGCTGGCGCAAGGCCATTGCAATGAGCGCCACCGCCGCGCCGGAAGAGATCCCCGAGAACAGGAACAACACCGGCAGGACCGGGTTATTCAGGAACGGGTAGGACTTGAGCGCGGAAAGCAAAAATCCGGTGTAGGCGCCAAGCAGTACCGCCAACACCAGCATCAGCGTTTCAAGCGGGCGATAAAACGGCGTGATGAGCGACAGCGCTTTTGGCAGCACACTCAGACGCGGCAGCCAACGCTGTTGCAGAGCAATCAGCTCTTTTTCAAAGATTTTCGCCAGCCACAGTACCAGCACCACCATGTACAACTGGAACAGCATGACCCCCATCGACATCACTGACGTAAAACTGTAGTGAAACATCAGTTTCCAGAAGGTCCACGGACGCGTCAGATGGAAGATCAGAATCAGCAGGCCGAGAATTATCGCCCCCGGCCCGACCACCAGCGTTGTACGCAGCAGCGTACTGTCAGCGCCGCCCGCCTCCGGATGGAAACGACGCAGCAGAATCGCCAGCGTGACCAGCCCGGCGGAGATACCGATCAAAAACAGATAGATGGCGATGGGCCAGTCCCACACCAGCGATTCAAAGTGGAAAGCAGATGCGTTTGTCATTGGCTCACCTCCCCAAATTTAAAGGGAACGCGGTAGACCTTCGGTTTCGTGCCCAGCGCCAGCTTGTAACGGTAGGTGGGTTTCTGCTGTAACAGCCGCGAAATATCGCTGTTGGGATCGTCAAGATTACCAAAGGTCAGCGCCTTCGTCGGGCAGGCCTCAACGCAGGCTGGCAGCTTGCCCGCTTTCAGGTTGGTCTTACGGCAGAAATCGCACTTATCCGCCGTTTTCGTCACCGGATGGATAAAGCGCACCCGGTATGGACAAGCGGCGATACAGTACTGGCAACCGACACAGAGATCCGGGTTGACGTCCACAATACCGTTGGCGGCATCGCGATAGGACGCGCCGGTCGGACAGACGTCCACGCACGGCGCATGATCGCAATGCTGGCATGAATGACGGAAAAAGCGGTACTTCACGTCCGGAAACGTCCCCTGCGGTTCGCTGCGAATAATCGTCAGCCGCGAGACGCCTTCCGGCACGTTGTTCACTTCCCGACAGGCATCCATACAGGCGGTACAGCCGATACATAACGATTCATCATGCACCATGCCGTAACGCACGCCGTTGATATTCAACGTTTTCGCTACCACGCGTCCTGCTGTGCCGCTAACCGCCACCAGCGCGCCGACGCGGGTGATAAACTGGCGACGGGAGCAGCTCATGGATGCTCCTTAAGCAAGGGAACCGACGCCGGATTAAAGTTCGGATTGTTGCGCTGATCGCTGTGGCAATCGACGCAGATTTTAATCCGCCCTTTATCGCTTAACGTCTGCATTGCGTCTTGCTTCGGATGCAGTGAGTGACAGCTGGCGCAGGCTACTTTCGTGACGTGAACATCGTGCGACCAGAAAGCTTTTTGCAGTTGCTCGGGCAGGTGACAGGACATACAGACGCTGTTTTGCTGCTCGACGTTGTACATCGGCTCGTTAAAGCGCATCACATCCTTCACCCCTTCACGGTGCTGCGGCGACGGCTGACCGTGGCAGTTAGTACAGGTGACCGGCAGTTTATTATTCGGATTGGTGGCGGACGCATGCTTGCCCTGCATCCCGTCGGTGTCCGGCTTATGACAGTCCAGGCAGGCGGCGTCCGGGCTACGCTGTGGCGTGACCTCCCAGCGATCAGACTCCTGCGGCGTTGGCGTGGCGGTTGCCCCACTCAGGCTCCATAACAGACCTGACGCCAGCACCCCAGCAGTTAATAACGAACGTAATACGCTCATATTCACTCCGTTGAGTAATCCGCCCCTGTGTGTGGGGCGGAAGGGGTTATTGGCTTAACAGACCGTTTTTACGCGCCTGGTCTTCCCACTGCGGAATCACCGTTTTGATGAAGTCCTGTTTTTCAGCGTTAATCTGCTGCATGTTCAGACCAATCGCCGCCTGGGCTTTCTCTTTAGTGGAGATATCCGGCAGGGCGATCTCGTGGGTGATGCCTTTGGTCGCCAGCAGACGCGCCAGTTTGGTACGGGCATCAGCGGCTTTATCCATCGCGCCGCCCAGCATCCGCAGCCCTTCTTCCGGCGCATGCATATGTATGCCGTGAGAGGCGATCGACAGATCCCAGCGCCATTGCGCATGGCGAATGTCTTCCAGAATCGGCTTCATTTCCGCTTCCGTCGCTCCGGCATCCCAGGCCGCCTTCGCTTCGAAGTGGGCATGAACCAGTTGATCCTCGACGTTGATTTTCAGCTCGTTGATCGACTTTTTACGCTCGGCGACCACGTTTTGCAGCGCAGCCTTGTCCTGGGTATGGCAGTTCGCGCAGGTCTGGGCGAAGTTGTCGAATGGATTGCCAATCTTGTGGTCGGTGTAGAGTTTACCTTCCGCGTTCTGCACTTTTGGCATGTGACAGTCAATACAGGTCACGTTGTTTTTACCGTGAATACCCGCGCTCCAGGTCTCATATTCCGGGTGCTGCGCTTTTAACATGGGCGTTTTCGACAGCGAGTTGGTCCAGTCAGAGAACGCAATGGCGTCGTAGTATTTCTCCATGTTCTCGACCTTCATTCCCTCATCCCACGGGAACTTAACGGCTTTGTTTTTACCGTCGAAATAGTACTCCACATGGCACTGACCGCAGACCATTGACTGCTGGTCAAAGCGGCTGGCCTTATCGAACGGCTTGCCGATGGTTTCCATTGCGCGTTCCGCATAGGGGCGCGACAGGGTCAGTTCCGGCTTGCCTTTCGCGAAATCGGCGGATGCGGTGTTATGGCAGTCGGCGCAGCCTAAGTTATTGACGATCTCCGGTCCCCCACGCGCCCATTTGCCGTGAAAGTAGCCATCTTCCCCCTCTTTTTGGATCAAACGCGCCACGTCCGGGCTTTTGCAGCTCCAGCAGGCCATCGGCAGCGGACCGTCTTCGGCGTTTTTCGGCGCGCCCGTACGCAGGGTTTCCCGCACGTCGGTTACCGCATACGCGTGCCCGCGCGGTTTGTTGTAGTCACGAGAGAAGGGATAACCTGCCCACAGGATCACCAGCCGCGGATCTTCCGCCAGCGCGTCTTCCCGCGTGGACTGTTCCGACGTGGCTTTCCAGGAGAGGTATTGATCGGGATGTTGAGGCGCGAAGACGTCATTTTTCGCTTCAACGGTAACGGTTTTTGCGGGTGCGGCAGTTTGCTCAGCGTAAACAGCAGAAATGAAAAAAAGCGGTACTATCAGGCTGAAAAAACGGCGTGCACGATGTGTAATCCTTGTCATAGAGGTCTCATCCAGATTGCGCCATTGCTCTTAATGACGGTTCTTTTTTATTCTTTCCATGACGATAACCGCACATAACCGTCATGACATTGCCCTAATCTAGATGTAACAAAAAACCACACGGAAAATGTTGTCTTTAATCAATTGTAAGTGTATGTAAAATACCACTTTAGAGTTAGTCACCCCGTTTTATCGCTACTCCCTTTGTGCTTTTCCTCGTCGAAACACCTTCATAAAAAATTAACATAACCGTCTGTTGCGAAAAGAATTCCCCAACTTTTTTTGGCCTTCTTCAAAAAACGTATTGCCGATTATTTGCACAGTTCCGTTATTGCGTGATCTGCCGCGCAAATACTAAACAAAACTGACTAAACCCCTACATTTAACGTTTATGAGACATATTATTAACATCTTACAAGGAGAACAAAAGCCATGAGCCAAATACATAAACACGCCATTCCCGCCAATATTGCGGACCGTTGCCTGATAAACCCGGAGCAGTATGAGGCAAAATATCAACAATCAATTAACGAGCCGGATACCTTTTGGGGCGAGCAGGGCAAAATTCTCGACTGGATCAAACCGTATACACGCGTAAAGAACACCTCTTTCGCGCCGGGCAACGTCTCGATTAAATGGTACGAAGACGGCACGCTCAACCTGGCGGCGAACTGCCTTGACCGCCATCTGGCGGAAAATGGCGATCGCACCGCCATCATCTGGGAAGGCGACGACGCGTCGCAGAGTAAACACATTAGCTACCGCGAACTGCATCGTGACGTCTGCCGCTTTGCCAATGCCCTGCAGGCGTTAGGCATCAAAAAAGGCGACGTGGTGGCGATTTATATGCCGATGGTGCCGGAAGCCGCCGTCGCGATGCTGGCTTGCGCACGCATCGGCGCGGTGCATTCGGTGATCTTCGGCGGTTTTTCGCCGGAGGCGGTTGCCGGACGCATTATCGACTCCAGCTCGAAGCTGGTGATCACCGCCGATGAAGGGGTGCGCGCCGGGCGCAGCATTCCGTTGAAGAAAAACGTCGACGACGCGCTGAAAAATCCGAACGTAACAAGCATCGAACACGTGATTGTGCTCAAGCGCACCGGCGGCACTATCGACTGGACGGAAAACCGCGATTTGTGGTGGAGCGACGTCATTGAAAATGCCAGTGCTGAGCATCAGCCTGTTGAAATGAATGCGGAAGATCCGCTGTTTATTCTTTATACCTCCGGCTCTACCGGCAAGCCGAAAGGCGTGCTGCATACCACCGGCGGGTATCTGGTGTATGCCGCGAGCACCTTTAAATATGTGTTCGACTACCATCCGGGCGACATCTACTGGTGCACCGCCGATGTGGGTTGGGTCACCGGACACAGCTACCTGCTGTACGGCCCGCTGGCCTGCGGCGCCACGACGCTGATGTTCGAAGGGGTGCCCAACTGGCCGACGCCAGCGCGTATGGCGCAGGTGGTCGATAAGCATCAGGTCACGATTTTGTATACTGCACCAACCGCGATCCGTGCGCTGATGGCGGAAGGCGACAAAGCGATCGAGGGCACCGACCGTTCCTCCCTGCGCATTCTCGGCTCCGTTGGCGAGCCGATCAACCCGGAAGCGTGGGAGTGGTACTGGAAAAAGATCGGCAATGAGAAATGCCCGGTGGTCGATACCTGGTGGCAGACCGAAACCGGCGGTTTCATGATCACCCCGCTGCCGGGGGCGACAGAGCTGAAAGCCGGTTCCGCCACCCGTCCGTTCTTTGGCGTGCAGCCTGCGCTGGTGGATAACGAAGGCAATCCACAGGAAGGGGCGACCGAGGGCAACCTGGTGATCACCGACTCCTGGCCGGGTCAGGCGCGCACGCTGTTCGGCGATCATGAGCGTTTCGAGCAGACCTACTTTTCGACCTTTAAAAATATGTACTTCAGCGGCGACGGCGCGCGTCGTGACGAAGATGGCTATTACTGGATCACCGGTCGCGTGGACGACGTGCTGAACGTGTCCGGTCACCGTCTGGGCACCGCGGAGATTGAGTCCGCGCTGGTGGCGCATCCCAAAATCGCCGAAGCGGCGGTGGTGGGTATTCCGCACAGCATTAAAGGCCAGGCGATTTATGCCTACGTGACCCTGAACCACGGCGAAGAGCCCTCTCCGGAACTGTACGCGGAAGTGCGCAACTGGGTACGAAAAGAGATTGGTCCGCTGGCGACGCCGGACGTGCTGCACTGGACCGATTCCCTGCCGAAGACCCGTTCCGGCAAAATTATGCGCCGTATTTTGCGCAAGATCGCGGCAGGCGATACCAGCAATCTGGGCGATACCTCGACCCTTGCCGATCCTGGCGTGGTAGAGAAACTGCTCGAAGAGAAGCAGGCTATCGCGATGCCTTCATAATGAGAACAGGCCGGATGGCGCTGCGAAGCGTTTTATCCGGCCGACATTTCTGACCTTACCCCTCTCTTCATCGGGAGGGAATATATAAAACCCCCCAAAGGATTTCGTGTTGCAGGAAGGCGGCAAACGAACACATCCCCAGTCGCAGAATGAACCAGGCGACTGGGGTGGGTAAGTGCGGCCAACGCACCTGTGGCGCGAAAGACGCAGGGGGCCTCTGGAGAGCTCTGTGATGAATGACACTATTTATCAGCGGATAGAAGACAGTGCGCGTTTCAGGGAGTTAGTCGAAAAAAGGCAACGGTTTGCCACCCTTCTGTCGGTCATCATGTTGGTGATTTATATCGGCTTTATTTTACTGATTGCTTTCGCGCCTGGCTGGCTGGGTACGCCGCTCCACGCGGGAACCAGCGTCACCCGGGGTATCCCCATTGGCGTCGGGGTCATTCTGATCTCCTTTATTCTGACCGGCATTTATATCTGGCGGGCGAACGGCGAATTCGACCGTCTTAATAATGCAGTACTGCACGAGGTTAACGCATCATGAAGAGAGTCCTGACGGCGCTTGCCGCCACACTACCCTTCGCGGCCAACGCGGCGGATGCCCTTAGCGGTACAGTAGAGCGCCAGCCAACCAACTGGCAGGCCATTATTATGTTTTTGATTTTTGTCGTATTTACGCTCGGAATTACCTACTGGGCCTCTAAACGCGTGCGTTCGCGCAACGACTACTACACGGCGGGCGGCAATATTACTGGTTTTCAGAACGGGCTGGCGATTGCGGGCGACTACATGTCTGCCGCCTCTTTTCTGGGCATCTCCGCGCTGGTGTTCACTTCCGGCTACGACGGCCTGATTTACTCGCTGGGCTTCCTGGTGGGCTGGCCGATCATTCTGTTTCTGATCGCCGAGCGCCTGCGTAATCTGGGACGTTATACCTTTGCCGATGTAGCCTCCTACCGTCTCAAGCAAGGCCCGATCCGCATTCTTTCCGCCTGCGGTTCGCTGGTAGTGGTGGCGCTGTATCTGATCGCCCAGATGGTCGGCGCGGGCAAACTCATCGAACTGTTATTTGGTCTGAATTACCACATTGCGGTGGTGCTGGTCGGCGTGCTGATGATGATGTACGTGCTATTCGGCGGTATGCTGGCGACGACGTGGGTGCAGATCATCAAAGCGGTGCTGCTGCTGTTCGGCGCCAGCTTCATGGCCTTTATGGTGATGAAGCACGTCGGTTTCAGCTTCAATAACCTGTTTACCGAAGCAATGGCGGTTCATCCGAAAGGCACCGCCATCATGAGCCCTGGGGGGCTGGTAAAAGATCCGATCTCCGCGCTGTCGCTGGGCCTTGGTCTGATGTTCGGGACCGCCGGTCTGCCGCATATCCTGATGCGCTTCTTCACGGTGTCAGACGCGCGCGAAGCGCGTAAAAGCGTGTTCTACGCCACCGGCTTTATGGGTTACTTCTACATTCTGACCTTTATTATCGGCTTTGGCGCGATCATGCTGGTCGGGGCAAATCCGGCGTACAAAGACGCGGCGGGCGCACTGATTGGCGGCAACAATATGGCGGCGGTGCATCTGGCTAACGCGGTCGGCGGCAATCTGTTCCTCGGCTTTATCTCCGCGGTCGCTTTCGCCACTATTCTCGCGGTGGTGGCCGGACTGACGCTGGCGGGCGCGTCGGCGGTTTCACACGATCTCTACGCCAACGTGTTTCGTAAAGGCGCCACCGAGCGCGAAGAACTGCGGGTGTCGAAAATCACCGTACTGGTGCTGGGCGTCATCGCCATTATTCTTGGCGTACTGTTTGAAAACCAGAACATTGCCTTCATGGTCGGCCTGGCGTTTGCCATCGCGGCAAGCTGTAACTTCCCGATCATCCTGCTTTCCATGTACTGGTCGAAGCTGACCACCCGTGGCGCGATGATGGGCGGCTGGTTAGGGTTACTGACGGCAGTGGTGTTGATGGTGCTTGGCCCGACGATTTGGGTACAGATCCTCGGTCACGAAAAGGCGATCTTCCCCTACGAATACCCGGCGCTGTTCTCCATTACCGTGGCGTTCCTCGGTATCTGGTTCTTCTCGGCCACCGATAACTCAGCGGAAGGAAACCGCGAACGCGAGCAGTTCCGCGCCCAGTTTATCCGTTCCCAGACCGGATACGGCGTCGAACAAGGCCGCGCCCATTAATCACTCTCCCCCTCCCCGGTCTTTATGGCCGGGGATCACATTTTTCTTCCTGCGTTCTACCCATCTCCCGCGATAGCGCTACAGTACCCAAACAAGAGTGAAACGCTGTTTTTATTACATCAACACGTTAATTCATTTTAAGAGAAGGGAATGCGATGAAGAAATATGCCCTGGTGGGAACCGGCGGTCGCGCTGGATTGTATATTTCGGCAATTGGCGGGCAATGGAAAGAGAACGCCCGGCTGGTTGCCTTCTGCGATACCAACCAGACCCGGATGAACTACGCCAACACATTACTGGAAAAAGAGGGCACTGCGCCGGTATCAACCTGGAAAGCGCAGCAGTTTGAGGAGATGATCCGTGAAACGCGCCCGGACATTATCATCGTTACCACCATGGACCGCACCCACGATGATTACATCGTCCGGGCACTGCATGCGGGCTGCGACGTGATCACCGAAAAACCGATGACTATCGACGAAAAGCGCGCCCTGCGTATTCTGGATGCCATTGAAGAAACAGGCCGCCAGGTGCGCGTCGCCTTCAACTATCGCTATGCCCCACACCACAGCAAAGTGCGCGAACTGCTGATGAACGGCACGATCGGCGAGGTTTATTCCGTCCACTTCGAATGGCTGCTGAACACCGAGCATGGCGCAGACTATTTTCGTCGCTGGCACCGCGAAAAGCGCAATAGCGGCGGCCTGCTGGTGCATAAATCGACCCACCATTTCGACCTGATGAACTTCTGGTTGGCCAGCACGCCAGCGCGCGTTTACGCTGAAGGCGGCCTGCGTTTTTATGGCAGAGAGAACGCCGAACGACGCGGCGTCACGCAGTTTTATCCCCGTACCCACGGCTACCCGCAGGCGAAAGACGACCCTTTTGCCCTGCAAATGGCAGAGAATCCGCAGTTGAAAGCGCTCTATCTGGATGCGGAACATGAGGATAGCTACTTCCGCGACCAGAGCGTGTTCAGCGACGGCATTACCATTGAAGATACGATGTCGGTGCTGGTGAAATATCAGAATGACGTACAGCTGACGTATTCACTGAACACTTATCTGCCCTGGGAAGGGCTGAACGTGGTCTTTAACGGCAGCAAAGGCCGTCTGGAGATGAAGATCGTCGAGAAATCGTACGTTAACGCTGGCGGCGAACGCGCCAACGAAGGCAGCCTCGAGACCTGCGATATTACCGTCTTCCCAATGTTTGCCGCGCCGTGGAAAGCTGACTTCACGCTGGGCGAAGGCGGACACGGCGGCGGCGACAACGCGATGCTCGCCGATCTGTTTGGCGAGGTGAAACACGACCCGCTTCAGCGCGCCGCCGACCACCGCGCCGGGGCGATGTCGATCCTCACCGGCATCGCCGGAAACCTCTCCATGCAGCAGCAGCGTCCGGTCCACTTTAACGAATTTGCGCTGGCGTCGCGTCTGACATAACCCAACCGCCGCTGGTCAGAACATCAGCTTCGCGACCAGCGGCGCAATGAGCACCATCACGACGCCGGAGAGCATCATCACCAGGCTGGCGACGACGCCCTCCTGCTGCCCCAGTTCGTAGGAGCGCGCCGTTCCTGCGCCGTGAGACGCCGCGCCGAATCCGGCGCCTTTCGCCATACCTTCGCGTATCGACAGCCGCAGAAACAGCGCATCGCCAACCGCCATGCCAAACACGCCGGTCACCACCACGAACAGCGCCACCAGATCCGGCTGTCCGCCGATAGGCTCCGCCGCCGCCAGCGCAAACGGGGTGGTCACCGAGCGAACGGCCAGGCTGCGCTGGATTTCATCAGAGAGCGTAAACAGCCGCGCCAGCCAGACCGAACTGGTGACCGCCACCACCGTTGCCGTCACCACGCCTGCGCTAAGGGACATCCAGTGACGTTTGATGATGGCAAAATTGTCGTAGACCGGCACTGCAAAGGCGATGGTCGCCGGACCAAGCAGCCACAATAACCAGTGCGACTCGCCAATATAGCTTTGCCAGGAGATATGCCCAAACACCAGCATCAACACCAGCAGCGCCGGGGTGAGCACCAGCGGCATCAGCGGCAGTCGGCGAAAGCGGCGATACAGGCGCTTGTTGAGAAAATAGATGACCAGTGTGATGACCAGACAGAGCGCGCTAAGCTGAAAATTACTCACGATTTAACCTGCGCAACTCATAGCGATACACCTTGTCCACCACCCACGCGGTCGCACCGAGTACCATCAGGGTGCTGAGCGCAATCACGGCAAAAATACGCCAGCCGTCGATCAACAGCAGTTGCGCATAGTTCACCACCGCCACCACCGCGGGCACAAAGAACAGCAGCATTTCCGCCAGCAGCCAGCGGGCCCCCGCCCGCACCCAGCGCAATGGCAGGATCCGACACACAATCAGCGCCAGCATTAGCACCATGCCCACCAGATTGGCCGGAAGCGGCAAATGCAGCCAGGAGACAAGGTTTTGCGCAACGATAAACAGACCAGCGTACAGCAGAACCTGAACCGGAACCTGAAGTCGCTGTACGACAACAGGCGTAATGCGGCGTATCGCCACAGCCATGAAGGGATGTCCTGAAAAATAATTCGGAGCGCCAGTATAGAGAGCGCCCGTCGATGAAAGAAATGAATTAAAATCATTGCGGGCATAGTCGTAAGGAATAGTCATGGACATCAGAACGCTGCGTTATTTTGTCGAGGTGGTGCGCCAGCAGAGTTTCACCCGCGCGGCGGAGAAGTTGTATGTCACGCAACCCACCATCAGCAAGATGTTAAAAAATCTTGAAGACGAGCTTAACTGCACGCTGCTGATCCGCGACGGGCGCAAGCTTTTGCTCACGGACACCGGACGGGTGGTGTTTGAGCGCGGGCTGGCGATTCTGGCGGAGTTTCGCCAACTGGAAGCGGAGCTGGGAGACATCAACCATCTCAACAAAGGCCTGCTACGGTTAGGCATTCCGCCCATGGTCGGCATGTTGATGGCGGGTCCTATCAGTCTGTTTCGCCAGCGCTATCCGGGCGTCGAGCTGAAGGTCGCGGAGTTTGGCGGCCTGACGGTGCAACAGGCGGTGATGAATGGCGAACTGGACGTGGCGATGACCGCGCTGCCGATAGAAGCTGAAAGCGGTCTGGCGACCCTGCCGCTGTTTAACCATCCGCTTTGCGTCCTGGCGCCCCGTGCCGGTCAGTGGACAACCTGTGAGTCCGTTTCCCCTGAAACGCTGGCAGAGCACCCGCTGCTGATTTACAACGAAGATTTCGCCCTGAGCCGTCAGCTGATGCAGCTTTTTAGCGAACGCAACGTCAAGCCGCGCATTGCGGTACGCAGCGGACAGTGGGATTTTCTTGCGGCGATGGTACAGGCAGGCGTCGGCATTGCTATTCTACCGGAGCCCATCTGTGAACGGCTGGATAAAAACACGCTGCGCTGGATCCCGCTGGAAAGCGAACTGCGCTGGCAGCTCGGGATGATTTGGCGCGAAGGGGTCTACCTTTCCCATAGCGCCAAAGCGTGGCTTTCATGTTGCGAAGGATTCTGGGCAGGGGCATCGCAAACCATCAACCCGGCAAAAAACTAAAGCGCCACAAGGGCGCTTTAGTTGTTTTCCGGTCTTTGTCTTTCTCTCTATCCCGCTGAGTTCACGGGAGGGTTTCCCCCGACGTCAACACCCCTCATTCGAGCACGTGGTGGAGGTTCCGGTTTGTGTTGATACTGTAAGTGTATGCCGAGGCCGCCTGTTTGCCAGCCGACGTGGTGATTTTTTAGCCGAATTTTTTTCGTCATCTTCCACAATTTTCTATAGTTAAGAAGATGAATTCACAGGAGCCTCACATGCTAACGGTACATCATTTAAACCAGTCTCGTTCCCAGCGCATTCTCTGGGCGCTGGAAGAACTATCGCTGCCCTACCAGATTGTCCGTTACCAGCGTGAAAAGACCCTGCTTGCCCCGCCGGCGTTGAAAAAAGTGCATCCGCTCGGCAAGTCGCCCGTAGTGGAGGATAACGGCGTCGTCATTGCGGAATCGGGTGCAATCCTTGAATATTTGCAGGAAACCTACGACAGCGAAGGCAAATTTAAACCCGCCGACGCGGAACAGAAGCGGCAGTACCGATTCTGGCTGCACTATGCGGAAGGTTCGCTCATGCCGTTACTGCTGATGAAACTGGTCTTTGTCAGTCTTGGCAAGCCGCCGGTTCCCTTTGGCTTGCGCACGCTGGGCGGTGCGCTGGGAAAAGGCGTGCAGAAAGCGTATCTCAATCCACAACTGGAAACCCACGCGCGTTTCATTGACGCTCACCTTGCCGAACATCTCTGGTTTGCCGGAGAACCGTTCAGCATGGCCGACATTCAGATGAGTTTCCCGCTGTTTGCTCTACTGGCGCGCGGCGGCATCGATAATCTCTCCCACATCGAGGCATGGAAAAAACGGGTGGAAATGCGTCCGGCCTGGCAGCGAGCGATTCAACAGGGCGGCCCCTTTGAGATCCCCGGCGGGTGAGGACGAAAATGTCTCCTGTGCCCCGCGCATGGGCAAAACGATACCGCAAATTATGTTGCCAGATTGCGCATCGACGGTAACGTTTGCGCATCAGTTGATGATTTCTTCGTCGTTAACGCAAGAAATGCATAAAAAGCGACAAAGTTCAGTTGAAAATCGCCATATGATCGCTGGATAATCGTTTGCTTTTTTTTACTACCCGTTTTTTTATGCGCGGAGCTAAACGTTTGCTTTTTGCGACTCCCCTTTTGTCGCGACAGAGCACAGGGAATTGACGTTTCGCTGGCAGTGGATTGTCCACCACGCATAAAGACGAAAAATAAACTCTCAGGGGATGTTTTCTATGTCTACGCCTTCAGCGCGTACCGGCGGTTCACTTGACGCCTGGTTTAAAATTTCACAACGTGGAAGCACTGTCCGTCAGGAAGTGGTTGCCGGGTTAACAACGTTTCTGGCGATGGTGTACTCGGTTATCGTGGTGCCGGGCATGCTGGGCAAAGCTGGCTTTCCGCCTGCCGCGGTATTTGTCGCGACCTGTCTGGTGGCGGGGTTAGGCTCCATCGTTATGGGGCTGTGGGCGAATCTGCCGCTGGCGATCGGTTGCGCCATTTCACTGACCGCGTTTACCGCGTTCAGCCTGGTGCTCGGTCAGCAGATCAGCGTGCCGGTGGCGCTGGGCGCGGTATTCCTGATGGGGATTCTGTTTACCATTATCTCTGCGACCGGCATTCGTAGCTGGATTTTGCGCAATCTGCCGCAGGGCGTCGCGCATGGTACCGGTATTGGTATCGGCCTGTTTTTGCTGCTAATTGCGGCAAATGGCGTAGGCCTGGTAATCAAAAACCCACTGGATGGCCTGCCAGTGGCGCTGGGTGACTTCGCAACGTTCCCGGTGATCATGTCGCTGGTCGGACTGGCGGTAATCCTCGGCCTTGAAAAGCTGAAAGTGCCGGGCGGCATTTTGTTGACCATCATTGGTATTTCGATTGTCGGGCTGATCTGTGATCCGGCGGTGAAATTCTCCGGCATTTTCGCGATGCCGTCGCTGAGCGATGAAAACGGCAAATCGCTGATTGGCAGCCTGGATATCATGGGCGCGCTGAATCCGGTGGTGCTGCCAAGCGTGCTGGCGCTGGTTATGACCGCAGTGTTTGACGCAACCGGCACCATCCGCGCCGTGGCGGGGCAGGCGAATCTGCTCGACAAAGACGGCCAGATCATCGACGGCGGAAAAGCGCTGACCACAGACTCCCTGAGCAGCGTGTTCTCCGGTCTGGTGGGCGCAGCGCCGGCAGCGGTGTATATCGAATCCGCGGCAGGGACGGCAGCGGGCGGTAAAACCGGCCTGACAGCGATCACCGTCGGCGTTCTGTTCCTGCTGATCCTGTTCCTCTCTCCGCTGTCCTATCTGGTGCCGGTATACGCGACGGCGCCTGCGCTAATGTACGTGGGCCTGTTAATGCTGAGCAACGTGGCGAAAATTGATTTCGCCGACTTCGTCGACGCGATGGCGGGTCTGGTCACAGCGGTGTTCATCGTGCTGACCTGTAATATCGTTACCGGCATCATGATCGGCTTTGCCACGCTGGTGATTGGTCGTCTGGTTTCCGGCGAATGGCGCAAGCTGAACGTGGGTACGGTGGTGATCGCCATCGCGCTGGTGACGTTCTACGCGGGCGGCTGGGCGATTTGATCGCGAAGTGATTCCGAAAACGGGTGGCTTTGGCCGCCCGTTTTTATTTTCACCGCACATTTCGTTGTCTTTTGCGATACTCTGAAAAAGGTAAAATCGAGGCACGAAGCCTCTCAGGCACATAAAAAACATCGCAAACAGGGAACGCATGGAAATTTTTTTCACAATACTCATCATGACCCTTGTGGTCTCGCTGTCCGGGGTATTTACGCGCGTATTGCCCTTCCAGCTCCCCTTACCCCTCATGCAGATTGCCATCGGCGCACTGCTGGCATGGCCCACATTTGGTCTGCATGTGGAATTTGATCCCGAACTGTTTTTAGTTCTGTTTATTCCGCCGCTGCTGTTCGCCGACGGCTGGAAGACGCCGACGCGCGAATTCCTTGAACACGGGCGAGAGATCTTCGGTCTGGCGCTGGCGCTGGTGATTGTCACCGTTGTCGGCATCGGTTTTCTGATTTACTGGCTGGTGCCGGGCATCCCGTTGATACCCGCTTTTGCGCTGGCGGCGGTGCTGTCGCCAACCGATGCGGTGGCGCTTTCCGGCATCGTCGGTGAAGGACGTATTCCGAAGAAGATCATGGGCATTTTACAGGGCGAAGCGTTAATGAATGACGCTTCTGGTCTGGTGTCGCTGAAGTTTGCCGTCGCGGTGGCGATGGGCACAATGATCTTTACCGTTGGCGGCGCAACCGTGGAATTTCTTAAGGTGGCGATTGGCGGTATCCTCGCGGGCTTTGTGGTCAGTTGGCTGTACGGGCGTTCGCTGCGTTTTCTTAGCCGCTGGGGCGGCGATGAACCCGCGACACAGATCGTGCTGCTGTTCCTGCTGCCGTTCGCCTCTTACTTGATTGCTGAACACATCGGCGTGTCGGGAATTCTGGCGGCAGTCGCCGCCGGGATGACCATCACCCGTTCCGGCGTCATGCGCCGCGCGCCGCTGGCCATGCGTCTGCGCGCCAACAGTACCTGGGCGATGCTGGAGTTTGTGTTTAACGGCATGGTCTTTTTACTGTTGGGCCTGCAACTGCCTGGTATTCTCGAATCGTCGCTGGTGGCGGCGGAAGCCGATCCAAACGTCGAAATCTGGATGCTGTTTACCGACATCGTGCTGATTTACGTCGCGCTGATGCTGGTGCGCTTCGGCTGGCTGTGGACGATGAAAAAATTCAGCATGCGTTTTTTGAAAAAGAAACCGATGGAGTTTGGATCGTGGACCACGCGTGAAATTCTTATCGCCTCTTTCGCGGGGGTGCGCGGGGCGATCACGCTGGCGGGTGTGCTCTCCATTCCTCTGCTGCTGCCGGATGGCAACGTTTTCCCGGCGCGTTACGAACTGGTGTTCCTCGCCGCCGGGGTGATCCTGTTCTCGCTGTTCGTTGGCGTGATAATGCTGCCGATACTGCTGCAACATCTGGAAGTGGCTGACCATTCGCAGCAACTGAAAGAGGAACGCATCGCGCGCGCGGCAACGGCAGAAGTGGCGATAGTAGCGATTCAGAAAATGGAAGAGCGCCTGGCGGCGGATACCGAGGAGAACATCGACAACCAACTGCTGACCGAAGTGAGTTCGCGGGTCATCGGTAACCTGCGTCGCCGCGCTGACGGACGCAACGATGTCGAAAGTTCGCTACAGGAAGAGAACCTCGAGCGTCGTTTCCGCCTTGCCGCGCTGCGTTCTGAACGCGCGGAGTTGTACCACCTGCGCGCCACGCGTGAGATCAGCAATGAGACCCTGCAAAAGCTGCTGCATGACCTTGATTTGCTGGAAGCGCTGTTGATTGAGAATCAGTAATCCTGTCGCCCGGATGCGCTTAGCGGTCCGGGCCGGCGAAAAACGTTAATCATCCTCCAGCAGCCGCGCGCCGGTACCCTGTTCACCAAGTCGGTCGCCAGGGTTCCGCAACGGGCAATCCTTACGCGATAAGCAGCCGCAGCCGATACAACCGTCCAGCTCATCGCGCAGCGCCACCAGCGTATGAATGCGACGGTCCAGTTCATCCCGCCATTGCGAAGAGAGCTGCTTCCACTCCTTCGCACTCAACGTATGGCCTTCCGGCAGTACCCCAAGCGCCTCGCTGATGGTCGCCAGCGGAATGCCGATCCGTTGGGCAATCTTAATGATCGCCACATAACGCAACACATCGCGCTTATACCGCCGCTGATTGCCGCTGTTACGAGTACTGCTAATCAACCCTTTACTTTCATAGAAGTGCAGCGCGGATACCGCCACACCGCTGCGTTTCGCCACTTCGCCCGGCGTCAGCAAGGCTTTTATGCGGGGTAATTTCTTTTCCATAAATCGCTTTACCTCAAGTTAACTTGAGGAATTATACTCGCCCGCAGACAAAAGACGAATCGAACCCTGAAAAAGAGGCAACGCTATGTCCCATCAGCAAATTATTCAGACCCTTGTTGAATGGATTGATGAACATATCGACCAACCGCTGAACATTGATGTGGTCGCGAAAAAATCAGGCTATTCAAAATGGTATTTACAAAGGATGTTCCGCACCGTGATGCGCCAGACGCTCGGCGACTATATCCGCCAGCGCCGACTGCTGTTAGCCGCCGTGGAGTTGCGTAATACCGAGCGGCCCATCTTCGATATCGCTATGGATTTAGGCTACGTATCACAACAGACCTTTTCCCGCGTTTTTCGCCGGGAGTTTGATCGTACACCCAGCGACTACCGCCATCGTCTGTAAGTTTACTGC
The DNA here is from genome assembly GCF_001463265.1 of Citrobacter sp. 50677481. Lineage (NCBI taxonomy): Bacteria > Pseudomonadati > Pseudomonadota > Gammaproteobacteria > Enterobacterales > Enterobacteriaceae > Citrobacter > Citrobacter sp. 50677481. Next base: position 118,948 of record NZ_LNHZ01000054.1, read on the forward strand.
CCGCGCGACATCAGACGTGCGGGCGGCTGCTGTAGCCAGTCGATGAACGCCTGCGGCGGCAGCGCTTTCGCGAAGTGCCACCCCTGACAATACTGTACGCCGCGCTTAAGCAACCAGTTGACCTGATCCGCCGTTTCCACGCCTTCCGCGATGGTTTTCAGCCGCAGGCTTTGGGCCATCTCGATAATATGCTCCGCGATCAGGTGGCTGGTGCTGTTCGTGGTGAGTGTGTCGATAAACGATTTATCGATCTTCAGGATATCCACCTTCAGGGAATACAGGTTATGCAGGTTGGAATAGCCGGTGCCAAAGTCATCGATCGCCACTTCGTAGCCCGCCTGACGAAACGCCTGAATAACCGGCGTAGTTTTCGGCACGTCGATAAAGCCCCGCTCAGTGACTTCCACTTTGATCTGTTGCGCAAGCACGCCGTATTGACGCGCTTTGTTGGCGATCAGGGCAATCAGTCGGGAAGAATGGAAGTCTGACGCGGAGAGATTGATCGAAATATACAGCGACGGGTTTGCCGCCAGAAACGCCCCCATCTCCCGGAAAACGTTCTCCACCACATAATCGGTGATCTGCGCGATCATCCCCTCTTTTTCCGCCAGGGGGATAAATTCGGCGGGACTCATGACCTGTCCGTTGTATCCAGGCCAGCGCAGCAACGCTTCCGCGCCCACGCATTTCTCATTTTTGATGTCCATAATCGGCTGATAGTGTACGCACAGTTGGCGCTGTTTAAGCGCCCGCTGCAGCATCCGCGGCGGCGACCTGTATTGCCGACGCGCCCGCGACCAGAGCAGCAACAGCAGTATGCTGCAAAGCACGGCAAGCGGAAGGGTGAAGAGCAGTTGCTGGTACAGATTTTGATAAAATCGACCGGTCGTTGTCGAAACAATTACCGCGATGGGGCGTTTATCGGAATGAACGAGCGTGTAAAAACGGCCATCCTGCTGAAACACGGACTGACCGCGGCGCACCAGCGGCAGTAGCTCCGCAACCCACGCTTTTTCGCTGACGGAAAAGAACGTATCGGTAACCGTGTCGAAAACGCCCCAGGCAAGCGCCGGATCGTCTGTCATCACTTCGCTGAAGGATAAGGGATTGATCACTGCAACGTAATTGCCACGCTGCATATACGCCATTTTGTAGCCTGTAAAAAAGGGCGTGTCACGGAAGTAATAAATCGCGACATCAGGTTTTCGTTTATACTCAGCGTCCGGCATAATAAAGGGCGTGGTCGGTGCCATGACCGTTGAACATAAAAAGCGATTACCCTGCGCATAAATTAACTCATTGATATAAAGACGCCCACGAATAATATTTAACATTCTTTGCCGATGTGCAGGGGTACAGGCTTGTCCCTGATACTGTTCGGCGGCGTCGCGCGCTAAGTCAGCCTGTAAAATAACCAGTTCAGTTTTATCTAATGTCAGTTGTGCGAATATACGCAATTGATGACTGGTCTGGGATACGGCTCGCAATTGGGCAAACCATAGCGCTAACATCATGGGAAGCAACACCACCATGATTATCCCGAGAAACCTCAGCATCTTCCGTCGCGCCTGATGATTCATTTCAGCCCTATATCCCTGCATATTATACGCCTGTTATTATCGAGGCCGGATGCCATACCTGGATAATTGCCATTGCCGCCAACGCACGGGCAATCTGAAGCCTGACAGGTATAAATCACACAGGGGTGTTACGTTGCATGAATCCTACAATATTAGCAACTGACTTTTATTAGTAAAAGTCTGATAATATCAGGGGTTATTAATATCATTTCGTGGATCATTCCTGGCAAGCCATCATTTCTATTAAGCAGTGGCGTTCAATTTCCCGGTATTATTTTGGACAAACCAAAAAAGGTCGACTTAATCGCGCGTTATTAACGGTCTATTCCGACCAGACGCCCCGATGCTTTTACTTCCTCTGAACACCTTTACCCACACGCAAAGCATGGTTAAAAATCAAACAAAAAATCCTCGCCCTGGCTGGAAAACAAGCTCATTAACGTGATATAGTTCACAAAAATTATGAAACAGAAACAACGTTTCATTCGTGTTAATGTGAATGCCTGTCGATAGCCAGAGTGTTACACGCCCGTGAAAACGCCGCGCTGTCCGGGCACCCTGCTTTTCAGAGGAAATGTTTCATGGCAACCCTAACCACTGGCGTAGTGCTTCTCCGCTGGCCACTGCTGAGCGCCGTGCTGATGTTTTTAGCCAGTACGCTGAATATCCGTTTTCGTAAATCCGACTATATTGGCCTGGCTGTTATCAGCAGCGGTCTGGGCGTTATCGCCGCCTGCTGGTTTGCCACCGGGCTGCTCGGCATCACCCTGATGGATATCTCCGCCATCTGGAAAAACATCGAATCCGTTATGGTCGAAGTGATGAGCCACACACCGCCCGAATGGCCGATGGTATTGACCTGATTCCCGGCCCCGCGTTTGCAATCCCGACAGGGGCCTGGTCAGTCCATTACCGCCCCCGCATTCCGTATTCATGCCGCTGGCAAATGGGACACTGTGTGTCGTCTGCGCCAAACGTGGCGAACACCCGGCGACAGTCCCGGCAGACCTTACGCGTAAACGGATAGTGCTGTGGCTGACTCTCGCCCACGCTGTGCCTGGTCGTAATCGCTTTTGTCGGGCAAACTACCGCGCAGTTATTGCACCCCGTACAACGTGACATCTCTGCGCGTAACGCCCGTTCGCCAATCTGAATCGCCTTCTCCTGACAAACCCGTTCACACGCTCCGCAGAGTACGCAACTGGCGATATCAAGCTGTAGCGCATAGTCCTGCATGTGCGGCATACGGCTTCGGCGCAAACGCGGCGACGGGTTCACGCTCGCGGTCTGCACCTTCTCTTCGCTGACGTGCAGTAAATGACGGCGCGCCACGTTCACGCGCTTCGCGGACGGCGGAATCACTTGCCAGAGTGGTTCCCCCAGCGCCCTAAGGCGAATATTTAACGCCGCCACGGCAAGCGCCCACGTGGGATATGCATCGATGTCGATTTCCAGTCCGCGAATCTGATACTGAAGATGCCACATCAGCAGTTCTTCTACACTCGCCGCCTGGGCGGTAAACGGCGCCACCAGCGTTTGCTGACGGTAAGAACGCCGGGCGGTTGGCAGATCTTCCAGCGCATCGACAGGACAAACAAACGTACAATGACCGCATCGAATGCAGCGATCGTTGTCCAGCGTAACCGTAGAGGCAGAAAACGAAATGGCCTGCGCCGGACAGGCCTGACGGCAGGCGTCACAGGTATGTTGAGGAAAACGCTTACGTACGCAGGAGGCGCCCACACCCGGCGGTGTGGGCGTTTTCATCAGGGTAAAAAGGGCCATTAAAGAATGCTGAAGAACATAAAGCGCAGCAGCGCCTCAGCCACAACCAGCCCCAGCCCGCCCAGCAGCATCGCCGTGCGACACGAGCGCCATGCGCCAATGGCGAACAGCAAGGAACCCAGTACGGAAAGTCCCCAGGCAACGTTTCTTAGCCCTGTCAGTTGGTGAAACGCGACCAGCGGCTGATGCGGCAGCGTGACCACCTCGTTCAGGCTTGCGGATGCCAGAAAGTTGACATAGTCCGGCTGCACCAGCAGACGAATGGCGGTGATCGCCACCACCAGCACCGCGGCCATCCGCAGAAGCCGTGTGATACCCGGCAGCAGGCCGTTGCCGATCGCCGCACCCAGAATGCCCGCCGCGCCAAAGAACATGACCCAGGTATTGATATGCTGCCAGGTCACGACCGACGAATGGACATAAATTGCGCCCATGCAGTAGATATCCACCAGTCCGGCCAGGGTCGCTAGCGCCAGCAGGAGGCGCGAAGGCTGTTTTTTCAACATCACCAGCAGCGTTGCCAGGCCCAGAATCGCCAGATAGAGGCTGGCAAAGACGATCTCCCGGCTCAGCCATGAACTTTCTACATGGCGCAGCGCATTAAACGCATTCAGCGGGTAACCGAGGTGCAACGTCGAGGCGATCAGCCCCAGTCCGCCCATCACGCAGGAAACCAGCATCGCCGGCAGCAGCGACCGCTTCTCGCCCGTCGCCAGGGCAATAAACAGCGTCAGCCCTACGGAGCCCTGCACCAGCAGGGTGAAAATCAGCAACGGTAACTCATGCATGGCGTTTACCTCCCTTCTCTGCGCCCTGGTGCGGTTTGATCACTAAATTCGGATGGGTAATGGAGGAGTCTGGCAGCCCCTGCACATCGCAAACATCGCCGTATTTAGCGCGCAGTTCGTCAATCGGACCGAACTTAATCGCCTCCAGAGGACAGGTCGCCACGCACACCGGCTGCTCGCCTTTTACCAGCAGGTCGATGCACATATCGCATTTCGACATCTGTCCGGCCTCGGTGTCCATCTGCGGCGCGCCGTAGGGACATGACCAGGCGCAATAGCCGCAGCCGACGCATTTATCAGTATTGACCCGCACAATGCCGTCGCCTGGACGTTTGTGCATCGCCGTGGTCGGGCAGTTCTTAGTGCAAATCGGGTCGGCACAGTGGTTGCACGAGATCGACATCGTGTACGCGTAAACGTTGTTCGCCACACCGCCCTGTCCGGTGGCGATAAACCCTCCGCCATTGACTTCATACACCCGACGAAAACGGCGTCCCACTTCCAGATTATGGCGATCTTTGCATGCCACCTGACACGCCTTACAGCCGGAACAGCGCGACGTATCGATAAAGAAACCAAGCTGTTTGTCGCTAACGGGCGGATACTCTTTAAATTGACTCATGCTTTAACGACCTCCACCAGCATGGTTTGATGTGAATTCCCTTTTGCAAGAGGCGTAATACGCGTTGAGCTCAGCACGTTCGGACAACCGCCATGATCAACGCCCTCTGCGTCAGGTTGCCACCACGCGCCGGCCTGCATCGCCACCACGCCGGGAATAATGCGCGGCGTGACCTCAGCGGGCACCTGGCAAATACCACGGTTGTTGTGGATGCGCACGGTGTCGCCGTGGGCAATGCCGCGTTTTTGTGCATCAACCGGGTTAATCCACAGCTTCTGTTCCTGCACTTCCTGCAGCCACGGGTTCGCGTACTGGGTAGAGTTCGCGCGGTTTTTGCCTTTCCAGGTGATCATCTGTAGAGGGAAGGATTTCGTTAGCGCGTCCTGTGGCCCTTCGTGTGCGGGCACGTAGTGCGAAAGCGCCGGAATTTCCGGATGCTGCATGTCGTAGAGACGCTTCGAGAAGATCTCAATTTTACCCGACGGCGTTGGGAACGGATGGTTTTGCGGATCGCGAATGTTGTCCTCGAAAGCCACATACGGCTTGCTCTTGAACAGATGGCGACGCTTCACCTGTAATTCAGCAAAGTCCGGCAACTGCTGTTCCGGCATTGACAGCCGCGTCTGTTCCCAGATGTGCTCAATCCACTCTTTCTCACTGCGCCCCTCGCTGAACGCGGGTTCCACGCCGAGCTTCGCCGCCACTTCGCGGATCCAGTCATAGTCGGAGCGACGCTCAAAGTCGGGTTCCACCAGTTTTTCCGACAGCACCAGGTAGTTTGCCGTTCCCCAGGTTTCGCCAATGTTCCAGCGCTCCATAAAGCTGGTTTCCGGCAGCAGAACGTCGGCATATTTCGCGCTCGGCGTCATATACAAATCGCTGACCACGATGAACTCGATTTTCGACTCGTCGGCGAGGATCTTTGCCGCCTGATTAACGTCCGGGTTCTGGTTCACCAGATAGTTGCCCGCCAGCGAAAAGAGAATGCGGATGTTGCTCTTAAGCTGCTCTGCATCCTTCAGCCCTTGTTCCGGGGTCACCTTGCTGGCATCGTCCGCCGCCTGCACCCAGTTCATGATCGAGATTTTCTCTTTCACCGGGTTTTCCGGCATTTCCGGACCGGTGGTGAACAGGCGATTGCCGCAACCGCCGTAGCCCGCCGCCCAGCCACCTTTAACGCCAACGTTGCCGGTAATGGTCGCCAGCAGAGTGGAACCGCGCGCGGTACGTTCGCCGCAGATATGACGCTGTGGGCCCCAGCCCTGAATCAGCGCCGCCGGTTTGGTGGTGGCATAGTCGCGCGCCAGCTGGCGGATGGTCTGCGCAGGCACATGGGTGATTTTTTCCGCCCACTCCGGCGTTTTAGGTACGCCGTCTTTATCGCCCGTCAGGTAAGCGACCAGCGACTCGTTCGCCGGAACGCCTTCCGGCATGGACGCTTCATCAAAGCCGAGCGTATAGCGTTCAATAAACGCTTTATCATGCAGGTTTTCACTGATGATGACGTACATCATCGCGTCCATCAGCGCGTTATCGGTGGTTGGAAGCAGGGGGACCCATTGATCGGCCAGCGATGAAACGGTGTCGGAATAACGCGGGTCCACGACAATAAAACGCGTGCCGTTCTGCTTCATCCGCTGGAAATAGTGGTTGGTATGACCAAAAATGGTTTCTGTCGGGTTATGCCCCCACAGTATTACCAGCGGTGTATTTTCCAGCGTATCCAGCGAGTTGCCGCTGGCGGCGACGCCGTAGGTATAGGGGGTGGCGGCAACCGTATTGCCAAGACTCACCGAGTGATAATATTCCAGATAGCCGCCGGTTTGATTTAACAAGCGACGAATCATTTTATCGCCGGAAAAAGTTCCGCCGCTGGTCGCGGTGTTATTATGAACAAAGCGAGAAGCCGGGCCATATTTTTCGGTAATACGTTGTAAATTATCCGCAATAAGTGTGACGGCTTCCGCCCAGGAAATACGTTCAAACTTTCCTTCACCGCGTTTTCCCACGCGTTTCATTGGGTATTTCAGACGGTCGGGATGATAAACAAATTTACGATAACCCCGTCCGCGCACGCAGGCGCGCATAATGGGCATATCCGGATCTAATTCATTATCGGGACGGGTGGTGATTTGCGTCACCACGCCATCGCTAACGTGGGCGCGGATATCGCACTTTCCGCCACAGTCGAAGGTGCTACAGGTAGGTACTACACGCTCTGCCGGGGTATCTACCGACGCGTCGGCGTGTCCGGTCTCTGCGGCTTTTGCCTGTTCCGACAAAATAAAAGGCAGCGTGACTAACGCTGCGCTCGCTTTTAACATGCCCCGCCGGGAGACATTCAGAGAGGGCGTATCCTCTCTTATTTCGTGATCTTGCATTTCATCCCCTCAAAAAGCGTATCATCAGGGGTAATTCATTTTGGGTATTTGATTTTTATCAACCGAAATAAATAGCCATGGTGTTTTTGAAGACTTTTTATAATAATAAGAAGCATTCCCAAATATTTTTACTTTCTCTTTAACTCATTATTCACGAAATAATTGTTTTCCTAACACTTACTCAAAAAAGGGAAAAAAGCACAACCTCCCGGTGTGAAAAAAAATCGTCCACAAATTTGAAGTGAGAACTATTCTCATATTAATGGGCGCCAGGAAAAATTAACTGTCGAAACGATTGGCTAAGTCTACTCCTGTACATTGCGCACCTTATGCGCCTGAGCACCACGACGGGTTAACGTCCGGGCGGGCGCGCAAAGTGCGGTTGGCCTTTGACACCAACGAGATGGCAGGTTACGTCGATTGTTCTGTGGGATGAACCCACAACCCGCCTCGACTCAATGAGCAGGTAGTATTGATGGGACAAATACAGACATTCAGACAAGCGGGAAAAACGGTGGCGCAAGGAGACGCCGCCCACGTAATGCAACCTCGTGTTTTATAGCAAATATGTAATATTCATACTGAAATACCTCCTGAACCTGTTTTTGGAAAACCACTGTGTATTTTCCGTTAACGACACGCGGTCTGATTAATTACCAGACCGCGTATAGGATAATTATTAAAACTGCATAAGAATCTGCCTAATGTCATTATTATTCAGGTTTTAAAAGTTATGTAAGGAAGACTATTTTTATTCCTTTTAACCCAGATATTTTACGAAAGCATAGGTTGAAATACCGCTGACAACCGCAACTACTATCGCAAAAATAATCAATGCAATCAATCTCTTGCCATTATAAATACCAAACATACACCCTCCTTTCTAAAATTTACAAAAGCCATTAAGTCACTGAGCAACATGAATAACTCGCTAACAATGGCAACGATAAAATAATATTTAGCGAAACGCTATTGATTAATATCAAAAACCGGAACGCATTATTCCAATAGCATGCTCTGGCTTTTTAAATATTATAATTTTTATACTTCGAGGAATTTTACATTGACCAGAATGCCGAACAGCAATCGTCTCCATTCTGCGCCATGCGCTGGAAAAAAACCGTACCAGCTTTCTGTGGATGAGGTCTTAAACAACCTGCAGAGCCAGTCAAGTGGACTGACTCAAAACGAAGCCAGCGCCCGTCTCGCCAGAGACGGCGCTAACGCCCTGCCGGAAAAAGCCGGTAAACCCGCCTGGCTGCGCTTTCTGACCCATTTTCATGATGTATTAATTTACGTGCTGATAGCCGCCGCGGCCCTGACGGCCATTATGGGTCATTGGGTCGATACCGCCGTCATTCTTGGCGTGGCGGTCATCAACGCCCTGATTGGGCACGTTCAGGAAAACAACGCCGAGAAATCGCTAAAAGGCATTCGCAATATGCTTTCCAGCGCCGCCGTGGTGATTCGCAACGGTCAGCATGAAACGGCGCCGACCACCGAACTGGTCGTCGGCGATATCGTGGTGTTACGCGCGGGGGATCGTATCCCCGCCGACCTGCGTGTCATGGAAGCACATAATCTGCGGGTGGAAGAAGCCATCCTGACCGGCGAATCCACCGTGGTCGATAAGACGGCGGAAGCGCTGGAAGGGGAACTGCCGCTCGGCGATCGTAAAAACCTGCTGTTTTCCGGCACCACCCTCAGCGCAGGCGCCGGACTTGGCGTGGTCATTGCCACCGGCGAAGCCACAGAGCTGGGCCACATCAATCAGATGATGACCGCCATCGAGAAGCATCGTACGCCGCTGCTGGTACAGATGGATAAGCTCGGCAAAGCGATCTTCTCTCTGATTCTTGCCATGATGGTTGGGCTGTTTATTTTCAGCTTGCTGCTGCGCGATATGCCAATGGGCGAACTGCTGCTGTCGCTCATTAGCCTTGCCGTCGCGGCGGTTCCGGAAGGCCTGCCCGCCATTATTTCTATCATCCTGTCGCTCGGCATCCAGACGATGGCCCGCAAACGCGCCATTATCCGTAAGCTGCCAACGGTCGAAACGCTGGGCGCCATGTCGGTGATTTGTTCCGATAAAACGGGCACCCTGACGATGAACGAGATGACGGTGAAAGCCATCATTACGGCAGATAAAAACTATCGCGTACAGGGTAACAGCTACGAACCCACGGGCGAGATCCTCGTTGAGAACGACGCCACGACAGCGGAAATGCGTCCGGGTAGTGTGCTGGAAACCTACCTGCGCACGATCGATCTGTGTAATGACAGCCAACTGATGCGGAACGAGCAGGGGCACTGGGGCATTACCGGCGGGCCAACCGAGGGCGCGCTAAAAGTGTTGGCCGCAAAAGCGAACCTGCCCGCCATCGATACAGAACTGCGCAGCAAGATTCCGTTCGACTCGCAGTACAAATATATGGCGACCCATTTCCGTATCGGCCAGGACGAGCGCGTGCTGGTGACCGGCGCGCCGGACGTTCTGTTTAAACTCTGTCAGCAGCAGCAAACCGCCACCGGAACAGAAGCTTTTACTCAGGCACACTGGGAAGCAGAAATCGCCCGCTATGCCAAAGAGGGGTTGCGCATGGTCGCCGCCGCCTGGAAACCCACGCGTGCCGATGCCGGTACGCTAACGCATGACTGCCTGAGCGATGGGCTGATCTTCCTCGGCATTGCCGGAATGATGGATCCACCGCGCCCGGAAGCGATTGATGCGATCCGCGCCTGCCAGCAGGCTGGGATCCGCGTCAAGATGATCACCGGCGATCATCCGCAAACGGCCATGAGCATTGGCGGTATGCTCGGGATTCATAACAGCGCCCACGCGGTGACCGGCTATGAGCTGGAGCAGATGGACGACACCGCGCTCGCTGAAGCCGCTGTGACGTACGATATTTTTGCCCGCACCAGTCCGGAACATAAGCTGCGCCTGGTGAAAGCGCTGCAAAATAAAGGCGAAATTGTTGGTATGACGGGCGATGGCGTGAACGATGCCCCAGCCCTTAAGCAGGCTGACGTTGGCATCGCGATGGGGATCAAAGGCACCGAAGTGACCAAAGAGGCCGCTGACATGGTGCTGACGGACGACAATTTCGCCACCATTGCCAGCGCGGTGCAGGAGGGGCGTCGCGTCTACGACAATCTGAAGAAAACGATCCTGTTTATTATGCCAACCAACCTCGCGCAGGGATTGTTGATTATTGTCGCGCTGCTGGCCGGAAACCTGATGCCCCTGACGCCGGTACTGATTCTGTGGATGAACATGGCGACGTCCGCTACGCTGTCGTTCGGCCTGGCGTTCGAAGCCGGAGAGCGCAATATTATGCGCCGCCCGCCACGCCGGCCCCACGAAAACGTGATGGATGGTTTTGCTATCTGGCGCGTCGGCTTTGTCGGCACGCTGATTGCCGCCAGTGCCTTTATGCTGGAAGCCTGGCTTCAGCCGCGCGGCCATAGCCCGGAGTTTATTCGAACCGTACTGCTGCAGACGCTGGTCACGGCGCAGTGGGTCTATATGCTGAACTGCCGCTTATCGGACGGTTTCTCGCTGGGGCGTGGGTTGCTGATGAACAAAGGCATCTGGCTGGTGAGCGGCATTCTGCTTCTGCTACAGCTGGCCATTATCTATGTGCCTTTCCTGCAAATGATGTTTGGTACCGAAGCACTGCCGCTGCGCTACTGGGGTATCACGTTGGCCATTGGCGTCGCGCTGTTCCTGATTGTTGAAATCGAGAAACCGCTGACCCGCAAATTCCGCCGGACGGCGTAATCAGAGTAACGTAAAGGCCTCCATTTTCGGAGGCCTTTACACTGGAATGCCTGATGCCGCGCTTAGAACGGAATATCGTCGTCAAAGTCCATTGGCGGTTCGTTAGACGGTGCCGGTGCAGACTGCTGCTGCGGACGAGACTGCGCGCCGCCGCTGAACTGGTTGCCGCCCTGAGGCTGCTGCGGCTGACCCCAACCGCCCTGCTGCTGCTGACCGCCTGCCGGCGCGCCGCCGCCCTGACGGCCACCCAGCATCTGCATGGTGCCGCCCACGTTAACCACAACTTCCGTGGTGTATTTGTCCTGACCGGACTGATCGGTCCATTTACGGGTACGCAGTTGACCTTCGATGTATACCTGAGAGCCTTTACGCAGATATTCGCTGGCCACTTCCGCCAACTTACCGAACAGCACAACACGGTGCCATTCAGTCTGCTCTTTCATTTCACCGGTCTGTTTATCACGCCAGGATTCGGAAGTAGCCAGCGTAATGTTGGCAACTGCGCCACCATTCGGCATGTAGCGTACTTCCGGGTCCTGGCCCAGATTACCCACGAGAATAACCTTATTTACGCCTCTGCTGGCCATGATCGAGTCTCCTGAAAAACGTTTCTTAATAAGTGTAAACGCGCGATTGTAGCATTACCAATGGCGGTTTTACCACGTTGTGACGCTGATTCCGCGAAACAACCTTAGCCGGACATTGTTACACACTACACTGCGTTTTGCATTCCAATACTGTATATCCATTCAGGTTATATTGTGTCATAATTAACCGTTTGTGATCGCCGGTCGCACCATGCATGCAGCCGGGCAAAAAGCGTTTAATCCGGGAAAGGTGAATGGATAAGATCGAAGTTCGGGGCGCCCGCACCCATAATCTCAAAAACATCAACCTCGTTATCCCTCGCGACAAACTGATTGTCGTGACCGGGCTTTCGGGGTCTGGCAAATCCTCGCTTGCTTTCGACACGCTGTATGCCGAAGGGCAGCGTCGTTACGTAGAATCCCTTTCCGCCTATGCGCGTCAGTTTCTGTCGCTAATGGAAAAGCCGGATGTCGATCACATTGAGGGGCTGTCTCCGGCTATCTCAATTGAACAAAAATCGACGTCGCATAACCCGCGTTCCACGGTCGGCACCATTACTGAGATCCACGACTACCTGCGTCTGCTGTTCGCCCGCGTCGGCGAACCGCGCTGTCCGGATCACGACGTGCCGCTGGCGGCGCAGACGGTGAGTCAGATGGTCGACAACGTGCTCTCACAGCCGGAAGGCAAGCGCCTGATGCTGCTGGCGCCGGTGATTAAAGAGCGTAAAGGCGAGCACACCAAAACGCTGGAAAACCTGGCAAGTCAGGGGTATATCCGTGCCCGTATCGACGGTGAAGTGTGCGATCTCTCCGATCCGCCGAAGCTGGAACTGCAAAAAAAACACACCATTGAGGTGGTGATTGATCGCTTCAAAGTGCGTGACGATCTCAGCACCCGTCTGGCGGAGTCGTTTGAAACCGCGCTGGAACTTTCCGGCGGTACGGCAGTGGTTGCCGATATGGACGACCCGAAAGCGGAAGAGCTGCTTTTCTCGGCGAACTTCGCCTGCCCGATCTGCGGCTACAGCATGCGCGAGCTGGAACCGCGCCTGTTTTCGTTCAACAACCCGGCGGGCGCGTGTCCGACCTGTGACGGCCTCGGCGTACAGCAATATTTCGACCCGGACCGCGTGATCCAGAATCCGGACCTGTCGCTGGCTGGCGGCGCAATCCGCGGCTGGGATCGCCGTAACTTCTACTACTTTCAGATGTTGAAATCGCTGGCGGAGCACTACAAGTTCGACGTAGATGCGCCGTGGGGAAGTCTCGACGCCAGCGTGCACAAAGTGGTGCTGTACGGTTCCGGCAAAGAGAACATTGAATTTAAATACATGAACGATCGCGGCGACACCTCGGTGCGGCGCCATCCGTTCGAAGGCGTGCTGCACAATATGGAGCGGCGTTATAAAGAGACGGAATCCAGCGCGGTACGCGAAGAGTTAGCCAAGTTTATCAGCAACCGTCCGTGCGCCAGCTGCGAAGGGACGCGTCTGCGTCGCGAAGCGCGCCACGTCTTTGTTGAAAATACGCCGCTGCCGACCATTTCCGATATGAGCATCGGTCATGCGATGGACTTCTTTAATAATCTCAAACTGTCCGGCCAGCGAGCGAAAATCGCCGAGAAAGTGCTGAAAGAGATTGGCGATCGCCTCAAATTTCTGGTGAACGTCGGTCTGAACTACCTCACGCTTTCCCGCTCAGCCGAAACGCTTTCCGGCGGCGAAGCGCAGCGCATCCGTCTGGCAAGCCAGATTGGCGCGGGGCTGGTCGGCGTCATGTATGTCCTTGATGAGCCGTCCATCGGTCTTCATCAGCGCGATAACGAGCGTCTGCTGGGCACACTGATTCATCTGCGTAATCTCGGGAATACGGTCATTGTGGTGGAGCACGACGAAGACGCGATTCGCGCCGCCGACCACGTGATCGACATCGGTCCGGGCGCGGGCGTCCACGGCGGTGAAGTGGTTGCCGAAGGTCCGCTGGAAGCGATTATGGCGGTGCCGGAATCGCTGACCGGGCAGTACATGAGCGGCAAACGGAAAATCGACGTGCCGAAACAGCGCGTTCCGGCGAATCCGGAAAAAGTGCTGAAGCTGACCGGCGCGCGCGGTAACAACCTGAAAGACGTGACGTTGACGTTGCCGGTGGGACTGTTCACCTGCATTACCGGGGTGTCCGGCTCCGGTAAGTCGACCCTGATCAACGATACCCTGTTCCCGATCGCCCAGCGTGCGCTGAACGGCGCGACGATCGCCGAACCTGCGCCCTATCGCGACGTTCAGGGGCTGGAGCATTTTGACAAGGTTATCGACATCGACCAAAGCCCGATCGGGCGCACGCCGCGCTCTAACCCGGCGACCTATACCGGCGTATTCACACCGGTTCGCGAACTGTTTGCCGGTGTGCCGGAAGCGCGTTCGCGCGGCTATACGCCGGGACGTTTTAGCTTCAACGTTCGCGGCGGGCGCTGCGAAGCCTGTCAGGGCGACGGTGTCATTAAAGTTGAGATGCACTTTCTGCCGGATATTTATGTCCCGTGCGACCAGTGCAAAGGCAAGCGCTATAACCGCGAGACGCTGGAGATAAAGTACAAGGGCAAAACCATCCATGAAGTGTTGGACATGACCATTGAAGAAGCGCGCGAGTTCTTTGATGCCGTACCGGCGCTGGCGCGTAAGCTGCAAACCCTGATGGACGTGGGGTTGACCTACATCCGTCTCGGCCAGTCGGCGACCACCCTCTCCGGCGGCGAGGCCCAGCGCGTGAAGCTGGCGCGCGAACTGTCGAAGCGCGGCACCGGCCAGACGCTGTATATTCTGGATGAGCCGACCACCGGTCTGCACTTTGCCGATATCCAGCAACTGCTGGACGTACTGCACCAGTTACGCGATCAGGGCAACACCATCGTGGTGATTGAGCATAACCTCGACGTAATCAAAACCGCGGACTGGATTGTTGATCTCGGTCCTGAAGGCGGGAGCGGCGGCGGGGAAATCCTCGTCTCCGGTACGCCGGAAACGGTGGCGGAATGTCAAGCGTCCCACACCGCCCGCTTCCTCAAGCCGATGTTGTAAAACGAAAAACGCCGTTCATTGTCAGAAGAACGGCGTTTTTATTTATGACTGTACCAGCAGCTTACGTTTTTCTTCCGGCAGCGTGTTCACCGCCTGCTGATACGACGCATCCACCAGATAGTAAATCTGCGAATCCGGCAGCGAACCGTCAAGGTATACGGTGCTCCAGTGCGCTTTGTTGAGATGCCGGCTCGGGCGCACATCGCTGTGCTGCTGGCGCAATAATTCCGCCAGTTCGGGGCTGGTTTTCAGAGATACCGCCGGGCGTTCTTCCACCTCTTTCACCATGGCAAACAGCACATCTTCAACTTTAATCTGGGTGGCTTTCCAGTCGCTGTGCACGCTCTGTTCTGCGCCAGGTTTTGCCATGCAGTATTGCAGTAACTCTGAGTTAGTCATCTTTATTCCCCTTGTAGTGTCGCGATTATCTGGCGCGAACCGCCGTGGATGCGATGCTCACCGAGCCAGATGCCCTGCCAGGTACCCAGCTTTATTCGCCCTTTATGAACCGGCAGCAGTAGCGATACGCCAAGCAGGGACGATTTGATATGCGCTGGCATATCGTCTGGCCCTTCGTAGTCATGTTCGTAGTTGCCATGATCGGGAACGGCTTGCAGAAAGAAGCGTTCCATATCGTGCCGAACGGTGGGATCACAATTCTCGTTAAGCGTCAGAGAAGCGGAGGTATGTTGCAGCAAAAGGTGCAGCAGCCCGGTCTCTACGCGCGGCATATCCGCCAGAAGCCCGAGGATCTCATCCGTGACGAGATGAAACCCGCGCGGCTTCGCGTGTAAAGTCAGGGTTTGCTGATACCACATAGGCTGCTCCTTGTTGAAACGTCTTTATTCAGTTTGCAGCAAGTCAGCGAAAGGTAAAAGCTACGCGCTCATTTTTGTTTAAAAAAACAGCGAATCGCCGGGCGTTTCTTAATATTCCGAATTGACGATCACCTCTTCGCCATACGCTCCTGCCTGCGGCAAGGGTTTATAGGTCGAGTTGGACGCGCGCAAAATGCGGATGCCGCGAATACCCATATCGCGCGCAGCGCTGATATCGTTATCCGAATCGCCGTAGAAGATGCGAATATTTTTCGCCTGTAGCCACTGGGTTTTGGTGTTCTGTCCCGGCTTATCGCCCGCGAAGATCACCGGATTCATATTTGCCGCCGGAATATGAAAGTCATCGGCCAGCGTTTTCGATACTGTTTCGGTTTTGGTCTGGCTTCGTCCGGTGACAAAGTAAATGTCGTCGCCACGACGCACATGCAAGGCGATCAGCTGGCGCGCCACCTCTTTGGGAATGCTGAACTCATCCCAGCCGTTATTCATCTTTTCCCAGAATGCCGGATTCGTCAGATACGCTTCGCTGTCCGGCGAGTACATTTTCTTTCCGCGCCAGAAGCCCGGGCTGGAAAATAATACGGTATCGTCGATATCAAACCCGACCGCCATCGGCGGACGCCCGGTGAGGCTGTTTTCGATCTGTGCGACCGACACCCAGTGGACCGGCGCTTGTTCAGCGAGTTTTGCAACGTTAGTGCCCGGATTAAGCGGAGACGGCGGGGATGCAAGCGCGCTGGCGGAGTGATTTAACGTGAAAAGCAGACAGAGGGCGCTGAAGGCCAGTGTGATCTTACGCATATTTTTCCCTTCAAAGTCATTTAGTTATGATTTTTAGTGCGACTATTCAAAACGCTCTGACCTTAACCCCGACGACAAATGAAGGGAAGAAGTTTCTACGGTTTTGTCATAGAAAAAGAGAATGATCACAGCTGAAGAAAGTAAGCCCATAAGCCGGATGAACAATGTGCCATCCGGCCTGCTGACGTAAAAATGTTACATAACGGCGGCAAAGGCTTTTGCCACGCGCTGAACGTTGCCGGTGTTTAGTCCGGCGACGCACATGCGTCCGCTGGCGATAAGGTAAACGCCGAACTCGTCGCGCAGGCGATCCACCTGGGCGGCGCTCAAGCCGGTATAGCTGAACATGCCGCGCTGTTTTAGCAGATAGTCAAAGTTTCGCCCTGGAATGGTCGCCGTCAGCACGTTCACCAGTTCCTGACGCATCGCCAGAATCCGGGTGCGCATCGTTTCCACTTCCGCCAGCCAGTTCGCTTTCAGCGTCTCATCGCCCAGCACTGTCGCAACCAGTTGCGCGCCAAAGTTTGGCGGGCTGGAGTAGTTACGCCGTACGGTGGCTTTAAGCTGTCCCAGTACGCGCCCGGCGGATTCTGCATCGTCGCAGATCACGGAAAGGCCGCCGACACGCTCGCCGTAGAGAGAGAAAATTTTAGAAAAAGAGTTGCTGACCAGCGCGGGCAATCCGGCGCTGGCAATAGCGCGAATCGCCCAGGCGTCATCGTCCATCCCTGCGCCAAACCCCTGGTAGGCGATGTCGAGGAACGGGATCAGATCGCGCGCTTTCAGGATTTCGGTAACTTCGTCCCACTGGGCATGGCTTAAATCCGCCCCGGTGGGGTTATGACAGCAAGGATGCAACAGCACGATGCTACGTGCGGGCAGCGTTTTCAGGGTAGCCAACAGGTCGTCAAAACGCACGCCGTTAGTGGCGTCGTCATACCAGGGGTAAGTACTTACTTCGAATCCAGCCCCTTCAAATATGGCGATATGATTTTCCCAGGTCGGGTCGCTGACCCACACGCCGGAATCCGGGAAATAGCGCTTGAGAAAATCCGCGCCAACCTTCAGCGCCCCGGAGCCGCCCAGCGTCTGGATCGTGGCGACACGCTGCTGCTGGAGAACCGGATGATCGACGCCAAACAGCAGTGGCGCAATGGCGTGGCGATAGCTGTTCAGACCTTCCATTGGTAGATAAAGCGAGGCGCCATGCGGTTGCGCATTCAGGCGTGCTTCCGCTTCGGCTACCGCGTTGAGCTGTGGAATGATCCCGTCTTCGTTGTAATACAGGCCGATACTCAGGTTCACTTTGTCACTGCGCGGGTCGTCTTTAAACCGCTCCATGAGCGAAAGAATCGGGTCGCCAGCATAGGCGTCAACTTTTTGAAACACGCGATGGTTCTCCAGGTTTACAGGCAGGGGTTAAGACACAATAAACCGGATAACCGTGAAGATCGAGAGGATGTTGCAGAGAATATGCCGCGCTTTGCCGGATGGCGACAACGACTCCGGCCTGCAGTGAGATCAACCCAGGCCGGAGAGCCGTACGCTTAATCGATATACTTCATCGCCACCCGTGATGTCAGGCGCGTGATAAGTTCGTAAGCACTTACTTTCGTTATTTCAGCGATGCGTTCGACGGGCAGCCCTTCGCCCCAAAGAATCACCGGATCGCCTGCATTGTCCTGCGCCTGCGGGCCGAGATCTACGCAGATCATGTCCATCGCCACGCGTCCCACAATCGGCACTTCACGACCGTTCACCAGCACCGGGGTGCCGGTCGGCGCCGCGCGCGGATAGCCGTCGCCATAGCCCATCGCGACAACGCCAAGCCGCGTGTCTCGCTCGCTTCGCCACGTTCCTCCGTAGCCTACCGGTTCCCCGGCTTTGTGCTCGCGCACCGCTATCAGGCTGGAGGTCAGGGACATCACCGGCTGGCAGCCGAAGTCCGCGCCGGTAGACTGGTTTTCCAACGGCGAAACGCCATAAAGGATGATCCCCGGACGCACCCAGTCAAAATGCGACTGTGGCCATAGCAGGATCCCGCCGGACGCGGCAATGGAGCGCTGCCCAGGCTTTCCCGCGCAGAAGGTGTTGAAAATCGCGAGCTGCTTTTCCGTCGCTCCACATTCCGGTTCATCAGCACGGGCGAAATGGCTGACGATATTGACCGGCTGACGCACATTTTTGCACTGGGTCAGACGCTGATAAAACGCGTCTGCCTGCTCCGGCAGCACGCCCAGACGGTGCATACCGGTGTCGAGCTTCATCCACACGCTTACTGGCGCATCCAGTTCCGCCGCTTCCAGCGCAGCCAGTTGTTCTTCGTTATGTACCGCCGTATGCAGATGCTGTACGGAGATAGTGGGTAGATCAGACGCCTCAAAAAAGCCTTCCAGCAGCAGGATAGGCTGGGTGATCCCTCCCGCGCGCAGGCGCAACGCCTCTTCGAGTCGCGCGACGCCAAAAGCGTCAGCATCGGGGAGCGTTCGCGCGGTCTCTAACAGGCCGTGTCCATAGGCGTTCGCTTTCACCACCGCAACCAGCTTGCTGGCAGGCGCCAGTTGACGCAGACGTTGCAGATTGTGTCGCAGAGCGCGGCGATTAATCATGACGGTTGCCGCTTGCATTTGAGTTCCTTAAATTATATGTCTCAAATTTGGCGTTATTGTTGCAGCGAGTTTGGGTGCGGCCAGCGCGCAGCCACCGGAGCGTACTGAAGTACGTGAGGATGGCGAGCACTGCCCAATCCCAAAATCGCAAATAAAATAGCCAAATTATTTATTCGTCGTCGTATTGTGGCCCGGCATAATTATCAAAGCGCGACCATTGCCCGTTGAATGTCAGACGCACCGTGCCGATGGGGCCGTTACGCTGCTTACCAATAATGATTTCCGCGATGCCTTTCAGGTCACTGTTCTCGTGATAAACCTCATCACGGTAGATAAACATAATCAGGTCGGCGTCCTGCTCGATAGAGCCGGACTCACGCAGGTCGGAGTTGACCGGACGCTTGTCGGCACGTTGTTCCAGGGAGCGGTTAAGCTGCGACAGCGCCACTACCGGCACATGCAGTTCTTTCGCCAGCGCTTTCAGCGAGCGGGAGATTTCGGCGATCTCCAGGGTACGGTTGTCGGAAAGCGACGGTACGCGCATCAGCTGAAGATAGTCGATCATAATAAGCCCGATGCCGCCATGTTCGCGGGCAATACGGCGCGCGCGGGAGCGCACTTCCGTCGGCGTCAGGCCGGATGAATCATCAATATAGATATTGCGTTTTTCCAGCAGAATGCCCATCGTACCGGAAATACGCGCCCAATCCTCGTCGTCGAGCTGACCGGTACGGATGCGGGTTTGATCGACGCGGGACAGCGACGCCAGAGAACGCATCATGATCTGTTCCGAGGGCATTTCCAGACTGAAGATAAGCACCGGCTTGTCCTGCAACATCGCCGCGTTTTCAACGAGGTTCATCGCAAAGGTCGTTTTCCCCATCGACGGACGCGCGGCGACGATAATTAGATCCGAGGGCTGTAAACCGGCGGTCTTTTTATTGAGGTCGTCATAGCCGGTGTTCACGCCGGTCACACCATCGTGCGGCTGCTGGAATAGCTGTTCGATACGCGCGACGGTAGCGTCGAGCACATCGGCAATATTTTTCGGACCTTCGTCTTTATTGGCGCGGCTTTCGGCGATTTTGAAAACGCGGGATTCGGCGAGATCGAGCAGGTCTTCGCTGGTGCGCCCCTGCGGATCAAACCCGGCTTCGGCGATTTCATTTGCCACCGAAATCATTTCACGGACAACGGCCCGTTCGCGGACAATGTCGGCATAAGCGCTGATATTCGCCGCGCTTGGCGTATTTTTTGACAGTTCCGCCAGATAGGCGAATCCGCCAACGCTGTCCAGCTGTCCCTGGCGCTCCAGCGATTCCGCGAGCGTAATCAGGTCGATAGGGCTGCCGCCTTCCTGCAGGCGACCCATTTCAGTAAAGATGTGACGGTGCGGACGGGTGTAGAAATCATCCGCTACCACACGTTCGGCAACGTCGTCCCAGCGCTCGTTATCCAGCATTAAACCGCCCAACACCGACTGTTCCGCTTCAATCGAGTGCGGCGGCACTTTCAGCCCGGCAACCAGCGGGTCGCGCTCCCGGACATCAGTCTGTTGTTTGTTGAAGGGTTTATTTCCTGCCATAGTGAATGGAGTTACCGAAATAATGATTGGGTCGAAAGATTACCACATTTCTTTTGGAGGAAGCATGGCAACACGTATTGAATTTCACAAGCATGGTGGCCCTGAAGTGCTTCAGGCCGTGGCGTTCACCCCGGCAGATCCGGCGGAGAACGAAATCCAGGTCGAAAACAAAGCGATTGGCATTAACTACATCGATACCTACATCCGCAGCGGGCTTTATCCGCCGCCAGCGCTGCCCAGCGGGCTGGGTACCGAAGCAGCGGGCGTAGTGAGCAAAGTGGGCAGCGGCGTAACGCACATCAAAGCGGGCGATCGCGTCGTGTATGCGCAATCTGCGCTCGGCGCCTACAGTTCAGTGCATAACGTCGTGGCCGATAAGGCGGCGATTTTACCCGACGCGATCTCTTTCGAGCAGGCCGCTGCCTCGTTTTTGAAAGGGCTGACTGTCTTTTACCTGTTGCGTAAAACCTATGAAATCAAACCCGATGAACCGTTCCTGTTCCATGCGGCGGCAGGCGGCGTGGGTTTGATTGCCTGCCAGTGGGCGAAAGCGCTGGGCGCAAAACTTATCGGTACCGTGAGCAGCGCGCAAAAAGCACAGCGGGCGCGGGATGCAGGCGCGTGGCAGGTGATTAACTATCGCGAAGAAAATCTCGTAGAGCGGGTCAAAGAGATCACCGGCGGGAAAAAGGTCTGCGTAGTGTACGACTCGGTGGGGAAAGACACCTGGGAGTCCTCGCTGGACTGTCTGCAGCGTCGCGGCCTGATGGTCAGCTTCGGTAACGCGTCCGGCCCGGTGACCGGCGTGAACCTGGGGATCCTGAATCAGAAGGGTTCCCTGTACGTCACGCGCCCTTCTCTGCAGGGCTACGTCACCAATCGCGATGAGCTGACTGAAGCCAGCAATGAACTGTTCTCGCTAATCGCCAGCGGCGTGATCAAAGTCGATGTGGCGGATAGCCAGAAGTTTGCCCTGCAGGATGCGCAACGCGCGCATGAAATGCTGGAAAGCAGGGCCACGCAAGGGTCCAGCTTGCTGATTCCGTAAGCCGGGATCCGCTGAAAGAATTAGGGCTTCCACCTGGGAAGCCCTTTCTTTTTTTAGTTCGGCTGTATGTAGGGTACAGCACGATGAATCCGTTAGACGCGCAATAGTGACAGATTTGATTATCAATTCCTATTTGGTTCTAAAGGCAAAATTGCAGGTTGTGACGAACCCCACAATACCCTAGTAACGCCAGCGGTTATTGCGACGATATTGCGGCACTTTCGGCGATTTGATTGCCTTGATAACCCATACCACAGCAACCGCCAACAGCAGCCACGGCAACAGTTTGATCATCAAAGCAAACATTCCGCCCAGGAACATCACCGCGGTTGCCACCACCAGCGCAGCCAGGATGCCCAACAGTGAAACGCCAGTGACCATCAGCATGATAAAAAAGCCAAGCACAAAAAGTAGTTCCAGCATGACGCTCTCCCATAATGAAATTCTGCTCAATGCTTTACAAAATGCGTGCCAACATTAATTCGTTGATATATAAACAAAACGCCCCGCGGCAATGCGCAGGGCGTGGTGAAATTGACTAACTAATGGTGAAATTTTAACGCTTATCAGCGACCAGTTTTAATGCATGCTCAAGCACGTTGATATCCGCACCGGCTTTATGGGCATTTTCGCTCAGGTAACGACGCCACTGACGCGCGCCCGGAATGCCCTGGAACAGGCCGAGCATATGGCGGGTGATATGGCCTAAATAGGTCCCCTGGCGCAGTTCCCGCTCAATATACGGATACATCGCCCGTACCACGGCCACCGGATCGGCATCCGCCGTGTCAACGCCGAAAATCTCCCGGTCAACCGAGGCCAGAATTCCCGGATTCTGGTACGCTTCGCGCCCGACCATAACGCCATCCATATGGGCAAGGTGCGCTTTCGCCTGTTCCAGTGACGTAATACCGCCGTTAATCGACAGGGTGAGATGCGGAAAATCCCGTTTGAGCTGATAAACCCGTGGGTAATCCAGCGGCGGAATTTCGCGGTTCTCTTTCGGGCTTAATCCGGAAAGCCAGGCTTTTCGGGCATGAATGATGAACATGTCGCATTCACCGTTGCCTGAGACGGTATTCATGAAGTCGCAGAGAAATTCATAGCTGTCCTGGTCGTCGATACCGATGCGGGTTTTTACCGTCACCGGAATCGACACCGCATCACGCATCGCCTTCACGCAATCGGCTACCAGCTGCGCGTTCCCCATCAGGCATGCGCCAAACATACCGTTCTGCACGCGATCCGACGGACAGCCGACGTTAAGGTTGATCTCGTCATAGCCGCGAGCCTCCGCAAGTTTTGCACACTGCGCAAGCTGAGCCGGATCGCTTCCCCCCAGTTGCAGTGCCACCGGATGCTCCTCATCGCTGTACGCCAGGTAATCGCCTTTGCCATGAATAATGGCGCCTGTTGTGACCATCTCGGTATAGAGCAGCGTCTGGCGAGACAGCAGGCGCAAGAAATAGCGGCAATGTCTGTCCGTCCAGTCGAGCATCGGTGCGATGGAGAAACGGTGTGCGGGAAAGGCAGCGTGTAATTCTGGTGACATGGCGATTTTTTGAGCGTCTGGTGAACAAGGGGCGCTACTATAGCACAAAGGTAAACCGGAGACGTAACGTCTCCGGTGCTACCTCAGAACGTCATGCTGAGCTGCGCGCCTGCCCCCCAGGTTTCGTCTTCACCATACAGACCCATCAGATCCACATGAACGCGGTTGAACGGAGAAAACCCAACGCCGCCGGTAAAGACATTGCTGTCGTTCGCCTTCACATCAGCACGGTAGCCTGCCCGAACGGCCAGCCAGTTCAGCGGACGAACCTCTGCGCCGACGCCTACATACTGGGAATCATCTTCGCTCTTAAAACCTTTCGTTTCGGTTAGATCGCCATCCGCTGTCAGCGTCACTACGTCGTTATGCCAGGCGACACCCGCGGTGACCAGCGGGCGAATCTGATAGGTATCCTGATAATTACGCGTTTCGCCGGTCAGGCCGTTGGTGATGTAAATTGATTTGGTGTCGATATCGCGCGAGATAAGGTTTTGCCCGCTGACGCCCAGCGTCCAGTTTTCGCCAAAGTCCGCCGCAATCCCGGCATCGACGTTAAAGCCGGTGTCATCGTTGCGGTATCGGCTGCTGTTCCAGTCGCTGCTGTCGTAGTTATAAATCGAGGTCGTGTAATTATAGAGCCAGGTTTTTTGCAGTTTCGGCGTGACGCCAATAGAAAGCGGCACGTCGCCTAAGGCAAACTGACGCGCCACCGCGATACCGTAATCGGAGACGATCGCCGCCCGGCCGGATGCCGTGGAGTTAAGGTGTTTGGTGATTTCATCAGAGCCCTGCAGCGCCGCCCTGCCCGCTTCAACTAACGCATAGGCATCGCTACCCTCGATTCTGCGCAGATAATCAATATCGCCTTGATCGATTGACGCGCTTACACGGCCATGCGCATAGCCTTTCGCCACAAACGCAACGGATAACACCTCGTTGGGAATACTGACCGCCAGTCCGGCCCCGGCGTTAGCATGCGCCGTCTTCCCTTTCAGGTACTCCAGTTCATCGGCAAGATCGCGCGCCGCCCCCTGAAACTGGTTTAACACGCCGCGAGGGTTCAGCAGAACCTCGGCTGGCGTCAGGTTATCGACAACGTCATCGTAGTAGTCGATTTTGTCGCTGATTTCATCAATCTCATCCTGCAAGTTATCCTCGTCGGTAATTTGCGCCCCAACCGCAGGAAGGATGACGGTAATGCTGTCCTCAGGTTTAGCCTTCGCCAGCAAAGCCGGGTTGATGAGAACCCCACTGCCATAATGTGCCGAAGCCACGCCCGTCCCGCCCATTGCATCGTTACGCGCTTCCGCCCAGGTATTTGCCGCGTTCGCCTGGTGTGATACCCAAAACGAAACCGCAATCGCCACCACCGAAAAATTAAAATTTTTATTCACAGTAAACCCATTTTTATTAGCAGGTGAAATAACGCCTCTGCCAGTATCAACGCAGCAGAGGAGAACTATTGCTGTGAGAAAATGAATAAAAATGGTGCTATTCGCTTCATGCAGAATGGGGCTGAAGCGTTCTCTTTTTGTGATACGCCTCAATATGTATAGAAGACTTTATTAAGCGCGGAAAGATTCGCAGACGATATATCGTCACTGGCAGGATCTCGGCGTTTCCTGCAGAACATGATAAAGTGAGGGTTTATCACCCCACGCTAACCGAGGTGCCCAATGGAAAAGACCACAACGCAAGAGCTGCTGGCGCAAGCTGAAAAATTGTGCGCGCAACGCAATGTGCGACTGACCCCGCAGCGCCTCGAAGTGTTACGCCTGATGAGCCTGCAGGACGGGGCGATTAGCGCTTACGATCTGCTCGATCTGCTGCGGGAGTCAGAGCCACAGGCCAAACCGCCGACGGTTTACCGGGCGCTGGATTTTCTGCTAGAGCAAGGGTTTGTGCATAAGGTGGAATCCACAAACAGCTACGTACTTTGTTATCTTTTCGATCAGCCGACGCATACCTCAGCCATGTTTATCTGCGATCGCTGCGGCGCGGTGAAGGAAGAGTGTGCGGAAGGTGTGGAAGATATTATGCATACGCTGGCGGCAAAAATGGGTTTTGCCCTGCGTCATAACGTGATTGAAGCGCATGGGTTATGCTCAGCGTGCGTGGAGGTTGAAGCCTGTCGTCATCCTGGCGATTGCCAACATGACCATTCTATTCAGGTCAAGAAAAAACCCCGTTAATGGCGCGAGCGGCAAGGCGCGCCGCTCACTGTAAGCAAATAAAGGGCAGTACGTCCTTGTACTTTTGGGCAGGAGGGTTTACCAGCGGTAGTCGTTGCGGGTTTCCCAGTCACCCACCTCTTTTTCCGCCTGATCTTTCTGGTAGCCATAACGTTCCTGGATTTTACCTACCAGCTGATCGCGCTTACCTTCGATAACCGTCATGTCATCGTCGGTTAATTTGCCCCATTGCTCTTTCACCTTACCTTTGAATTGTTTCCAGTTACCACCGGCTTCGTCTTTATTCATCATAAAGTCCTCTTCGTTAGGCTGTGAATAGCGAGTCTACGTCATCCAACGTTGCTACGTTTCTTGCTGGACGTGATATTAAGTGTAGTCAGGGATTCTGGGTTCGGTTGAGTATTCAGAATATTTAACCGTCACGTTACCGAAAACCAGGTACCGTTACGCCAGTGCCGCCGCCAAATCCATGCTAACGAAAGTCCGCGCAGCGCCAGGAAAACCGCCAGCGCCAACCACAAACCGTGATTCCCCAATGCCGGTAGCGCCAGCAGCGTTAACGCAAAACCCGACGCCGCCACCGCCATACTGTTACGCATTTCCGCAGCGCGGGTCGCGCCAATAAACATGCCATCCAGCAAGTAGCACCAGACGCCGACCAACGGCAGGATCACCTGCCAGAACAGATAATGATCGGCTAACTGCTGCAACTGCGGCAGTGAGGTCAGCAGCGCGATTATCTGCTCCCCCACCAACAGGTAGGTCAAAGAAAACAGCAGTGCTACGATGCCTGACTGACGACACGCCGCCCGCCAGACCTCCAGCAATTGACTACCGTCCCGCGCGCCATACGCCTGGCCGGAATGCGCCTCAACAGCGTAGGCAAAGCCGTCCAACGCATAGGCGGTAAAAGTAAGCAGCGTCATGAGCACTGCGTTCACGGCAATGATGTCGCCGCCGAGCCTTGCGCCAAGAACAGTAATGGCGCCAAAGCAGAGCTGGAGCAGCAGCGAACGCAGCATAATGTCGCGATTAAGCGCCAGCAGGCGACGAATATTCCCGCGCCAGGCCTGCTTTAACATCGCCATCGAGACGCCGCGCAGATGCAGCACCTTGCGCACCATCAGCATTCCCAGCAATAGCGTGGCGTATTCAGCTATCACCGTAGCCAGCGCAGCGCCCTGCACGTTCATATGCAGGCCCATCACCAGCCACAGGTCGAGGATAATGTTGAGGATGTTACCGACAATCAGCAGAATCACCGGCGCCCGCGCATACTGCACACCGAGCAGCCAGCCCAGCAGGACCAGATTGGCCAGCGAGGCGGGCGCGCTAAGCCAGCGGATTTCCAGGAAGCGTCTTGCCTGCGCCAGCACCGCTTCGCTACCGCCGACGATATGCAGCGCCAGATCGATCAGCGGCGTTCGGCAGAGCGCAATGAGCAGGCCAGCGCCCAGCGCCAGCAGCAATGGCTGTACTAACGCGCGCGCCAGCGCCTGTGGGTTCTTCGCTCCAAACGCCTGCGCCGTAAGCCCGGTAGTGCTCATTCGTAAAAAGAGCAGCAGCATGAACAGAAAACTGGTAGCCGTCGCCCCAACCGCCACCCCGCCGAGGTAAACAGGACTGTCAAGGTGGCCTATCACCGCGGTATCCACCAGTCCAAGCAGCGGCACAGTGATGTTGGAGAAAATCATGGGTAAGGCAAGACGCCAGAGCGCTTTATCAGCAGATGCAAAGAACGGCATGAGAAGAAGCCTGAGGAGCAGTTATCGTAGATTTAAAATTATACAGGCCTGATAAGCACAGCGCTGCCAGGCCTGGCGCCGGATAACGGCGCGTACGCTCTTATATCCGGCTAAATGAAATTACAGCCATTCACCGTTGCGGATGACGCCGACGGCCAGCCCTTCAATCGTGAAGCTTTGTTCACGCAGATCCACGACGATCGGTGTAAATTCGCTGTTTTCTGGCAGAAGCTCGACTTTGTTGCCCTGTTTTTTCAGGCGTTTTACCGTTACTTCGTCATCAATGCGCGCCACGACCACCTGACCGTTACGTACATCCTGCGTTTTGTGTACCGCCAGCAGATCGCCGTCCATAATGCCGATGTCTTTCATCGACATACCGCTGACGCGCAGCAGGAAGTCGGCGTTCGGTTTAAACAGTGACGGATCGACCTGGTAATGGCCTTCAATGTGCTGCTGCGCCAGCAGCGGCTCGCCTGCCGCAACGCGACCGACCAGCGGTAAGCCATCTTCTTCTTCCTGCAGCAGTCGAATGCCGCGGGACGCGCCGGAAACGATTTCAATCACCCCTTTGCGCGCCAGCGCTTTCAGGTGTTCTTCAGCGGCGTTTGGGGAACGGAACCCCAAACGCTGCGCGATTTCCGCACGCGTCGGCGGCATACCTGTCTGGCTGATGTGATCCCGAATAAGATCAAACACCTCTTGCTGCCTGGCCGTTAACGCTTTCATTCCGCCCCCTGGGTGTATATACAGTTATGCTGTGAGTATATACAGCTAAAGGTGATTTTGGAACCACAAACTGCACAATGATCCGCAGTTTTATGCGGTTATGGAACGGAGCGCGTATGTTGTTAGCGAAAATGGGCCCACAGCAGAATGCCCCAGGTGATCAGCGCGACAATAATGGAAAGCAGCACTGCCGCCGATCCCATGTCCTTCGCCCGTCCTGACAGCTCGTGATATTCGGATCCAATACGGTCGACGACGGCTTCAATTGCACTGTTTAAAATTTCAACAATCATGACCAGCAGCACCGAGCCAATCAGCAGAACGCGGGTAATAGCATCGACATCCAGCCAACAGGCGATGGCCACGCCTGCCAGCACCGCAATGCTTTCCTGACGGAACGCCGCCTCGTTGACCCATGCTGCGCGAAACCCCTTCCAGGAGTAACCGGCTGCTTTAATAATTCGGGTGAATCCAGTGGTATTGTTAGCCATTAAAAGAACCTTTTTGCATTATTGGCGTCAATGACAATGCTTTGTTAGCGCGTATAATCTGAGTGCGGGCAACGCGGCGCGAAGTATGACCGTATACAACAGAAATTCACATGACTTTCTGATATCCTTGCAGCGCATTTGCATTATTAACCAGAGGCTTTACATCGTTTATGTCCGGCTGGCCACGAATTTACTATAAATTACTGAATTTACCATTAAGCGTACTGGTAAAAAGCAAGTCTATTCCGGCGGATCCTGCCCCGGAACTGGGACTCGATACCTCTCGCCCAATTATGTACGTTTTGCCGTATAACTCCAAAGCGGACTTACTCACACTGCGCGCGCAGTGTCTGGCGCACGATCTTCCCGACCCGTTAGAGCCGCTGGAGATCGACGGCACGCTGCTGCCGCGCTATGTCTTTATTCATGGCGGACCGCGTGTCTTTACGTATTACACGCCGAAAGAAGAATCTATCAAGCTGTTCCATAACTATCTCGACCTGCATCGCAGTAATCCAGACCTGGATGTGCAAATGGTGCCGGTCTCGGTGATGTTTGGCCGCTCGCCTGGACGTGAAAAAGGCGAAGTGAATCCGCCGCTACGTATGCTTAACGGCATTCAGAAATTCTTTGCCGTCTCCTGGCTGGGGCGCGACAGCTTTGTGCGTTTCTCGCCGTCCGTGTCGCTGCGCCGCATGGCCGACGAACACGGCACCGACAAAACCATCGCGCAGAAACTGGCGCGCGTGGCGCGTATGCACTTCGCCCGTCAGCGTCTGGCGGCGGTCGGTCCGCGTCTGCCGGCGCGACAGGATCTGTTTAACAAACTGTTGGCCTCGAAAGCCATTGCCCGGGCGGTAGAAGACGAGGCGCGTAGCAAGAAGATCTCTCACGAAAAAGCGCAGCAAAACGCCATTGCGCTGATGGAAGAGATCGCTGCGAACTTTTCTTACGAGATGATTCGCCTGACCGACCGCATTCTGGGCTTTACGTGGAACCGGCTGTATCAGGGGATCAACGTCCATAACGCCGAGCGCGTGCGCCAGTTGGCCCACGACGGGCACGAAATCGTCTATGTGCCGTGCCACCGCAGCCATATGGACTATCTGCTGCTCTCGTATGTTCTTTACCATCAGGGGCTGGTGCCGCCGCATATCGCTGCCGGTATCAACCTGAACTTCTGGCCTGCGGGACCGATTTTCCGTCGCCTGGGCGCGTTCTTTATCCGCCGCACTTTTAAAGGCAATAAGCTCTATTCGACGGTGTTCCGCGAGTATCTCGGCGAACTGTTCAGCCGCGGCTATTCCGTTGAATACTTTGTCGAAGGCGGGCGTTCCCGTACTGGCCGTTTACTGGATCCGAAAACCGGCACCCTGTCGATGACCATCCAGGCGATGCTGCGCGGCGGTACCCGTCCGATTACGTTAGTCCCGATTTACATCGGCTACGAGCACGTCATGGAAGTGGGCACTTACGCCAAAGAGCTGCGCGGGGCGACGAAAGAGAAAGAGAGCCTGCCGCAGATGCTGCGTGGCCTGAGCAAACTGCGTAATCTCGGTCAGGGCTACGTTAACTTCGGCGAACCGATGCCGCTGATGACGTACCTCAACCACCACGTTCCCGACTGGCGCGAGTCTATCGACCCTATTGAAGCGGTGCGTCCGGCCTGGCTGACGCCGACGGTTAACGGTATTGCTTCTGAACTGATGGTGCGCATTAACAACGCAGGGGCGGCGAACGCCATGAACCTGTGCTGCACCGCGCTGTTGGCGTCACGTCAGCGTTCGCTCACTCGCGAGCAGTTGACCGAGCAGCTCAACTGTTATCTGGATCTGATGCACAATGTGCCGTACTCCTCTGACTCAACGGTCCCGTCGGCCAGCGCCAGTGAACTGATCGATCACGCGTTGCAGATGAATAAGTTTGAAGTCGAAAAGGATACCATTGGCGATATCATCATTCTGCCGCGCGAGCAGGCGGTACTGATGACCTATTATCGCAACAACATTGCCCATATGCTGGTTCTGCCGTCGCTGATGGCGGCGATCATTACCCAGCACCGCCGTATCTCCCGCGACGCGTTGCTGCAGCACGTGGATGTCCTTTACCCAATGCTGAAAGCCGAGCTGTTCCTGCGCTGGGAGCGCGATGAACTGGCTGGAGTCATTGACGCGCTGGCGACAGAAATGCAGCGTCAGGGGCTGATTACCGTACAAAACGACGAGCTGCATATTCATCCTGCGCGTTCCCGCACGCTGCAACTGCTGGCGGCAGGCGCACGCGAAACGTTGCAACGTTACGCCATTACCTTCTGGCTTCTGAGCGCGAACCCATCAATCAACCGCGGTACGCTGGAAAAAGAGAGCCGGACCGTGGCGCAGCGTTTGTCGGTTCTGCACGGCATCAACGCGCCGGAGTTTTTCGACAAGGCTGTGTTCAGTTCGTTAGTGCTTACTTTACGTGACGAAGGCTATATCAGCGATACCGGCGATGCAGAACCTGGCGAAACCATGAAGGTGTACCAGATGCTGGCGGAGTTGATTACCTCGGATGTGCGCCTCACTATCGAGAGCGCGACGCAAAGCGAGTAACGTATAAAAAAACCGGTCGAATGACCGGTTTATTGTTTATAAATGCCAGTAGCTCATCGCCAGCCCGATAAACAGCGCCAGTCCGACATAGTTATTGTTCATAAACGCTTTGAAGCAGGCTTCACGTTCGCGGTTAGCAATCAGCTTCTGCTGATACGCGAACAGCGCGCCAGCGACCACAATCGCCCCGTAAAATCCTATCCCCAGTCCGTTCAGCCAGCCAATCAGCGCCATCAATACCAGCACCGCGACCTGCAAAATACCGATGATCAGCTTGTCGTTTTTACCAAACAGAATAGCGGTCGACTTAATACCGATCTTCAGGTCATCGTCACGGTCAACCATCGCATACTGTGTGTCGTAGGCCACCGCCCAAAGTATGTTAGCCAGGAACATTAACCAGCAGCTCAGCGGCACCGATTCGCTCACTGCGGCAAAGGCCATCGGAATCGACCAGCCAAACGCCGCGCCCAACACCACCTGCGGCAAATGGGTGTAGCGCTTCATAAATGGGTACACCCAGGCCAGCGCCAGCGCGGCAACGGAAAGTAAAATAGTCATGGTGTTGAGCGTCAACACCAGCAGGAAGGCGAGCATCACCAGCACGACAAACAGCGTCCGCGCCTCTTTTTCAGTCACTGCGCCGCTGGGTAACGGACGGTTCGCCGTGCGCTTCACGTGGCCGTCAAATTTGCGATCGGCATAGTCGTTTACCACGCACCCGGCGGCGCGCATCAGCCAGACGCCTGCAACGAAGACCGCCAGAATCCACAATGGAGGCACGCCAGGGGTCGCGACCCATAACGCCCATAGCGTCGGCCAGAGCAGCAGTAAGGCGCCAATGGGCTTATCCGTCCGCATTAAGCGATGAAACGCCAGAAGCTTGTTCTGCGTCAGACTCCACTCCATTTTATTTTCCTCTTAGTACAACGGTGATGCCGGTAAAAACAGCTCGGTCAGCAACAGCGGCTTACCGCTCAGCCGCAGGCGCGAACGCCGCCCCCAAAGCCCGGCATCACAACCAATCTCAATAAAATCTCGGGTTAATGTCGATGATGTAAAAAGATAGCGCCCTAACGGGATTTTGCCCAATTTTTGTAGGGCTATTTCCGGGCCGCTGAGGGTAGATTCAGGCACCACTGTGCGTCCGGCAAGCCAGGGTTCGTCATCGGCGCATAACAGGATTTCACGCAGCCAGTAGCGGGACTCTTGCGGCAGCAACGCCAGTTCGTCCGCTACCTCTTGTTGCCCGACAAAGCCTTCTCTTATCAGCGTCACCGTGACCCGTTTTCCCTGCTGCTCAAAACGTTTTGTCATGGAATCTTCCAGTAACAGCCAGTCGAGCTGTTCTGCATCCAGCGCAGGGATCGCTTCAAAATAGCGCAGCGCACGCAGTTGCGTTAACGCGGGGTGTGACATGCTGACTCTCCGTTTCATAACTGAAAGTCATTGTATCGCAGAAAAGCGATTACAGAAGGAAGAAACACAGTTAAGTGATCTGTTACGCAACAGAAACGTAACAATTCGCATTGAATGCTAAAACGAGGGCGAAAAAAAGGTGCGCCACAAGACGCACCAGTTGTTGCAAATCAGCAATGTGGGGAGAACCTTACCCCTTGCCTTTTACACTGCTGATAAAGGTGGAACGAGCAGATGTCGACCCCAGGCGTTCAGCTTCATCAAGCAGTTTCAGCGCTTTATCCACGTCACCTTTGGCGACGGCGTCTTTAATCGCCTTGTTAAAGTAGCTTTCAGTGTCGTTCAGCATCGGCTCGCTTTTCTTAACCGGCGCAGGTGTCGCTGTCGGCGCAGCCACTGGCGCCGCATACGTTGGGGCAGGCGCGGCGGTATTACCGACCGTCACCGGACCCGGGCCGGACGATCCAAACAGCGGCCCTACCAGCACGCTGGAGCTGCTGCTGGTTTTCACTTTCAGTGTCAGTAGGCCGTCGGTGGTGTGACGGGCCACGGGGTCCGGAATATCCGGCACGGCGTTACCGACACCTTTGGCATAGGCTTTGGCCGGATCAAGCAGCGTAGTGGTCTGCTGGAGATCTTTCTCGGTGGTAAAGACCAGCACGTAGAGCTTCTGCTGGCCCAGCGCTGGCGTCAGACGCATCACCCCTTCCAGACGATCCGCGCTCATTACGCCCGGCGCCTGGTAAGTGAAATAGCTGCTGGGGAAAAACGCGGATGGCGTCATGTTCTGATCAAGAATCAGCACGTTCGGCGCAAAGACGCTGGTTTGTTTATTTACTTCGCTGGAAAGCGTAATGTTCAGTTCGCCGATATTCGCCGGGACGCTCCAGGCCGCGACGGGGCCGGTAATGCCCGCCACGTCGAGACGCTGGCCGGCGGTTGAAAGCTGGACAGATTGCGTTTTAGATTGATCGGCCGGCGTCCAGGTTAATTGCTGGAGCGCAGCGGTCGGAATAGTCGGCGCGGCGCTGGTGTTTTGCGGCACATAGTTGACCTCAGCCAGGCTGATGCCCGGCGCGCTGGCGAGTAACCCTGCGGATAAACAAAGGGCGACGAGACTTTTCTTCATTTTCATTGTTATCACCTCAGAAAGCATGGGTTCAGCGGTGGCCAGGCAATAGCGCGCTAAACCGCGAGAAAACAGAGGGGCTTACGCCCCTCGTTACGTCAGGTTAATGCCGGATTACCACCAGATTTCCATCTGGGCGCCAAAGGACCACTCATCGTTGTCGCCACGGCTGGTTGTGCTGAAGCCGGAGTTGGTTGCTGCGGCGTAACGGGACACATTGTCACCGTTTTTGATATAACCCCAGTTTTCATCCCATTTCGCGTAGGTCGCGAAGACGCGGATTGCTGGACGGGACCAGATGCTATCGCCCGCCTGCCATTGTTGCGCCAGGGTAATTTTGTACTGGCTGTTACGATCACCGGTTTGCTGTGACTTCACGTTGTCGTAACCCACTTCCATCAGGGTGCTCATGATCGGCGTCCATTTGTACATCGGACGCACGCCCACGGTCCACCATTCGGTGCCGAGGTTATTATCCAGATCGACGTTCTGGTACATACCGACGTACATCAAATCCCATTTATCGCCCAGCGAGATTGCGCCGTGATCCAGGACACGCCACATTTCACCATTGTTATTAATGTTTGGATCGTTGATATCGGATAAAGACCCCTGCGGAACCCCTTTACCCTGCGTGGTCATCGCATCTAAAGCGTACTGCAACACAAACTTGTTGTAGCCCTTCAGCATGCTCTGGGTGTGTTCAGCGGTGAACATCCAGCCATCTTTCGATGCGCCATCCGCCAGACGGTAGTCGTCGGTAGTATTCGCGCGACCGTAGTCAACGCCCAGCTCCAGTACGCCGTCCGGGTTGGTTTCCAGACCGGCTAAACGTACGTCGAACACGTCGTTGGCGGTATCTTTGGAGCGATCGTAAATATTCTGGCTGCTGAAGGTATAAGAACCGCCCGCTTCCTGAGAACGGGTCGCGGCCAGAGACAGTTTACCGAAGCCCAGATCGATATTTTCAATACCGGCGCCAGGACCGGAAATATCCCAGTAGTAGAAGTCGATCATGTGGACGTCATGACGCTGATAGAAGCGCTTACCGGCCCAGATAGTGGAGCCCGGCAGCCAGTCGATCAGGTTTTTACCCTGTACGTTGGCTTCACGGAACGCCGGATCGGTTCCTTCCCAGTCGTTCTGCTGCGCGACGGAGTAAGCGACGTTGGTATCGAAGTAAAAACTCTTATCGCCCTCTTTCCACACTTCCTGACCCAGTTTCAGTTCCGCGTAGGTTTCACATTCGTTACCGAGACGGTACTTACTTTGAGCGCCGGTTGCCTGGAAGCACTGTTGTTCGCCGCCACTGCCCGTCCAGCCAATACCGGAACGAGCATAACCATGGAAATCCACGGCCATTGCCTGAACAGACATCATGCCTGCTGCTACGGCAACCGCCAGGGGGAGTTTGCGCAGAGTAATCATCATTCTATCTCCTGAGATCATTGCTTTTCTTTAAACGCGTCACCGGTCGGGCTGCCGCTTTGTTGGCTTGATGCCGCCACGTCGGGTTTTACGTTTTGTTTTTTTAATGGGGAGCCTTAAACGCCCGGTTCCTTGTGCAACCGACGACATGCGGTGCCATCCTCACGGAACAGATGGCAACGCTCTGGCGGCAGGCCGATAGCGAATGTGGCGCCCTCTTCTACCAACACCACGTCGTTCTGGCGGTAAACCAGGTTCTGACGGATGGCGGGGATCTGGATATGAATTTGCGTTTCGTGACCGAGTTGTTCGACAACCTGCACTTCACCTTCCAGGGTGACGTCGGCGATGTCGCTCGGCAACAGGTGTTCAGGACGAATCCCTAAGGACATGTTTGCCCCCACCTGGACATTCGCGCTGTCGACAGGCAGCCAGACGTGCTGGCGGTTAGGCAGCTCAACCTGCACCTGGTCGATGGCGGTGGCGGTGACTTTTACCGGCAGGAAGTTCATCTTCGGCGAGCCGATAAAGCCCGCGACAAAGCGGTCAGCCGGATAGTGGTACAGCTCCAGCGGCTTGCCGACCTGCGCCACGCGTCCGGCGTCGAGCACCACAATTTTGTCCGCCAGCGTCATCGCTTCGACCTGATCGTGGGTGACGTAAATCATCGTGCGGCCCAGGCGTTTATGCAGGCGGGAGATTTCAATACGCATCTGGACACGCAGCGCGGCGTCAAGGTTGGACAACGGTTCATCGAGCAGGAACACGCGCGGTTCCGCCACCAGCGTACGGCCAATCGCCACGCGCTGGCGCTGACCGCCGGAAAGCGCCTTCGGCTTACGCTCCAGCAGGTGCGCCAGTTGGAGTACTTCCGCCACCTGATTGACGCGCTGGTTCATCACCTCTTTTTTGGCGCCCGCCAGCTTGAGGCCAAACGACATATTTTCCGCAACGGTTAAATGGGGATAGAGCGCATAAGACTGAAAGACCATGCCAACGCCGCGTTCTGCGGGCGGGATATCGTTCATTCGGGTGTCACCGATGAAAAGATCCCCGCTGGTGATGGTTTCCAGCCCGGCAATCATACGCAGCAGTGTGGATTTTCCGCAGCCTGACGGTCCGACAAACACCACGAATTCCCCTTCGTGAATGTCGAGGTTGATATCTTTCGATACCACCACGTCACCCCAGGCTTTCGTTACATTTCGCAGCTGTACGCTCGCCATGCCCTTCTCCCTTCGTTACAACCTGTCATCGACAGCAACATTCATGATGGCCTGACTATGCGTGATTCATTGATTGCGTAAATCCTCCACCCCCCGGCTTTTTTATGGGGGAGGAGTCGGGAGGATGAGAGAAGGAGCACTGAGACCGACGCCAGGCAGCAGCAGGGAATTTCGTGATGTCGCTTGCAAAAATGGGACTGTTTTTATGTGCGCCAGTACGCATTACTCACATTTATGTAACACAGATCACATAAAGCGGGGGTGGGGCGTAGGGGGAAGGATGATGGAAAGAGGATGTCAATTAAGGAGACTGGGGCACGTTGAACCACTGAAGTCGTACCACGAGCACATCACCAAAAGGATGGCAGATATGAAGATTAAGACTGGCGCACGCGTTTTCGCATTGTCCGCCCTCGCAGCAATGATGATTTCCGCACCTGCGCTCGCCAAAATTGAAGAAGGCAAGCTGGTTATCTGGATTAACGGCGACAAGGGCTATAACGGCCTGGCCGAAGTGGGCAAAAAATTCGAGAAAGACACCGGCATTAAAGTGACCGTTGAGCATCCGGACAAGCTGGAAGAAAAATTCCCGCAGGTCGCGGCCACCGGTGACGGCCCGGACATTATCTTCTGGGCGCATGACCGCTTTGGCGGCTACGCGCAGTCTGGCCTGCTGGCTGAGATCACCCCGGACAAAGCGTTCCAGGACAAACTGTATCCGTTTACCTGGGATGCGGTGCGTTATAACGGCAAGCTGATCGCCTACCCTATCGCGGTCGAAGCGCTGTCGCTGATTTATAACAAAGACCTGGTACCAAACCCACCGAAGACCTGGGAAGAAATTCCGGCGCTGGATAAAGAACTGAAAGCGAAAGGTAAGAGCGCGCTGATGTTCAACCTGCAGGAGCCGTACTTCACCTGGCCGCTGATCGCCGCTGACGGCGGTTACGCGTTCAAGTTTGAAAACGGCAAGTACGACGTGAAAGATGTCGGCGTGGACA
Source organism: Citrobacter sp. 50677481 (assembly GCF_001463265.1). Lineage (NCBI taxonomy): Bacteria > Pseudomonadati > Pseudomonadota > Gammaproteobacteria > Enterobacterales > Enterobacteriaceae > Citrobacter > Citrobacter sp. 50677481. Next base: position 155,937 of record NZ_LNHZ01000054.1, read on the forward strand.
GCGCGGGCGCGAAAGCCGGTCTGACCTTCCTGGTTGACCTCATCAAGAACAAACACATGAACGCGGATACCGATTACTCCATCGCCGAAGCGGCCTTTAACAAAGGCGAAACGGCAATGACCATTAACGGTCCGTGGGCGTGGTCAAACATCGACAAGAGCAAAGTGAACTACGGCGTTACCCTGCTGCCGACCTTCAAAGGCAAGCCGTCAAAACCGTTCGTGGGCGTGCTGAGCGCCGGTATTAACGCCGCCAGCCCGAACAAAGAGCTGGCGAAAGAGTTCCTTGAAAACTACCTGCTGACCGACGAAGGCCTGGCGGATGTGAACAAGGACAAACCGTTGGGCGCCGTGGCGCTGAAATCCTATCAGGATCAGTTAGCCAAAGACCCACGTATTGCCGCCACCATGGATAACGCCCAGAAAGGCGAAATCATGCCGAACATTCCGCAAATGTCCGCCTTCTGGTATGCGGTACGCACAGCGGTAATCAACGCCGCCAGCGGTCGCCAGACTGTTGACGCCGCGCTGAAGGACGCGCAGGGCCGTATCACCAAGTAATGTACAGGTAAGGTGCCGGATGGCGGCATCCGTGCTTTATCCGGTCTGCATAACGCTGCAGGCCGGATAAGCGCAGCGCCATCAGACACACTGACCTGCAGGATTTCAATGTTGTTGAGGAAGATCCCCATGGATGTCATTAAAAAGAAACATTGGTGGCAAAGCGACGCGCTGAAGTGGTCGGCGATTGGTCTGCTTGGCCTGCTGGTGGGTTACCTTGTAGTTTTAATGTACGCACAAGGGGAGTATCTGTTCGCCATCATGACGCTGATTTTAAGCTCTGTTGGCCTGTACATTTTCGCTAACCGTAAAGCATACGCCTGGCGCTATGTTTATCCGGGTCTCGCCGGGATGGGGCTGTTCGTCCTGTTTCCGCTGATCTGCACTATCGCCATTGCGTTTACTAACTACAGCAGCACCAACCAACTGGCGCAAGAGCGCGCGCAACAGGTTCTGCTGGACCGCTCTTATCAGGCGGGTAAAGCCTATAACTTTGGATTATACCCGGCGGGCGACGACTGGCAGTTGGCGCTGACCGACGGGGAAACCGGTAAATATTACGTTTCTGACGCCTTCACATTTGGCGGCGAGCAGAAACTCGAGTTAAAAGCAGCGGACGCCCTGCCTTCCGGCGAGCGCGCCAACCTGCGCGTCATTACCCAGAATCGCCAGGCGCTGAACCAGATCACCGCCGTGCTGCCGGATGAAAGCAAAGTCATCATGAGCTCGCTGCGCCAGTTCTCCGGCACCAGACCGCTGTACACGCTGGCCGACGACGGCACGCTCACCAATAACCAGAACGGCGTACAGTACCGTCCGAACAACAACATCGGTTTTTATCAGTCCATCAACGCCGATGGCAACTGGGGCGATGAAAAACTGAGTCCGGGCTACACGGTCACTATCGGCTGGGATAACTTCACCCGCGTCTTCACCGACGAAGGCATTCAGAAGCCGTTCTTCGCCATCTTCGTCTGGACCGTCGTGTTCTCGGTGCTGACCGTCATCCTTACCGTCGCAGTCGGTATGGTGCTGGCCTGCCTCGTGCAGTGGGAGTCGCTGAAAGGCAAAGCGATTTATCGTGTACTGCTGATTCTGCCGTATGCCGTCCCGTCGTTTATCTCGATTCTGATTTTCAAAGGGCTGTTTAACCAGAGTTTTGGTGAAATCAACATGATGCTGAGCGCGCTGTTCGGTATCAAACCGGCCTGGTTCAGCGACCCGCTAACCGCCCGCTCGATGATTATCATCGTGAATACCTGGCTGGGTTATCCGTACATGATGATCCTGTGCATGGGGCTGCTGAAGGCCATCCCGGACGACCTGTACGAAGCGTCGGCGATGGACGGCGCAGGCCCGTTCCAGAACTTCTTCAAAATTACGCTGCCGCTGCTGATTAAACCGTTGACGCCGCTAATGATCGCCAGCTTCGCCTTTAACTTTAACAACTTCGTGCTGATTCAACTGCTGACCAACGGTGGCCCGGATCGTCTCGGCACCACCACGCCAGCCGGGTATACCGACCTGCTCGTCAGCTACACCTACCGCATCGCCTTTGAAGGCGGCGGCGGGCAGGACTTTGGTCTGGCGGCGGCAATCGCCACGCTGATCTTCCTGCTGGTGGGCGCGCTGGCTATCGTTAACCTGAAAGCCACACGAATGAAATTTGACTAAGGAGGGCATCGATCATGGCTATGGTTCAACCCAAATCTCAAAAGCTGCGCCTCCTCGTGACGCACTTAGGACTGCTGATTTTTATCGCGGCGATCATGTTCCCCCTGCTGATGGTTATCGCGATCTCACTACGTGAAGGGAACTTTGCCACCGGCAGTCTGATCCCGGAAAAAATCTCCTGGGAGCACTGGCGGCTGGCGCTGGGCTTCAGCGTCGAGCATGCTGATGGCCGGGTCACGCCGCCACCCTTCCCGGTACTGTTGTGGCTGTGGAACTCGGTGAAGATTGCCGGGATCACCGCCATCGGTATCGTGGCGCTCTCGACCACTTGCGCTTACGCCTTTGCCCGCATGCGCTTTCCGGGTAAAGCCACGCTGCTTAAAGGGATGTTGATTTTCCAGATGTTCCCGGCGGTCCTGTCGCTGGTGGCATTGTATGCCTTGTTTGACCGTCTCGGTCAGTACATTCCGTTTATCGGCCTGAACACGCACGGCGGGGTGATCTTCGCCTATCTTGGCGGTATCGCGCTGCACGTCTGGACCATTAAAGGCTATTTCGAAACCATCGACGGCTCGCTGGAAGAAGCGGCAGCGCTGGATGGCGCCACGCCGTGGCAGGCTTTCCGCCTGGTGTTGTTGCCGCTGTCGGTACCGATTCTGGCGGTGGTGTTTATCCTGTCGTTTATCGCCGCCATCACTGAAGTGCCGGTTGCTTCTCTGTTACTGCGTGATGTCAACAGCTATACCCTGGCCGTGGGGATGCAGCAATATCTCAACCCACAAAACTATCTGTGGGGCGATTTTGCCGCGGCGGCTGTGCTTTCTGCCATTCCGATCACCCTGGTGTTCCTGCTGGCCCAGCGCTGGCTGGTTAACGGCCTGACGGCAGGCGGTGTGAAAGGATAAGTTTTATGCTGTACCCGCCCGGAAACGGGCAATGCCACTGCACCCTCAACGTGTATTTATCCAACTTGTGACTGTAATTCGGCGCTCCCCGGAGCGCCTTTTTTTATGTTATTTGATAATGCCGTTATGATTATTATCTTTCGTGCTCACGGTCACTGCTTTTCTATTTTCCTTTTATCACCCGGCGCAACAAACAGAATTAAGATCACAGAAAAGACATTACGTAACCGCAATGTAAAAAATGATAATTGTTTTACCTGCCTGTTAAACCCACCATCTTCGACACTGATAAAAAGAACTGTATCCGCAAGGCAGGTCTGAATGAACACCCCATATAATTCCCGATATATTTTTTCGATTACCTTAGTCGCAACATTAGGAGGGTTATTATTTGGCTACGATACTGCGGTAATATCCGGTACCGTTGAGTCATTGAATACCGTCTTTGTTGCCCCACAACATCTCAGTGAATCCGCCGCCAACTCGTTGCTCGGCTTCTGTGTCGCCAGCGCCTTGATCGGCTGCATCATTGGCGGCGCGATCGGCGGCTATTGCAGCAACCGCTTCGGTCGTCGCGATTCGCTTAAAATTGCCGCACTGTTGTTCTTTATTTCCGGTGTCGGTTCCGCCTGGCCGGAATTAGGCTTTACCACCATCAATCCGGATAATACCGTCCCCGTTTATCTGGCCGGATACGTTCCTGAATTTGTTATTTATCGTATCATTGGCGGTATTGGCGTCGGGTTAGCGTCCATGCTGTCGCCAATGTATATCGCTGAAATGGCACCTGCGCCAATCCGCGGGAAACTGGTTTCGTTTAACCAGTTCGCGATTATTTTCGGCCAACTCCTGGTGTACTGCGTCAACTATTTTATTGCCAAATCCGGTGACGCGACCTGGCTGAATATCAACGGTTGGCGTTATATGTTCGCCTCGGAATGTATTCCTGCCCTGCTCTTTTTACTGCTGCTGTATACCGTTCCGGAAAGCCCGCGCTGGCTGATGGCGCACGGCAAACAGGAACAGGCCGAAGGCATTCTGCGCAAAATTATGGGATCCTCGCTCGCCACGCAGGCCGTACAGGAGATTCACCAGTCGCTGGAGCACGGCCGCAAAACCGGCGGACGCCTGCTGATGTTTGGTGTGGGAGTCATTGTGATTGGCGTTATGCTCTCAGTGTTCCAACAGTTTGTCGGCATCAACGTGGTCCTCTATTACGCGCCGGAAGTGTTTAAGACGCTGGGCGCCAGCACCGACGTGGCGCTGTTACAAACCATTATCGTTGGCGTGATCAACCTGAGCTTTACCGTGCTGGCCATTATGACGGTAGATAAATTTGGCCGTAAGCCGCTGCAAATCATCGGCGCGCTCGGTATGGCTATCGGGATGTTTAGCCTCGGCACCGCGTTTTACACCCAGGCGCCGGGAATCGTCGCCCTGCTGTCGATGCTGTTCTACGTCGCCGCGTTTGCCATGTCGTGGGGCCCGGTATGCTGGGTTCTGCTGGCGGAAATCTTCCCGAACGCGATTCGTGGCAAAGCGCTGGCTATCGCCGTCGCCGCTCAGTGGCTGGCAAACTATTTTGTCTCCTGGACTTTCCCAATGATGGACAAAAATTCGTGGCTGGTCGCACATTTCCACAACGGTTTCTCCTACTGGATTTACGGTTGTATGGGCGTGCTGGCAGCGCTGTTTATGTGGAAGTTCGTGCCGGAGACCAAAGGCAAGACGCTGGAAGAACTGGAAGAGCTGTGGGCACCTGCGGAGAAAAAATCCCGCGAAGCCCCCGCACAGTGATTACTCTGACCTTCAACGGCGGCCTGCGGGCCGCCTTTTGCTGTTTAGCGCAACGCTAGACACGTACAAAGTCGGTTTCGAAATTAAAGGTATGCCAGAGATGACGCGCGCAGGAGTACTCGAAAAGGCGACCATTGTCGAGAAAGGCCGTTTGTTCCACCTGAATCAGGATAGTCGGCTCGCTTAAGTCCAGCCACTGTCGCTCCTGGTCACTGGCGTTCCGCCCGGTTACCGTCATATGCGCACTGTGAATAATCTGCCCCAGTTCACGGGTAATGTAAGCGTAAATGGAGTGCTGAATATGACGGAGGTTGAGATGAGGGAAAAGCGCCACCGGCATCCAGGTGTACTCAACAATCGATGGGATCGCGTCAATAATACGCACCCGCTGAATCTCATGGACCAGTTCGCCTTCCGGGATTTGCAATTTTTGCGCAATGTCCTGCTTCGCAGGCACAGCGGCATACTGCTGGACGCGTGTCGACAACGTTTTACCGTAGCTGGCACACCGCTGCGCGGTGCCTATGAGATGAGAATTGCTGGCGGCAGAAACCTGACGCTTTACAAAAGACCCCAGCCCGCGTTTACGTAACACCAGACCTTCTCTGACCAGCAGATCCAGCGCCTTCGCCACCGTTAATTCGCTACAGGCAAATTCAGCCGCCAGTTTCGCGCCTTCGGGAAGTTTTTTATCCGGAGCATAAATGCCCGCCACAATGCGATGTCGCACCTTGTGGTATATGTCCATATATTTCGGCATAGTTCCTCCGCAAACGGCCCCTTACGGGGCCGGTTCTTGTTATCGGGATAGTGAGGCCGCCATCCGCACCCAGGTATGTCGTCGCCCACGAATCGCAATCGACAAGGCATTGAGCGCCTGCGGATCGGCCATACCCGCCACGCCGGCGTCGCCAAAATTATGCATGTCGCTGCCGCAACGCTTACTGGCAAGGCCAATTTCGCGCACCGTAGCACAATCCGCCCCTTCCTGACTACTGCTCAGGGTGGTGACGGCAAGTCCGCCGCAGTCGTGCACCGCCTGCACAATTTCCGCTACACGGACTTCCGACGCGCCGCGACAGCCCGCGGGTGCCGGAAAGATTACGCCATGCGCGCCAGCCCGGATATAGCTGGCATACTCTTCCGGCTGCCCCAGCCCTGTCGTCAAGAATTTCGCGACCAGAATCAGTTTATCTGTTTGCGCTCGGAGCTGGCTAATCGCCTGGCGCAGACGTTCAGGCGTGACGCCGGGTTTGTCATAGCCGGTGAGGCAGAAGAAATCTGCATGTGCCATCGCATGGAAATGCGCGGGCGAAAAAGCATTGGGCGTTGAGGCATCGCCTTCTCCGCTGATTTCAAAACTGACGCGAGTTAAGCGCCCGGTTAACCGTTTCACCTGGGTGACAGGATCGTTGCCAAACCGGCCGTCGCCGCCGTTGATCTCAGGTTGCAGGCAGTTAACGCCCTTCAGCAACAGCAAATCTGCGCCGAAGGCGCTAATCAGTTCCGCGTTGGTCACTTCTGCAAACAACGGCGGTGACTGTACGGCGATCTCGGCCATAATGACTCGCCCTTCGCTGACCATAATGGCTTCGCGCAACTCATCGCCCATGACGGGGAGAGAAAAGTCGCTGGCCCGACAGTTGAGGATCCGTTTCATCATGCGACCTCCCCGCCAAGGGTGACAATGGCAGGAGACGGTTGGCGAAATGCCGTTTCAAGGATTTCGAGGTTGGTCAGCGCCTCGCTTTCACTGAGGTAATTCGCCTCTCCGCGGGTCAGGGTCGCATACAGCGAATCGTAAACGCGGCCATAATCACCCGGAACCGCCGCAAACGTCTCGCGGACGGAATCCCCGTCAGCATTCACATATTCCAGCACGGCCATTTCTTGATCCGCGCCAAATGCGGCGTCTCCTGGCATAATACCGGCTTTCAGGCTGGTCTCTTGTTGATCGATACCATAGCGAATAAACGACCCCCGGGTACCATGAACGATAAACCGCGGCCCGGCTATTTTGACCAGATGACTGGTTTTGACAATCGCGGTGGTGGTGCCGTAATAGAGATGTACTTCAAAGGTATCGTCAGGATTATGCGGATTTCTCAGCTTACGGAGATGGTATCCAACCTGCTGCGGACGACCCAATAGCGAGAGGATTTGATCAACGGTGTGCACGCCCAGGCCATAAAACGCGCCGGTGAAATCGCTGCCCGGACAGGTTTCTGCATCGGGGCGAAAATAGTCGAAGTGGCTTTCGATGTCGACAATATCGCCCAGTTTGCCGCTCTCAATAGCCTGTTTCATGGTCAGAAAGCAGCTATCGAACCGTCTGTTCTGAAAGGGCGTGACGGTGAGTCCTTTTTCGCGCGCCAGCGCAAACAGCGTTCTGGCTTCCTCCAGCGTGGTGGTAAACGGTTTCTCCACCAGCACGTTTTTACCTTTTTCAAGGCATAATTTTGCGTATTGATAATGGCTGTCAGGGTGGGTACAGATCACCACCAGTTGGATTTCGCTGTCGTTCAGAATATCGTCAGGATTCGACGTGAAAGTAATGTGTTGATAGCGTTCGCTGGCTTCAATTTCCGGCTTACGCTGAATATCATAAATACGCTTAACGTTGAATTTATCTTTGCGATGCAGAACATACGGCAAATGATAACGGGTGGCGCTTTTACCAAAACCGATATAAGCACAATTAATCATGATTATTCCTTAATAAAAAAAGATAAGGCCGCGTGAACCGCAGCGGGTCCGTCGAGTTTGCTAAAATGCTGAGGATCTATCGGGACAACAGGGCAGTGATGATTAATCTCCTGCGCGATCGTTTCCTGAAGATAAGCAAGCTGCGGCCCGAGCAAAATCAGCTGCGCCTTTTCATACTCTTGCGCCAGTTTTCCGGCGTTAACCGCATAAACAGTCAGCGTGCAACTCTGGCTCTCGGTATATTTACGCATTTTCGATGCCATCAATGAGGTGGACATGCCTTCATTGCAGGCCAGAATAATGGTTTTACCGTCCAGCAGATGAATACCCTCTGCGTCATCGCCATGGGTCTCAGCGTTTTGCTCCGCAACGATTTCGTCGATGACCTTTTCATTGCGGTTCTTGATCATTGCGCTTTCGTAGGCTTTCAAAAATGGCATATAGATAATCACCCCCAGCGCCAGCAAAACCGCCTGCAAAATCACATTGCGGTAATCACCGCCGGAACCCAGCCATCCGGAAATAAATGGCGGAACAGACCACGGGACATACGCGACTATTTTCGACACCCATCCCCAGGACGTCGAAAAATAAGCGATAATAAAATTAATTTGTGGGTAAACGATGAATGGAATCATCATTAACGGATTATAAAGCACCGGGAAACCAAATATTACCGGTTCGTTGATATTGAAGAGGCCCGGCGCAATGACCGTTCGGGAAAATTTACGATGGCTGGATAATTTACTACGAATAAATACGGCCAGCAGCAGCGCCAGCGTGCTCCCTGTCCCGCCCATATGACCGTAAAGATCGCGAAACGGTAGCACGATGATATGCGGCGGAACTTGCCCGCTGGCAAAAGCCGCCATATTTTCCTGCATCGCCACCAGTAACGGCGGCTCCAGGACAGGATTGATAATACCGCCGGGATGAATCCCTAATGCAAACAGGATATTGGTAAGCGTCGTCAGCACCAGAAAGCCAGGAAGATTGGTGGTTAAATGCACTAATGGCGCCTGTATAAGCCGCTGTATCAGGGCCTGAACTTCTGTGTGCGCCAGCGTGCTTACCGCAAACGCCGCCAGCGCGAAACTGGCTATCGTCAGCATTATCGAAAACATGGCCTGAAAGGATTGCACCACCATTGGCGGGACGTCGTCACCAAGGCGAATCTGTAGCGCCTGACATTTTGACACCCACAAGAAGAGATTGGTTGAGAGTATCGCCGTGAGTATCGCCAGAAAGACGCCCCCGGCATTGGTACAAGCGTAAGGCACGATACCCGACAGTGTAATCTCCTGACCATCTGCCAGGGTTTGCGTTGTTTCGAGCGGCATCAATACATAGAATACCGCCAGCGCGACCATCGCGGGTATAACCGGCGTCGGGTGTTTTTTCTTACTGGCGACGTGATACGCCACTAATATTACCAGCATCAGCGATAATATATTCATCGTGCCATTAAGAATTCGCTCACCAATATTACGCAGACGTAATAAGGCTTCGGCAGATAAAAAGTTGCTCAATAGGCCATTGGTATCAAGAATGACATAATTAAGCATAATAAATAAACCCGCCAGCACGAGGAAGGGAACCGCAATAATAAAACTATCGCGTAAGCTCCGTAAATGAACCTCAGCGGCCATCTTCTGCGAGGCGTCAGTAATCCGCCCCAGTATTGAGGATTGAAACATACCGTATCCCTGTCGAAAAGAGGATTAACGCGGAGCGGGGAAATTCAGCGCGATCATTTCCTGAATAAGTTCCCGGGCGAGCATGGCCGTCATTAAATGGTCCTGTGCATGGACCATAATTAAATGAACCGGTACTTTCCCTTCTCCTTCATCATATTCAATTAGTCGGGTTTGTAAGGCGTGGGCTTCTTTCGCGGCTTGTTCAGACGCGGCCATTTGCTTCGCGGATTCAGAAAAATTGCCTTTTCGGGCCTCCTGTAACGCCTTAAATGCGCAGCTTTTACACTGCCCGGCATTAACAATCAGGCCCATCACGGTCTCTTCATAGCCTGTTTCGCTAAACATATGCACTCTCCATGAAATGTGAATGACGACATCCACCTCTGGTGAGATCCCTCACCGCCCTCAGGTTTCATGGAAAAGCATTTAAAACTATATAGTTTTAAATTAAATCTATATAGATCACATTTTAAACACTGCCTGAAGCGTCACTCCCGCTTAAGCCGTTTCGAATTACATAACCATAGCGTGATCACCAACAGCAGGATCGCCGCCGAGTAGATCAGCACATCCAGTGGAGAGGTATGATCGACGATGATCAGCCGCACTATCGCAGTGATCCCGATATACACAAAATAACGTAGCGGAAAGTGAAAGCCGGACTGAAAGTACTTAACAATCAGAGCGATAAATTCGAAATAGAGAAAATAGACCACCAGCCCTTCCACCAGCTCATATTTGCTGGTTTGCTCAGGCGCAAACAAGACATCCGCGAGATGCAGCGTCTCTTTTCCGAGGAAGACAACGAGGATCAGCCCCAGACTCAGCAGGCCCAGGTTCAGAACAGTCTGAAGCACGGTGGAGATAAACTCCGCGCGTGGACGAGATAATGACGTCATAACGGCACCTCTTTCTCAGTGGCGAGGTTCCTGTATAACGCAAAAATGTGACGGTGATCTATATTTTTTGTTTATGTTTGCTTATTCATCCGATGGCGCTGCGGTTAGCGGAGCGACAAAAACGTTAGCCGGGCAAGCGCTGTGCCGCCCGGCTAACAGCATTAACGGAAATTCACGCTCCGGTCGCTGGTCATGTTGTACAGCTGGAATTTACGCCCCAACTGCTGACCACCGTCACGCGTCAGCGGCGTCCAGCCAACCGCCGCCCGGCTGCGGGTCGGGCCGGCGGAGAAGAGATCCAGCGGAATCGAGACATACACCCCTTTGGTGAAGTCCCCTTCGCCGTATTCGTCCGGCGACACGTTTGTGATGGTGGCGTAACCGCCCACCACCACGCCGCTGTCGAAGCGTTTGGAAATATCCAGCGTTCCGCCCTTATCGCCCGCCAGATACTGACCGACACTCGCTTTCACCAGCACATCCTGTGCAAATGACGGCGTCCAGTAGGCGGTCAAATGCCCGGTCTTAACGCTGTAGTCGGTGAATTTCATCATCTCTTTCGCGCTGCGCCAGTCACGCTGTTTCACGTAATTCGCATCGAGACCAAAGGCCCAGTTGCTGTCTACCGGACGGTAAAGAACCTCTGCCCCCGCGCCGCCGTACATGGTTTCCAGATAACCCCCGTAGACCTGGCCGTAGAAGCCGTTGCCGAAATACTGGAAGTAATTGGCCTGTAGGTTATTGACGTAAGCGTCGTTCTGCACATATTCACGCACCCGGGTACGCACACGCGGCAGCTTCGAGTCATTTGGCGGATTAGTGTAGTTAAACTTGTCATAGTTGTTGGCAAGGTTGCCAAACAGGCTACCGGTGGTCAACAGATGGTCGGTGACCCACAGATCGGCCGTCGCCATGACGCCCAACTGGTACATGTAGAAGTTTTCCGGCCCGCCCACGGACTGGTTCAGCACCGGATCGATGTGGAAAGCAAAGCGCGACTTGTCGATATACCAGCCCTGCTCGGTACTTTCGGGAACCACAGGCTCAAGGCGTTTTTGCGCCAGCGGCGTTTCGTGTCCCAGCGGTTCCCCTTCAAGATGACGTTTCAGGCTGGAGACGTCCGTCTCGGTGGTCACCTGCGGCAGGTTAAGCCGGTTTTCGGTTACGCGGATCGTGCGGATCCCCTCTGGCAGATCGTTCATCACGATCCGGTTCGCACGTTCGATCCCTTCACGCGAGTCGCGGTATTTCACCTGCTCGCCGGTGACATACAAGGTATCACCCTTCACCTGAATCTTTGGATCCGCCAGTCCGGCATTGTATTTCAGCAGCGTAAGCTGGTTCGCTACCACCGAGTGTTGCAGGATCGCGTCCTGGGGCTGCGGTTGGTATTTCGGTCGGGCGTTATCGCTGTAAGAGGGGCGCAAATCGTTGAAGTTTGTACGCAGCGTGACGCCAAACATAAAGGTGTTGCCGCGCTCATAGCTGAGGTTAACGTCGGCCCAATCGGTGACGCGATAAATGGCGCCGACGTTAAACTTGCTTTTCTGTTCCAGCTTGCCCGCGAAGTCCTGCTGGTAATTATTCCCTTCATATTCCAGCTTCAGACGTAGCGGCTGCCAGGGTGTCTGGTATTCAACGCCGCCAAACAGCGAGGCCGGGCCGTGGAACATCTGGCTACCGTCAATGGATCCCGCCTGCTTATAACTATTATCGCGGTAACAATATTTGTCGCTGTAGGAACACAGCGGGTTTGTGACGTTGCCGCTGGTCCCCAGATAACCCCAGCCGAGCCCAAGTGAAAAATCAAACGGACCCCAGGCCTTGCTCGCCACGATGTATTCGGCGTCAAACAGGCCGGTCCCCCCGATATCCCGCGCGCCCACCGCCACCTGCGGCATCCAGTAGCTTTCTTCCCAAAGTCGCAGCTTCAGATCGAAGGCTTTATCTTTATAGGTTTGATCGCCGGAGAAAGACTCTACGCTACTGTATTGTCGGGTTCGCACGTCGGTATAACGCAGTGTGGTTTCCAGCCAGGGGAAAAGCTGTACGGAAGCCGAGTAGTAACGGTACTGATCGTTATCACGATAGTTGAGACTCAGCTCACCCTCACGCGCCATGCGCGCGGTCGGGGTTTGTAATAATCCTACGCCGCCAAAGTCAGACTGAGAGGGGCCAATGGGCGCCGGGTACGTTTCGGCGTGGCAGGCCGCGCTGATGCCCAGCGCCAGTAAGCTGAGCAGATGTGTTTTTTTCATTATTCGGGTATCCGCTGCGTCAGGGTATGGAGAATGTCGGCGTTCAGCGCGTCCGGTTCGCTGCTCCAGACAGAATCGTCAAGCCCTACAAAAATGATACTGCCCGGCATCGGTTCAACGTGACGTTTATTCCAGTAAGCGACCGGCACTTTCTGACTGCGTCCATCAGGATAAACAACCCACGCGTAGCTGCGATCCGCGCCACTGAGCAAGTTTTGTCCGTCAAGATAATGGGTGACATCGCGTCCGGGCATAAACGGTTGTTTTCCGGGACGGCTCAGCAGGCCGAACAGAGTGACCTCCGTGGGCTGCGCGCCTACCCACAGCGTATAGTTTCCCTGGAGCGGCGGATTACCGCGTTCGCTAACGCGCACCACGTCCGGGTCGAGCGTGATATGTTGCCTGCCGGTGATCTTCAGCGCCTGAATTTGCTGGCGCAGGGTGTTGATAGCGGCGGCATCGTCACCGCTCTCTTCCGCGCTCAGCGCCGCCAGTCGCGCGACCAGCGCCTGCTGTTGACGCAGTGCCGTGGCGGTAGCCTGTTCTTCGCTAATGACCGCCCCCGGCCACCAGCTGTTCGCCAGCCTCGGCTGGCCGACCAGATCGATCAGGTGTTCCGCGCCGGTCAGCGTTTTGGCTTCCTCGCCCCCTGCCATAAAGACCTTGACGGTGCCCGCGGCAATAACCGATGACGCGCTCAGGCTCAAGAGCAGTGCGGTAAGCGTTCGTCTCATCATGATTTTGCCGCCTTGATCAGCGTGGTTTTCACCGGGAAGAAGTCCGCCCCCAGATACTGCTCTGACTGGCGAATCTGCCCTTCGCTGTCTACCCAGTAGCGGTTATGCCAGCGTGCCTGGTCGGTGGTCACCGCCTCGTCCAGCACACGTACCGGCGTTTCATCACTGCCTACCTTCACTGTATCGCTGCCGTCCCACGTAAAGACCGAGCGCGCGGTGGCGTAGCGAACCTGCCTGAATTCGGTCCAGCCCATCGTGCGGATCCAGGTGGCGCCGTCGACGATCTGGTTGGGCTTTCTTAGCGGGTCTTCAGCGAGGTTATTGACCTCTATAAGGTTGTCGCCGCCGAGCAGCGTTTTCACCAACCGACCATGCTGGGTCACGAGAGTCGCCTGATCCTGGGTCACCCATTTCTGCTGCCCGTTCTCCGCGAAGGCGAGCACCACGAACAGCTGCGGTCCGCCGTTAAGCTGCATATACTGACTGGCATAGGGCATATTCTGGATATCGTCGTCCGTCAGTTGGACGCCAGGCGTACCGAACATGCTGTCCCACAGTGAGTTGCCCAGTTCTTTGGTGGTGGCTGAGCATGCCTGTAACAGCAGGCAAATAAAGATGATTCCAGGTCGCTTCACGACTCTTCTCCGCATGGTTGCCAGGGGTGCGTAACCCTGGCCTTCAGGCCCACAGGCTTTCGGAAATCTAAAATAACCACACCGAAGTGTGGTTATGGTTAAACGTACCGGTGTTACTGGGTACTGGTGGTCGTGGTGGTGGTGGTCCCGGTATTGGAACCGTCACCGCCGCCGGTTGCCGCCAGAGCGACACCCACCGCTGAGCTTACGGTGCTGGCGCTGGTCGCGGAGGAACTGCCCGCTGACACCGACGTCGCCGCCGAACCTGCCGCTTCACCCACCTGAACGGGGGCTGCGTAGACAGAGCTCGCCGCAAGCGCAGATATGGCAAAAATGCCATACAGAACTTTTTTCATAACAATTTCCCTTCATTGAATGAATGGAGATTTACCCAAAAGCGTTTCGGGCGGGATCGAGTATACACAACTAAAGCATGCGGATTGCGGCGGGTCTAAATAGCGAAGTCGTTTTAGGATAATTGGACTTTTGGTGAGCAATTGATTTTAATGTAAATATGATTACGCTTTATAATCAATGCGTTGAAATTTCATGCGTATGCCTTTACCCTCCGTATTTTCCTAAAATAACGCAGGGTGATTTTAGGGGTATTCATTATTTTAGGATTAAGCTCAATATCATTATTTGCGCATCAGCACGGACAAACAGAATTATCTTATAAAAAAGCCGATATGAATATCGGCTTAAAATGAGTTCGATAAATTCATTGGAATGACAGCATAAACGCAGCCGCTACGGCTGCGTTTCAAAAGCCGATTAGCGCCAGGCTTTATAGCGGTTGATTAACCCGTTGGTTGAACTGTCATGGCTGCTGATCTCTTTATCATCATTCAGCTCCGGCAGAATACGGTTAGCCAGCTGTTTGCCCAGCTCTACGCCCCACTGGTCAAAAGTGAAGATGTTAAGAATCACGCCCTGAGTGAAGATTTTATGCTCATACAGCGCGATCAGCGCGCCCAGGCTAAACGGCGTGATTTCGCGCAGCAGGATAGAGTTGGTCGGACGGTTGCCTTCGAACACTTTGAACGGCACAACGTGCTCAAGCGTCGCCGGATCTTTACCCTGGTCGCGGTATTCCTGCTCAACCACCTCGCGGGATTTACCAAACGCCAGCGCTTCGGTCTGGGCGAAGAAGTTAGACAGCAGCTTCGGATGGTGGTCGGACAGCGGGTTGTGCGTAATCGCCGGGGCGATAAAGTCGCAAGGCACCATCTTAGTCCCCTGGTGGATCAGCTGGTAGAACGCGTGCTGGCCGTTAGTGCCCGGCTCGCCCCAGATGATGGGACCCGTCTGGTAATCCACCGGATTGCCGTTACGGTCAACGTATTTGCCGTTGGATTCCATGTTGCCCTGTTGGAAGTAGGCCGCAAAGCGGTGCATATACTGGTCGTACGGCAGAATCGCTTCGGTTTCTGCGCCAAAGAAGTTGTTGTACCAGATACCGATCAGCGCCAGCAGCACCGGCAGGTTTTTCTCTGGCGCGGTGGTGGAGAAGTGCTTGTCCATTGCATGCGCGCCGGAGAGCAACTCAACAAAATTGTCGTAGCCCACAGAGAGGATAATCGACAGACCAATCGCTGACCACAGAGAGTAACGGCCGCCCACCCAGTCCCAGAATTCAAACATGTTGGCGGTATCAATACCGAACTCGCCGACCGCTTTCGCGTTGGTGGACAGCGCCGCGAAGTGCTTCGCCACGTGCTTTTCGTCACCGGCGGTTTTCAGGAACCAGTCGCGCGCGCTGTGGGCGTTGGTCATGGTCTCCTGAGTGGTGAAGGTTTTGGAGGCGACCAGGAACAGAGTGGTTTCCGGATTCACTGTCTTCAGCACTTCAGCGATGTGGGTGCCATCGACGTTGGAAACGAAGTGCATGTTCAGGTGATTTTTGTACGGACGCAACGCTTCGGTAACCATGAACGGACCAAGGTCGGAGCCGCCAATACCGATATTCACCACGTCGGTAATCGCTTTGCCGGTGTAACCCTTCCAGCGACCGGAAATGATCGCTTCAGAGAAGGTTTTCATCTTCTCGAGTACCGCGTTGACTTCCGGCATCACATCTTTGCCGTCAACGATAATGGGGGTATTGCTACGGTTACGCAGCGCCACGTGCAACACGGCGCGGTCTTCAGTACGGTTGATTTTCTCGCCGGAGAACATGGACTTGATGGCGCCCGCCAGATCGGTCTCTTTCGCCAGATCCTGCAGTTTGCTCAGCGTTTCTTCCGTGATGCGGTTTTTGGAGAAATCCACCAGCATCAGATCGTCAAACGTTGCGGAGAATTTGCTGAAGCGATCGCTATCCTTCGCGAACAGATCCGCGATGGTTACGTCCTTCATCTCGTTAAAGTGTTTCTGGAGTGCCTGCCAGGCAGAAGTCTGCGTCGGGTTGATGTTTTTCATGAGCAATACTCTTCTGATTTGAGAATTGTGACTGGGATCGATTGTAACGCCAGTCACCGAAAAGTGTGATTGTTTTAATGCCGTTGCCCTGGCCATGGTCAAACGAAATGAAAAGAAGCCAAAAGTATAGACGTTATTAGCACCTTTACTGAGCCTAAACGCAGCATAAAAAATCCGCATAATCCCGGCGTTGACAGTCCAGGCCACTCATTTTATTTATAAATACGCGAGTTAAATTTGCATTTGCGCCTGCACCGGTTTCTGTTTTGCCCTTGTGCCATGGTCGCTTTCTCATTCCCTGACACGAGGTTGTTATGACAGAGCTAGTCGTCTCCAAATTTGGCGGTACCAGCGTAGCCGATTTTGATGCCATGAACCGTAGCGCCGACGTGGTGCTTTCCGACACCAACGTGCGCGTGGTGGTGCTTTCCGCTTCGGCGGGTATCACCAATCTGTTGGTTGCGCTGGCGGAGGGACTGGAGCCGCCTGCGCGTTTTGAAAAACTCGACGCCATTCGGCAAATTCAGTTCGATATTCTTGAACGCCTGCGTTACCCGAACGTGATCCGTGAAGAGATCGAACGCCTGCTGGAAAATATCACCACGCTGGCGGAAGCCGCCTCATTAGCCACCTCGGCAGCGCTGACAGACGAGCTGGTCAGCCACGGCGAACTGATGTCGACCCTGCTGTTTGTTGAGATCCTGCGCGAACGCAACGTGCAGGCGCAGTGGTTCGACGTACGGAAAATCATGCGGACGAACGATCGCTTTGGTCGTGCCGAGCCGGACGTTGCCGCGCTGGCGGAACTGGCATCGCTGCAGCTGGCGCCGCGCCTGAGCGAAGGGCTGATCATCACCCAGGGCTTTATTGGCAGCGAAAGCAAAGGCCGCACCACGACGCTGGGTCGCGGCGGTAGTGACTACACGGCAGCGCTGCTGGCCGAAGCGCTGAACGCGACGCGAGTGGATATCTGGACGGACGTTCCGGGCATTTACACCACCGATCCCCGCGTCGTGCCGGCGGCAAAACGCATCGACGAAATCGCCTTCGAAGAAGCCGCGGAAATGGCCACCTTTGGCGCAAAAGTTCTCCATCCCGCGACTCTACTGCCGGCGGTACGCAGTGACATCCCGGTTTTTGTCGGATCGAGCAAAGACCCAAGAGCGGGCGGTACGCTGGTGTGCAACAAAACCCAAAACCCGCCACTGTTCCGCGCGTTGGCGTTGCGCCGCAAGCAGACGCTGCTCACCCTGCACAGCCTGAATATGCTGCATTCGCGTGGCTTCCTGGCCGAAGTGTTCGGTATCCTCGCGCGTCATAATATCTCGGTCGATCTGATTACCACGTCGGAAGTCAGCGTGGCGCTGACCCTCGACACTACCGGTTCAACCTCGACCGGCGATACGCTGCTGACGCAGTCACTGTTGATGGAACTGTCCGCGCTGTGTCGGGTGGAAGTCGAAGAAGGTCTGGCGCTGGTAGCCCTGATTGGCAACGATCTGTCAAAAGCCTGCGGCGTCGGCAAAGAGGTGTTTGGCGTGCTGGAACCGTTTAACATCCGTATGATCTGCTACGGGGCGTCCAGCCATAACCTGTGCTTCCTGGTGCCGGGCGCAGAAGCTGAACAGGTTGTGCAGAAGCTGCACCATAATTTGTTTGAGTGATTGAATTTTTATGCCGGAAGGCCCGATGCGCGCAAGCGTCATCGGGCCTTTTTATTTCATTACCGTCCGCACAATGCTTCCGACAAACATAAATCGTTTGAATATTAAACGCTTCCGCGATAAACAATAAGCATGGCCAGGCTCGATCCCGGCCTGTTTATAACGACACAACACACTTATCGCAAGGAATGAAACATGCTGGCCACTCTCACGCGGTTGTTCCCATTATGGGCGCTGCTGCTCTCTGTTATTGCGTATTACACTCCCTCCACTTTTACGCCGGTCGGTCCGTGGATCGCCACCCTACTGATGCTGATTATGTTCGGCATGGGCGTTCACCTTAAGGTTGACGATTTCAAACGCGTGCTTTCCCGGCCTGCGCCGGTGGCTGCCGGGATTTTCCTGCATTATCTGCTGATGCCGCTCGCGGCCTGGGTGCTGGCGCTGGCGTTCAGGATGCCGCCGGAACTGTCCGCAGGTATGGTGCTGGTGGGCAGCGTCGCCAGCGGAACGGCCTCAAACGTGATGATTTATCTGGCGAAGGGTGATGTGGCGCTCTCCGTCACCATCTCGTCCGTCTCGACGCTGGTCGGGGTGGTGGCGACGCCGTTGCTGACGCGGCTGTACGTTGATGCGCACATTCAGGTGGATGTGATGGGCATGCTGCTCAGCATTTTGCAGATAGTGGTGATCCCGATCGCTCTGGGTCTGGTGGTGCACCATCTGTTTCCCCGCGTGGTAAAAGCGGTAGAGCCCTATTTGCCCGCGTTTTCGATGGTCTGCATTCTGGCGATCATTAGCGCCGTGGTGGCCGGTTCCGCCTCGCATATTGCCTCGGTCGGCTTTGTGGTGATTATAGCGGTGATCCTGCATAACACCCTCGGTTTGCTCGGCGGCTACTGGGGCGGACGCCTGTTCGGGTTTGATGAATCCACCTGCCGGACGCTGGCGATTGAAGTGGGCATGCAAAACTCCGGCCTCGCCGCGGCGCTGGGGAAAATCTACTTTGGCCCGCTCGCCGCCCTGCCCGGCGCGCTGTTCTCGGTCTGGCACAACCTTTCCGGCTCACTGCTGGCCGGTTACTGGTCCGGTAAGCCTATTGGGAAAAATAAGCATCAATAATTAACGGAAACAGAGGCCTGATAAGCTACGCGCCATTGGGTTATAAAGGCCAGTTGGCGGCTTCGCTTTATCTGGCCTACAAAGCATCGCCTCTTTGCCGTACACTGGTTGCACTATCCGATTGAGGACACCCGCATGGCACTCCCCCGCATTACCCAAAAAGAGATGACGGAACGCGAGCAGCGTGAGCTGAAAACGTTGTTGGATCGCGCGCGCATTGCACATGGTCGTCCGCTGACGAACAGCGAAACCAACAGCGTGAAGAAGGAGTACATCGATAAACTGATGGCCCTGCGCGAAGCAGAAGCTAAAAAAGCCCGCCAGTTGAAGAAAAAGCAGGCTTACAAACCGGATTCAGCGGCGTCGTTCTCCTGGTCGGCGAATACGCCAACGCGCGGCCGACGTTAACGACCTTTCTTTTTACGCCCCGGCGAGGTGAAACGCTTACCGTTTGCCGCCGGGCGCGCTTTCTCTTTTTCTTTCGGCTTTTCGATCTTCACCACTGGGCGCTTTATCCCCGCGGTTTTCGGCTTCGATTTTGCCTTCGGTTTCGCTTCAGACGATGAGTTTTCGATCAGCTTAAACAGCGTAATCAGTTCGTCATCCGTCAGGTCGCGCCATTCGCCGAGCGGCAGCCCGGCAAGGCCCACGTTCATGATGCGCGTACGTTCAAGCTTCGTGACTTCGTAACCGAAGTATTCGCACATCCGGCGGATCTGGCGGTTCAGCCCCTGAATCAGGGTAATGCGGAACACAAATGGCGCTTCTTTTTTTACCTTACACTTTTTGGTGACCGTACCAAGGATCGGCACGCCCGCGCCCATACCACGAATAAACTCGTCGGTGATCGGCTTATCGACCGTCACCAGGTACTCTTTTTCATGATCGTTTCCGGCACGCAGGATTTTGTTGACCAGATCGCCGTGGTTGGTCAGGAAAATCAATCCCTGCGAGTCTTTATCCAGTCGGCCAATCGGGAACACGCGCTTACTGTGGTTAACGAAATCAACGATATTGTCACGCTCGCTGTCTTCAGTGGTGCTGACGATCCCCACCGGCTTGTTCAGGGCGATAAACACCAAATCTTCCGCTTCACGCGGCTCAATCAGCCGACCGTTGACCTTCACCACGTCGCCCGGCATCACCTGATCGCCGATGGTGGCGCGCTTGCCGTTAATGAAGACATTTCCTTGTTCGATAAAGCGGTCGGCTTCACGACGCGAGCAGATCCCGCTTTCGCTGATGTATTTATTGAGTCGGATGGATGAGTCGGGCAGCATAGTTTCTCCTGTAGACACTGCATTCTCCAGGGTGTTACTCCCTTGCCGCCTTGATACAGCCTGAATGCCGGTGTGTATTAAAAGCGAAATATACCTTACCTTTGGGGCGATAAAAAAGAACCACGTTGCTACGCCCCGCCATCACGCGCACCACCCACTCAGTTTACCGTCAGACGCAGGGCAAGATCCTGCGGGTAGGGATCAAAATAGTTTTGCGTCAGCAGGTAGCGATCCGGGTATTCGGCCAGATAGTGCTTCAGCAGCGTTAACGGGGCGAGGATCGGCAACACACCGGCGCGATAGTTAAGAATGACGTCGCGCAGTTCCCCACGCTGGCGGCTATTGAGTTGGTTACGGAAATACCCCTGGATATGCATCAGCACATTGGTGTGGTTTTTCCGCGAGGCCGGTTTTTTCAGGATCGTCATCAGCTTTTCGCGGTACACCACGAAAAACGCCTCCAGATCGTCCCATTCATGTAATGAGGCGACAAACGGCCCGATCTCGCGATACCCCGCCTGATGGTGCGCCAGCAACTGGAGTTTGTAGCGACTGTGGAAGTCCAGTAGCGCACGTCGCGTCAGGCCCGTTTCACGCAACGCGTTGAGTTCGTGCAGGGCAAATACCCGCTCAACGAAATTTTCCCGCAGTACCGGATCGTGCAGACGGCCATCTTCTTCAACGGGCAGCCAGGGATAGCTCGCCATTAAGGCGCCGGTGAACAGACCGACGCCCTCTTTACGCCCGCGATTGCCTTTTTCATCGTACAGCCGTACCCGCTCCATGCCGCAACTGGGTGATTTTGCACAGACGATAAAGCCGGCCAGATCGCCCAGACGCGAGAGATGGCTGTCGATAAACGTCGCCATGTTGTCCGTCACATCCTCATGCGGCGCATGGCTAAAGCGCATCCGGATGTCCCCTGCCGCCGTCTGCACCAGGCGCAGCGCCGGACGCGGAACGGGCAGGCCAATCGCCATCTCCGGGCAGATCGGTTTGAACGTGACCCACTGCGCCAGTTCATCCATGACAAAGCCCATACGCTTGTGGCCGCCGTCAAAACGAACGTTCGATCCGGTTAAACAGCCGCTGATACCAATAACGGGTTGCACGTTCATGCTCTTCTCCTGACTGTGAATCATAAGGCGTAATGATATTTTAGCTGCTGGGCATACTCTTATGTAACAGGCGCATAACAGTGGATAAAGATTACTCTCAATCTTCTGCCAATCACGCCGGTTTGAATGAAGCGCGAACCGTTTGCACTACACTTTACTTCCAACTGCGTAGATGAAAGGAGTTCTCATGAAGCTATGGCCTGTCGTAACCGGTGTCGCGATTGCGTTGACGCTGGTTGCCTGTAAATCCCCCACGCCGCCGAAAGGCGTTCAGCCCATTACGAATTTTGACGCCAGTCGCTATCTGGGCAAATGGTACGAAGTCGCCCGCCTGGAAAACCGCTTTGAGCGGGGGCTTGAGCAGGTAACCGCCACCTACGGCAAGCGCAGCGACGGCGGTATTAGCGTGCTTAACCGCGGTTACGACCCGGTGAAAAATACGTGGAATGAGAGCGAAGGGAAAGCCTATTTCACGGGTGAGCCAACCACGGCCGCGCTGAAAGTCTCGTTCTTCGGGCCGTTCTATGGCGGCTATAACGTGATCAAACTGGATGATAATTACCAGCACGCGCTGGTCAGCGGCCCGGACCGCAGCTATCTGTGGATCCTGTCGCGCACGCCCACTATCCCGGACGCGGTGAAGCAGGATTATCTCGCCACCGCGCGCAGTCTGGGCTTCCGGGTCGATCAACTTGTGTGGGTGAAGCACTAGCCGCGATTCAGGCCAAAATACAGCATGGTCCTTTTCACTCCGTGAGCCACGTCAGTAAGCGGATAAACGTGCAGTGTTAGCATATGCTCCGGTTAATTTTGTGATTACAGGGAGAAATGATGGAACTGCTTTTATTGAGTAACTCGACGCTGCCGGGTAAGGGCTGGATGGAGCACGCGTTGCCGCTGATTGCTGAGCAATTAAATGGACGCCGTTCGGCAGTGTTTATTCCGTTCGCAGGCGTGACGCAAACCTGGGACGAGTACACGGAGAAAACGGCAGCCATCTTCGCGCCGATGGGCGTTAACGTAACGGGTATCCATACGGTAGCCGATCCGGTTGCCGCTATTGCCAACGCCGAGGTGGTGATTGTCGGCGGCGGCAATACCTTCCAGTTGCTGAAAGAGAGCCGTGAGCGCGGGCTGCTGGCCCCGATTGTTGACGTGGTGAAACGCGGCGCGCTGTATATCGGCTGGAGCGCAGGTTCCAATCTCGCCTGCCCAACCATTCGCACCACCAACGATATGCCGATTGTCGATCCGCAGGGCTTTGACGCGCTGGGCCTGTTCCCACTCCAGATTAACCCGCACTTCACCAACGCGCTGCCGGAGGGGCATAAGGGCGAAACCCGCGAGCAGCGTATTCGCGAACTACTGGTGGTTGCGCCGGAACTGACGGTCATCGGCCTGCCGGAAGGTAACTGGATTAAGGTGAGTAACGGTCAGGCGGTGCTCGGCGGCCCGAACACCACCTACGTGTTTAAAGCCGGTGAGGACGCAGTAGCGCTGGAGGCGGGACACCGCTTTTAATCGGTTTAGCCCTTGATGCCGGATGGCGCTGCGCCCGTCCGGCAGTCAGTTTGATTAATATTCATCCCTCTCGTCGTCCTGGTCCGGTTGCTCAAGCACGCTGTAAGCAACTGAGCAGAACAGCGAGTTCAGACGCTGCATGTCACCCAGCAGCCCCAAATGCAGAGAACTGGTTTCGATGCTTTGCACGTTCTGCTGATGCAGACGGTCGACGTGCGCGTGGGAATAGCGGCGGTTCAGTATACGAAAACGGTGCTTGCTGCGGCGCAGTCGTCGGGCGCTGGTGACGTCGCCAGAGAAGAATACCGACATCGCCAGCTGTAGGTTACTGAGCAGTTGATCGTGCAGCGCATCCAGCTCTTTTAACCCTTCGACAGAAAATGCGCGACGTGCCGCCAGCGATTTATCGGCAATTTCACTGCCCATGCGCTCGACGATATCCGATGCCTGCTCAAGGTTAAGCGACATTTCGATGATCTCCGCCCAGCGCGTAGACTCCTCTTCCGCCAGCTCTTCTTTCGGCATCCGCGCCAGATAGAGCTTGATAGCGGTATACAACACGTTGATGTCATCCGCTATTTTGCGCAGCTCTTTCTCTTCACGCGGCTCGCCGTGCATCACCTTTTTCAGTCCAACCATCATCTGTTCCATCGCGTCGCCGATCCGCAACGCTTCCCGAGCGGCATTGGCCAGCGCCAGCGTCGGGGTATCCAGCGCGCTAACGTCCAGATGCTTCGGTTTCAGGTGCGCCTCCAGCTCCGGCTGGTCACGGATCAATCGCTGGCAAAGCCGCGCCATCGGTTCAGCGAACGGGATCATCGCCAGACAACGCACCAGGTTGTAAAAGACGTGGAAGTAGATCACCAGTTCGGACTTCGGCAGCGGCAATTCATCCATCAGGTCCGCCAGCGGATGCACGAACGGCAGAATAATCAGGCTGCCCACCAGCTTGAACAGCAGGCTACCCAGCGCCACGCGACGGGCAGCGGCATTGGCGGCGCTGTTGTTGAGCATCGCCAGCAGACCGGAGCCGAGGTTAGCGCCAATCACCAGACACAGCGCCACCGGGAACGAGATAATGCCCGCCGCCGTCAAGGTCGCGGTCAGCAGCACCGCCGCGAGGCTGGAGTAACTGATGATGGCAAACATCGCGCCGATCAGCGCATCAAGCATGATATCGCCGGTCAGCGAGGCGAAAATCACTTGCACGCCGTTAGCCTGGGTGATCGGCGTGACCGCCTGGACAATCAGCTCCAGCGCCAACAGAATCAGTCCCAGACCAATACCAACACGTCCCAGTTGCCCGGCGCGGGACTGTTTGCGCCCGAGGAAGAAGATCACGCCGATAAAAATCAGCAGTGGCGACAACCACGATAAATCGAAGGTCAGAATACGCGCCATTAGCGCGGTCCCCACATCCGCGCCGAGCACAATCACCAGCGCAGGCGTCAGGGCGACCAGATCCTGAGCGACAAATGAGGTGACCAGCATCGTCGTGGCATTACTGCTTTGCACCAGCGCAGTGACGCCAATCCCCGCACAGAAGGCGAGTGGTTTCTTTTCTACACTACGGCTGAGGACGGTACGCAAGCGCGCGCCAAATACGCGCATCACGCCGGTACGCACAATATGGGTGCCCCACACCAGCAGGGCGACAGCAGAAAGCAGGTGTAACAGCGTTAACACGGAATCAGGTACTCCTTATATTTATATGTTTTCCTGAGGCTCATTAGCGATAAATTTTGCGCAGCGCCTGCCTTGAGTATAAGGGTTTAATTGTAAGAAAGAGACAGGGCGCTCAATGAGCGCCCCGGGAGTTGTAAGGAAACGTGACTTCAGTCTGACGGGTCAGTCCGCATCATAGCCCAAATTAGGCGCCAGCCAGCGCTCCACTTCCGTTACGCTCATTCCTTTGCGGAACGCGTAATCTTCCACCTGATCGCGCTGAATCTGCGCCACCGCGAAGTACTTGCTGTCCGGATGGCTGAAGTACCAGCCTGATACCGACGCGCCAGGCCACATGGCAAAGGACTCGGTGAGCTTCATGCCGGTATGCTGTTCAACGTCCAGCAACTGCCAGATGGTGCCCTTCTCGGTATGTTCCGGGCAGGCAGGATACCCCGGCGCCGGACGGATCCCCTGGTAATTTTCGCGGATGAGATCCTCATTGCTGAGGTTTTCATTTGCCGCATAGCCCCAGTGCACCTTGCGCACACGTTCATGCAGGTACTCGGCGAACGCTTCCGCCAGGCGGTCGGCAATCGCTTTTACCATGATTTTGTTGTAGTCATCGTGCTGGGCCTCGAACGCGTCCGCCAGCGCGTCCTCTTCAAGCCCGCCGGTCACCGCGAAGGCGCCAATATAGTCGGCTTTGCCGGACAGCTTCGGCGCGACGAAATCGGCCAGGCAGTAGTTGGCAAAACCCACTTTTTCGGTTTGCTGTCGCAGATGATGGCTGACCGCAAGCACATGGGTGCGGGTTTCATCGCGGTAGATCTCGATATCGTCACCGATACGGTTCGCCGGGAACAGGCCGACCACACCGCGCGGGTTGAGCGTTTTCTCAGCGCTGAGTTTATCCAGCATGTCGTTGGCGTCTTTAAACAGGCGTTTTGCCTCCTCGCCCACCACTTCATCTTCAAGAATGCGCGGATATTTCCCGGCCAGCGACCAGGTCATGAAGAATGGCGTCCAGTCGATGTAATTACGCAGCGTTTCGATGCTCGCCTCTACTTCCTGTACGCCCAGACGGTGCGCCACCGGCGGCGTGTAGCTGGCCCAGTCGAAAGCCAGATCGTTATCCCGCGCGGCAGCCAGCGAGACAGGCGGCGTGCGCGGTTTTTTACGCCCGTGCTGAATACGTACGGTTTCGTACTCTTTACGGGTACGGGCGACAAACTCATCGCGTTGAGTGTCCGACAGGAGCGCCGCCACCACGCCCACCGTGCGCGAGGCATTCTGCACGTAAACCGTCGGGCCGCTGTAGTTCTGCTCGATCTTCACCGCCGTGTGCGCTTTTGAGGTGGTCGCGCCGCCAATCAGCAGCGGAATGGTAAAGCCCTGACGCTCCATCTCTTTCGCCACATTCACCATTTCATCCAGCGACGGGGTGATCAGGCCGGAAAGGCCGATCAGATCGGCATTCACCTCTTTCGCGGTTTTGAGGATTTTCTCCGCCGGAACCATCACGCCGAGATCGACAATTTCGTAGTTATTACACTGTAAAACGACGCCGACAATGTTTTTGCCAATGTCATGAACGTCGCCTTTCACCGTGGCGATGACCATCTTGCCATTGCTCGAGCCCTGCTCTTTACTGGCTTCAATAAACGGCTCCAGATACGCCACCGCCTGCTTCATCACGCGGGCGGATTTGACCACCTGCGGCAGAAACATCTTCCCTTCGCCAAACAGATCGCCGACCACGTTCATGCCGTCCATCAGCGGTCCTTCAATCACTTCAATCGGGCGGGCAGCCTGCTGACGGGCTTCTTCGGTATCCTGTTCGATAAATTCGGTGATGCCTTTCACCAGCGAGTATTCGAGGCGCTTTTTCACATCCCAGCTTCGCCACTCCGCCTGCTGGGCGTTGGCGGAATCATCAGCCTTGCTGCCGCGATATTTTTCCGCCAGTTCCAGCAGTCGCTCGGTGCCATCATCGCGACGGTTGAGGATCACATCCTCTACCGCATCGCGCAGTTCCGTCGGCAAATCGTCGTAAATCGCCAGTTGTCCGGCGTTGACGATCCCCATATCCATACCGTTGCGAATGGCGTAGTAGAGGAATACCGCATGAATCGCCTCGCGTACCGGGTCGTTGCCGCGAAACGAGAACGAGACGTTAGAAACGCCGCCGGAGATCAGCGCGTGCGGCAATTCGCGTTTAATGTCTTCACACGCGCCAATAAAATCCTGCGCGTAGTTGTTGTGCTCCTCGATTCCGGTGGCGACAGCGAAAATGTTCGGGTCGAAGATAATGTCTTCCGGCGGGAAGCCCACCTCTTCGGTCAAAATTTTGTACGCGCGGCGACAAATCTCGATTTTACGCGCGCGGGTATCCGCCTGGCCCTGCTCATCAAACGCCATGACTACCACCGCCGCACCGTAGCGGCGCAGCCGCTTCGCATGATGGATGAAGGTTTCAACCCCCTCTTTCATCGAGATGGAGTTGACGATGCCTTTACCCTGAATGCACTTCAGCCCTTTTTCGATCACCTCCCATTTAGAGGAGTCAATCATGATCGGCACGCGGGCGATGTCTGGCTCGCCGGCGATCAGATTGAGAAAACGTACCATCGCCGCTTCGGCGTCGAGCATCCCCTCGTCCATGTTGATATCGATGATCTGCGCGCCGCTCTCTACCTGCTGACGGGCGACATCCAGCGCCTCGCTGTATTTTTCTTCTTTGATCAGGCGCTTGAACTTCGCTGAACCCGTAACGTTGGTACGCTCGCCGACGTTCACAAACAGACTGTCGTCGCCAATGTTAAGCGGTTCAAGCCCCGACAACCGGCAGGCGATAGCAATGTCCGGCAGTTTACGCGGCGGTAAGCCTTCTACCGCGCGGCTCATGGCGGCAATATGTTCCGGCGTGGTACCACAGCAGCCGCCGACGATATTCAGGAAGCCCGCTTGCGCCCATTCGCGGATTTGCTTCGCCATGGTATCGGCATCAAGATCGTACTCGCCGAAGGCGTTAGGCAGTCCGGCGTTCGGGTGGGCAGTGACGTAGCATTCAGCAATACGCGACAGTTCCTGCACGTACTGGCGCAGCTCATCTGGTCCCAGTGCGCAGTTCAGGCCAAAAGTGAGCGCTTCGGCGTGGCGCAACGAGTTGTAAAACGCTTCGGTTGTCTGGCCGGAAAGCGTGCGTCCGGAGGCGTCGGTGATAGTGCCGGAAATCATAATCGGCAATTCCACACCCAGCGCCTCAAATTCTTCTTTCACGGCGAATATCGCCGCTTTCGCATTCAGCGTATCGAAAACCGTTTCGATCAGAATGAGGTCTGCACCGCCTTCCACCAGCGCCCGCGTGGATTCACGGTAGGCCGCCACCAGTTGATCGAAAGAGATATTACGGAACGCCGGGTCGTTCACATCGGGCGAGATGGAGGCCGTGCGGTTAGTGGGGCCGAGGACGCCAGCCACATAGCGCGGTTTTTCCGGTGTGCGCGCCGTCCACTCATCGGCGCAGGCTCGCGCCAGCTTCGCGGCAGCAAAGTTAATTTCTGCCGACAGCGACTCCATCTGATAATCCGCCATCGCGATGGTCGTGGAGTTAAACGTGTTGGTTTCGATGATATCCGCGCCTGCGTCAAAATAAGCGTCATGGATAGCGCGGATAACGTCCGGTTTGCTGAGCACCAGCAGATCGTTATTCCCTTTCAGGTCGCAAGGCCAGTTGGCAAAACGGTCACCGCGAAAATCGGCTTCGCTCAGACGGTAGCTCTGGATCATCGTGCCCATACCGCCGTCCAGCACCAGAATACGTTCATTTAACTGCGCACGCAGTTGTTCAACTTTGCTGCTCACACTTGCTCCCGACAACGCTCAACCAGACCAAAAAAATCTCAACAGGTCATACTGGCACAAACGGAAGAGGTGGAAAAGAGAACAACAGACAACATGAGACATGTTCAGCTTCACTCATCCGATCAGTTTAAGTCTGCTTGCATTATAATTGAATAAAACGAAAATGATTTCCACGATACAGAAAAAGGAGTCAGCCATGGTTGCCACCGTTCCCGCGAAACGCGGTAGAAAACCCGCCGCGACGACAGCCCCCGCCGCCGGACAGGTTCAGTCGCTCACCCGTGGCCTGAAGCTGCTGGAATGGATCGCGGAGTCCAACGGCAGCGTGGCATTGACCGAGCTGGCGCAGCAGGCAGGTTTACCCAATTCCACGACCCACCGCCTGCTGACCACCATGCAGCAGCAGGGTTTCGTCCGTCAGGTTGGCGATCTCGGTCACTGGGCGGTCGGCGCGCATGCGTTCATTGTCGGCAGTAGCTTTCTGCAAAGCCGCAATCTGCTGGCGATTGTCCACCCAATCCTGCGACGTCTGATGGAAGATTCCGGCGAGACGGTGAATCTGGCGGTGCTGGATCAAAGCGACCATCAGGCGATTATTATCGACCAGGTGCAGTGTACTCAACTGATGCGCATGTCAGCGCCTATCGGCGGCAAGCTGCCGATGCACGCCTCCGGCGCGGGCAAAGCGTTCCTTTCCCAACTCAGCGAGGAGCAGGTCACCAGTCTGCTGCACCGTAAAGGACTGCATGCCTATACCCATGCTACGCTGGTGTCGCCTGTCCATCTGAAGGATGATCTCGCCCAGACCCGTAAGCGCGGCTATTCGTTTGATGATGAAGAACACGCGCTGGGCCTGCGCTGCGTGGCATCGTGCATTTATGATGAGCATCGCGAGCCGTTCGCCGCCATTTCGATTTCCGGCCCGATTTCGCGCATCACCGATGACCGCGTGACTGAGTTTGGCGCGATGGTGATCAAGGCGGCGAAGGAAGTGACGCTGGCATACGGTGGAATTCGTTAAGCCCGGTTTACCGGGTGGCGACGCGCCCTTTCCGGCCTACGCCGGCTCCGCAGAACCGGCGTACCGCACGCAAAACCGCTGCTTACGCCGGTAAGCATAGACATCCTCTACATGCCCTTCCCGTATACGCGTCTGTAACGCTCGCCAGTAGTCGGCGCGAAACAGGTCGGCATGCATCTCTTCAAACAACGGTCCGATGCGCGGATCGGCGCACAGCCAGTGGCGAAATTCTTCCGGAAACACATCGCCCGGCGATACGCTGTACCAGGGTTCGGCGCTCAACTCATCTTCCGGATACCGCGCTTGCGGGATATCGCGGAAATTGACCTCTGTCATGTAGCAAATCTCATCGTAGTCGTAAAACACCACGCGGCCATGACGGGTAACGCCAAAGTTTTTAAACAGCATGTCGCCGGGAAAAATATTGGCGGCGGCAAGCTGGCGAATGGCGTTGCCGTACTCCTCAATGGCGTCACGCAACTGCTGGCCATCAACCTGCTCAAGCCAGATATTCAGCGGTACCATTCGCCGTTCAATATACAAATGACGAATGATAATGTGATCGCCAAGGTCGGTGATTTTCTCCGGCGCTTCTTCACGCAATAGCGACAATAACGCCGGGTCGATTTGCCGTTTCTCCAGCACGAAGTTTTCAAACTCCTGGGTATCTGCCATACGCCCGACGCGATCGTGCTCTTTCACCAGTTGATAGCAGGCGCGAACATGGGCGGCAGACATCTCTTTTTGCGGGGCAAATTTATCTTTGATGATTTTGAAGACCCGGTCGAATCCCGGCAGGGTAAACACCAGCATCACCATCCCACGGATGCCCGGCGCTTCAATAAACTGTTCGTCACAACTGCGCAAGTACAGTAAATACTCGCGATAACTTTCGGTCTTGGCGTGCTTCTGGCAGCCGATCGCCATATACAATTCGGCGGTGGTTTTCCCCGGTAGGATCTCGCGTAACCACTCCACCAGCGCGGCGGGCAGCGGCGCGTACACCATAAAATAGGAGCGGGCGAAGCCAAACACGATGCTGGCTTCTGCCGTAGTGGTCAGGCAGGCGTCGACAAACAGCTCGCCTTCATCAGTGCGATGAATCGGCAGCAGGAACGGCAAAGTGCCCTCGGGCATGACCAGCTTACCCACCAGCCAGGCCGCCTTGTTGCGATAAAACAGTTCGTTCGCCACCTGCAAATGGCTACGGGATAACACATCCGCGCCAAAGGTTTCCGTCAGATGCAGGGTGATATAGCGAATATCACGGCTTTTATTTTGCCACGGCAGACGCAGAGGGAGATCGCTGAGCACGCGCGTTAATAGCGGTTCCCAGCCGCGATCGGGAAAGAAATCTTTCGCCAGCGGGCGAGGAATGGTACGAAAGCGCCGCTCTGGCTGGGAGCTGAAGATAAACAGCCGCTCGGGGGTCAGCGAACGGTGATCGAATAACCGGCAGTAGACGGAGTTAAAAAAGCTCTCCGCTATCTCGAAGCGTGGATAGTCTGGTAACAGCCGGGTGTAGTGTTCTTTTACCCGCAGCAAAAAATCCGCATCGGTACTTTTGCCGTCGGTGATGCAGCGCAACTGTTCCACTACCAGGCCAACATGGTGATCGTAAAGATGGATACGCTGTTTCATGGCCTGCTGAACCGCGTGCCAGTCAGCCTGTTCGAAGCGCTGCTGCGCCCCGGAAGTCACTTCCAGAAACCGACCATACTGGGCGTCAAAGCCTTGCAGAATGGTTTGTGCAATCAGTAATTCCAGGCCACGCGTCATCGCTTCTCCCCATCCTGCACATGATCATGCCAGATGGCGCATTCGCTTATCCGGCCTACAGGTTATCGTAGACCCGGTAAGCGCGCGCCACCGGACATCAGGTCATCAGAACTGCGACTCTTCTGTCGACCCGGTTAATGCGGTAACCGATGACGCGCCGCCCTGAATGATGGTGGTGACTTTATCGAAATAACCGGTACCCACTTCCTGCTGATGAGAAACAAAGGTATAGCCCTCTTTACCTGCGGCGAATTCCGGCTGCTGCACTTTCTCAACGTAGTGCTTCATGCCTTCGCCCTGCGCATAAGCATGTGCCAGATCGAACATGTTGAACCACATGCTGTGGATCCCGGCTAATGTGATGAACTGATATTTGTAGCCCATATCCGACAGTTGCTGCTGGAAGCTGGCGATGGTCGTATCATCCAGATTCTTCTGCCAGTTAAATGACGGCGAGCAGTTGTAGGCCAGCAGTTTGCCTGGATATTTGGCGTGGATGGCCTCGGCAAAGCGTTTCGCCAGCGCCAGATCCGGCGTGGAGGTTTCACACCACACCAGATCGGCATACGGGGCGTAGGCCAGACCACGACTGATTGCCTGCTCGATCCCTGCGCGGGTGCGGAAAAACCCTTCGCTGGTGCGCTCGCCGGTAATAAATTCGCTATCGTACGGATCGCAGTCGGAGGTAATCAAATCCGCCGCGTCGGCGTCAGTACGGGCAATCAGCAGCGTAGGCACGCCCATCACATCCGCCGCCAGACGCGCGGCAACCAGTTTCTGGATCGCTTCCTGCGTCGGCACCAGCACCTTGCCGCCCATGTGACCGCATTTTTTGACGGAAGCCAGCTGATCCTCAAAGTGAACGGCCGCTGCACCGGCTTCAATCATCGATTTCATCAGCTCAAACGCGTTTAACACACCGCCAAAACCGGCTTCCGCATCCGCCACGATCGGCAGGAAGTAGTCCACATAGCGCGGATCGTTTGGTTCAATCCCGCTGGACCACTGGATCTGATCCGCACGACGAAACGTATTGTTGATCCGATCCACCACCGCCGGTACCGAGTTCGCCGGATACAGCGATTGATCCGGGTACATGCTGGAGGCCAGGTTAGCATCCGCCGCCACCTGCCAGCCTGACAGATAGACCGCCTCAATACCGGCTTTCGCCTGCTGCAGCGCCTGCCCACCGGTCAGCGCGCCGAGGCTGTTGATGT
Organism: Citrobacter sp. 50677481; assembly: GCF_001463265.1. NCBI lineage: Bacteria > Pseudomonadati > Pseudomonadota > Gammaproteobacteria > Enterobacterales > Enterobacteriaceae > Citrobacter > Citrobacter sp. 50677481. Next base: position 188,480 of record NZ_LNHZ01000054.1, read on the forward strand.
AACCTTTTTTCGCCTCACCATGCAGCAAGCGCCACATTTTCGCCGCGCCAAGCTGTGCCAGCGTGCATTCCGGATTGACCGAGCCGCGTAATTTCACCACTTCCTCCGCGCTATAAGGGCGACGAATGCCTTCCCAGCGCGGTTGTGTCCATTCTTTTTGTAATTCTTCAATTTGTTGGGTACGGGTTTTCATGTGCAGATGCTCCATATTGTTATGTGGTGAATTACGCCAGGAAGCGGTATCCCGGCAGGGTCAGGAAGTCGATTAACTCATCTGATGTGGTGATTTGCTCCATCAGGCGCGCAGCGTCATCGAAACGCCCGCTGCTATAACGGTGCTCGCCCAGCTCGTCCTGGATCACCCGCATCTCTTCGGCCAGCATCTGGCGGAACAGCGCTTTGGTTACCGGCTTGCCGTTGCTGAGGGTTTTTTCGTGGTGGATCCACTGCCAGATGGAGGTGCGGGAAATTTCCGCCGTCGCCGCATCTTCCATCAGGCCGTAAATCGGTACGCAGCCGTTACCGGAGATCCACGCCTCGATATACTGCACTGCCACGCGAATGTTGGCGCGCATCCCTTCTTCAGTACGCTCTCCTTCACACGGCGCCAGAAGCTGTTCGGCAGTGATTGGCGCATCCTCCTCACGGGTGACGAAAAGCTGGTTTTTGTTTTCACCCAGCACCTCGTTAAACACTGCCATTGCGGTATCCGCCAGCCCCGGATGTGCAATCCAGGTGCCGTCGTGGCCGTTTTTCGCCTCCAGCGCTTTATCCGCTTTTACCTTTTCGAGCACCTGATTATTACGCTCGGCATCTTTGCTCGGAATAAACGCCGCCATGCCGCCCATCGCGAACGCGCCGCGCTTGTGGCAAGTTTTTATCAGCAGGCGTGAGTAGGCGCTGAGGAAGGGTTTATCCATTGTCACCACCTGGCGGTCCGGCAGGACGCGATCCGGATGATTTTTCAACGTTTTGATATAGCTGAAGATATAATCCCAGCGGCCACAATTCAGACCAACAATGTGGTCACGCAGCGCGTGGAGGATTTCATCCATTTGAAAAACAGCAGGCAGCGTTTCTATGAGCAGAGTCGCTTTAATGGTGCCGCGTGGCAGATTGAAGTGATCTTCTGCGTAGCTAAAGACTTCACTCCACCATGCCGCTTCTTGCCAGGCCTGCGTTTTCGGCAAATAAAAGTAGGGGCCGCTGCCTTTGGCCAGCAGCGCCTGATAGTTGTGGAAGAAATAGAGCGCAAAGTCGAACAGGCTGCCCGGGATCGCCTCGCCGCGCCAGGTGACGTGTTTTTCCGGCAAATGCAGACCACGAACGCGGCAGATGAGTAACGCCGGATCGGGCTTGAGTTGGTAAATTTTACCGGCTTCGTTGGTGTAGCTGATGGTGCCATTGACCGCGTCGCGCAGGTTAATATGTCCGTCGATCACTTTGCTCCATTCCGGCGCCAGTGAATCCTCAAAATCGGCCATAAACACCTTCACGTTGGCATTCAGGGCATTAATAACCATCTTGCGCTCAACCGGTCCGGTGATCTCAACGCGTCGATCCTGTAAATCCGCCGGGATGCCGCGAATCGTCCAGTCACCCTCACGAATGGAAGTCGTTTCCGAAATAAAATCCGGCAGATTACCGTTGTCAATATCCTGCTGTTGCTGGATGCGCGCCGCGAGCAGCTTGTTGCGTTTGGGCGTGAAACGCGTCACCAGTTCAGTCAGAAAAGCCACTGCTTCTTCGGTGAGGATTTGCTTCTCCGGCTCGCCATACGGCCTGGTGAAGGTCAATTCATCGGTGGTCGTCGCCTGTTGATTCATTCTTAAGCTCCTCGTCATGGATCACATTACATTCCCAATGCGAACGAAGGATCGTTGTGCGCTTTTCGTTCAGCACAACTAAGACTACTCAATTAAATTTCAAAATCAAAAACAATTTCCATTTTTAATTTACTTATAAAGTAACTTATTGATAACATTAATAATAAAGTTTAATTACAAGATGAAGTGAATTTCGGAAATAAAAAAGGCACCCGAAGGTGCCTGATGCAAGCTGCTGAAACGCTTTAGGATCGTCAGCGGCAGAAGATTAATCCAGTGTTGGATTCATGTGACGCAGATCGTACGGGGTAATCTGATAGACGTAATAGTTGAGCCAGTTGGTAAACAGTAAATTTCCATGGCTTCGCCAGGTGGCGCGCGGTTTGTTTTGCGGATCGTTTTTAGGGAAGTAATTATACGGTACGTCCGGATTCAGCCCGGCTTCAACATCACGAAAATATTCGCTGGCAAGCGTGTGCGCATCGTATTCCGGATGGCCGGTCACAAAGGCAATGCGTTTATCTTTGCTGGCAAAAAGATAGGCGTCTCCATCCTCTGTTTCTGCAAGGATCTCGAGATCGGTATAGTCACGAATCAGCGCCGCCGGAAAGTCAGCATAGCGCGAGTGCGGCGCAAGGAAGGAATCATCAAAACCGCGCGTCAGCAAGGCATGGGGATGCAAGATGTGATGTTCATAGACGCCAGACAGTTTATCGGCGCGAGTTTGCTTGGGAATACCGTAAAGGATGTTAAGCGCAGCCTGTACCGCCCAACAGACAAACAGTGTCGAGGTCACATGATCTTTCGCCCATTCCAGAACCTGTTTGATCTGCGGCCAGTAAGCGACATCGTTAAACTCAACCAGCCCCAGCGGTGCGCCAGTGACAATCAGTCCATCGTAGTTGTGATCGCAGATATCTTCAAAGTTGCAATAAAAGTTATTCAGATGCTCTGCTGGCGTGTTGCGCGACTCACGCGCGTCGATCCTGAGCAACTGGATATCCACCTGCAGGGGCGAATTGGAAAGCAGGCGCAGGAACTGATTTTCAGTTTCGATTTTCTTCGGCATCAGGTTGAGGATAAGTACCTTCAGCGGACGAATTTCCTGACCTGACGCGCGGGACGACGTCATCACAAAGACGTTTTCCTCACGCAAGAAATTGACGGCGGGTAGCTCGTCCTGCACGCGAATCGGCATAACCTGATAACCTCACAACATACGTTTATACGTTTAGACATCCAGATAGCCGAAGATACCGAGAAATCGGCAAAATGTCGAGCCTGCATGTTGAAGGTGAGAAAGTTTCACGTCGGTAAGTGCGTTAAACTATAAGCGTGAAGAAAAGGAGAAAGTATGGTTATTAACATTCGCCGATCGCGACATGATGATGGGGATAAGTTGGTCAAAATCTGGTGTCGTTCAGTCGATGCCACGCATGATTTTCTGTCAAAAGCGTATCGAGCCGAGCTTGAGGAACTGGTGAAATCATTTCTGCCAGAAGCGCCGTTATGGGTGGCCGTCGATGAAAAGGATGACCCTGTGGCCTTTATGCTGCTGACCGGTGAACATATGGATGCGCTGTTTGTGGATCCAGACGTTCGCGGATGTGGAATTGGAAAATTATTGATTGAACATGCACTTACACTGGCCCCGGAGCTCACAACCAATGTTAACGAACAGAATGCGCAGGCAGTGGGATTCTATAAAAAAATGGGGTTTACAGTAACGGGCCGTTCAGAAGTGGACGATCTGGGAAAACCGTACCCGTTATTGAATTTAGTGTATCGATAGGTCAGATCGCGTTGGATGTTGTAGACCAGCGCCAGAAACGCAAAAAGCCCATCCGTCAGGATGGGCTTTTCACTTGTTTGATGCCTGGCAGTTCCCTACTCTCGCATGGGGAGACCCCACACTACCATCGGCGCTACGGCGTTTCACTTCTGAGTTCGGCATGGGGTCAGGTGGGACCACCGCGCTACGGCCGCCAGGCAAATTCTTTGTGCTCTGTACGCAATACTTTATCGCATCAGCGGCGCTGGCTGCGCAAACTATTGCGTACTTAACTCTGAATCAATGCTGAAAATCTCTCAATTCCGCCAAAACATCTTCGGCGTTGTAAG
>NZ_LNHZ01000055.1:0-1616 GCF_001463265.1 Citrobacter sp. 50677481
AACCTCTTTTCACATCGCCGCAGGTTAGAAAACTTTTTTTAGGGGTCCCCCATTCGATGATTAATAGGAGTTTTCGATTATGTCAGGACCACCGAAAACCCCGACCCATCTACGTCTGGTGAGGGGTAACCCATCAAAACGCCCGATCAATGAGAATGAACCAAAACCCCCTTCAGGGGTACCCCCAACGCCGAAGCATTTCGACAAGCAGGGGAAATACTGGTTTAAGCGGATGGCCGACGAGCTCGATGCTATCGGTGTGATGTCCCAACTGGACGCCAGAGCCCTTGAGCTTCTGGTCGAGGCTTATACCGAATACCGGCATCACTGCGACACGCTTGAAGTTGAGGGTTACACCTACCGGACCGAAACGCAGAGTGGGGATGTGCTGATAAAGGCTCACCCGGCGGCCATCATGAAAGCTGATGCATGGAAACGTCTGCGCGCCATGCTCGGTGAGTTTGGCATGACGCCAGCCAGCCGCTCTAAGGTGAATGCAAAAGGTCCTGATGCGGTTGACCCGCTGACCGAGTTTATGAAAGCGAGGGATTAATGGCTAAGGTTGCAGAAGGCATCCGCTACGCCGAGAGGGTGGTGGCGGGGGAAATTATTGCCTGTGAGTATGTGCGCCTTGCCTGTCAGCGTTTTCTTGACGATCTGACACACGGCGAAGAGCGCGGTATTTTCTTCAGTGAGCCGCGCGCGCAGCACATTCTGAATTTCTATAATTTTGTGCCTCACGTAAAAGGCGCGCTGGCAGGCCAGCCTATTGATCTGATGGACTGGCATATTTTCATCCTGATTAATATTTTTGGTTTTGTTATCCCGCTGGTTAACGAAGATACAGGGGAAACCGTCCTGCGTAACGACGGCAGCGGTCGGCCGGTGATGGTCCGGCGTTTCCGTACAGCAGATGTTGAGGTGGCCCGTAAAAATGCCAAATCAACACTTTGCTCCGGCGTGGGGCTTTATATGGCTGGCGCCGACGGTGAGGGCGGGGCGGAGGTTTATTCCGCTGCAACCACCCGTGACCAGGCGCGAATTGTTTTTGAAGACGCGAAGAATATGGTCAAGAAGGCGAAAGCCACTCTTGGGCGGATCTTCGAATTCAACAAGCTCGCTATCTACCAGGAGCAAACAGCCTCAAAATTCGAGCCATTATCATCAGATGCGAATAACCTCGACGGCCTGAACATCCACTGCGCCATCGTCGACGAGCTGCATGCTCACAAAACCCGAGACGTCTGGGACGTTCTGGAGACGGCAACCGGCGCGCGCCTGCAATCTCTGCTTTTTGGTATCACCACCGCCGGCTTCAACAAAGAAGGCATCTGCTACGAACTGCGTGATTACGCCATCAAGGTGCTGCGTGGCCTGGTAAAAGACGATACGTTTTTTGCCATCATCTACACGTTAGACGAAGGTGACGATCCCTTTGATGAAAAAGTCTGGCAGAAAGCGAATCCGGGGCTGGGTATCTGTAAGCGCTGGGACGACCTGCGGCGTCTGGCGAAAAAAGCGAAAGAGCAAGTTTCCGCCAGGGTTAACTTTTTCACCAAGCATATGAATATCTGGGTTACTGCTGAGTCGGCCTGGATGGACATGATGAAATGGGA
>NZ_LNHZ01000056.1:0-298 GCF_001463265.1 Citrobacter sp. 50677481
TGGAGCGGGAAACGAGACTCGAACTCGCGACCCCGACCTTGGCAAGGTCGTGCTCTACCAACTGAGCTATTCCCGCTTGGGTGGTCTGTGCGTTGAGGCACTTTCAAATTTTGGAGCGGGAAACGAGACTCGAACTCGCGACCCCGACCTTGGCAAGGTCGTGCTCTACCAACTGAGCTATTCCCGCTTGGGTGGTCTGTGCGTTAAGGCACTTTCAAATTTTGGAGCGGGAAACGAGACTCGAACTCGCGACCCCGACCTTGGCAAGGTCGTGCTCTACCAACTGAGCTATTCCCGA
>NZ_LNHZ01000057.1:0-191366 GCF_001463265.1 Citrobacter sp. 50677481
GCCCATCCTGACGGATGCGCTGTTTGCGTTTCTGGTACAGGCCATCTCAGCGCAGCGACATCCGCCGCGAACAAGCATCCTTCTGGCGCCTAAGTTGACCAACTGCTCTGCAGACCGATTGCCGTCAGGCTATGGTAAAAGTCGGGTCCTGTCCCCCATACACACTGAGCTTCCTCTGAATTCCTTCTACTGCTAATTAAATCCTCGACCCCTGTCACATAATAATATATAACAATTGAATAACATTTCATTTACCAAAATGACAGCAAACACAACTGATGATCACAATCAGATCTTTGGCAGGAGTACAATTCTAATGACAGAAAGCAGTGTAACTGTGAACGGGTCACTGACCGACAGTGATACCCGTCGCCGCGTATGGGCAATTGTCGGTGCCTCATCCGGGAATCTGGTTGAATGGTTTGATTTCTACGTCTATTCCTTCTGTTCCCTCTACTTTGCGCACATCTTCTTCCCCTCGGGTAATACCACAACTCAACTTCTCCAGACCGCAGGCGTCTTTGCCGCAGGCTTTTTAATGCGCCCTATTGGCGGCTGGCTGTTCGGTCGGATAGCCGATAAACATGGGCGAAAAAAATCCATGCTGTTATCGGTGTGTATGATGTGTATGGGATCGCTGGTGATCGCCTGTCTGCCCGGTTATGAAACCATCGGCACATGGGCGCCAGCGCTGTTACTGCTTGCCCGTCTGTTTCAGGGGCTGTCTGTTGGTGGAGAATATGGCACCAGCGCAACCTATATGAGTGAAGTCGCTGTAGAAGGACGAAAAGGTTTTTATGCCTCGTTTCAGTATGTGACGCTGATTGGTGGGCAATTGCTGGCGCTGCTGGTTGTAGTAGTCTTACAGCACACCATGGAGGATGAAGCGCTCAGAGAGTGGGGGTGGCGTATACCCTTTGCGTTAGGCGCAGTACTGGCCGTGGTCGCGCTCTGGCTGCGTCGTCAGCTTGACGAAACGTCAAAGCAGGAAACCCGAGCTCTGAAAGAAGCAGGCTCGCTGAAAGGACTATGGCGAAACCGCAGAGCATTTATCATGGTGCTCGGATTCACTGCCGCGGGTTCCCTCTGTTTCTATACTTTCACGACTTACATGCAAAAGTATCTGGTGAATACCGCCGGGATGCATGCCAACGTGGCCAGCGGAATTATGACTGCCGCTCTGTTTGTATACATGCTTGTTCAGCCGTTGTTTGGCGCCCTGTCTGATAAAATTGGTCGACGTACCTCGATGCTGTGTTTTGGCGCGCTGGCGACACTGTTTACCGTACCCATTTTATCCGCGCTACAGAACGTGACATCGCCTTACGCAGCCTTTGGATTGGTCATGTGCGCATTGCTAATTGTCAGCTTCTACACTTCAATCAGTGGGATTCTGAAGGCCGAAATGTTTCCGGCGCAGGTTCGCGCGCTGGGTGTTGGTCTTTCCTATGCGGTGGCGAATGCGCTGTTTGGTGGTTCCGCGGAATACGTCGCGCTGTCGCTGAAGTCTGTCGGCATGGAAACCTCTTTCTTCTGGTATGTCACAGTGATGGCGATCGTCGCGTTTTTAGTTTCGCTGATGCTGCACCGCAAGGGTAAAGGGCTGCGCCTTTAGTTATGATGCGCCAGCTGCCAGACGGCATAGCCAGTGGTTGCCCCGGCGACATCCCAGGCGAAATCTTTCCAGCTCCAGCCGCTCCCTTCAGGGCGGCTGTCCCACAGTTCTTTTGACGCGCCAAGGCTGAGCGAAAACATCAAACCAAATGCGGCGCTGCGATCGCGGCTCATACCCTGATGTTGCGCATATTCGTTACCTGCGGCTGAAAGCATCGCGGAGGCGATAAAATGCTGAGCCTTATCCTGCCCGTGCCAGCTGTCCTGAGCCAGATGGCTACATCCCGAAAGAACAAAGACGCTCAGAACAAGAAGTATACGCACCGGCACCTCCATACAGAAAACCCCGTACAGGACGGGGTTTTGATTACAGAATACGACTAATAAGCCTGTCGATCCGAATCCGGCGAAGTCGGCGAATAAGTTTACGGACTTTGACCGGATAATCAGCGATGCTTTGAAGATCGCGATAATGTTTAACGATCGTAGTATGCGTACGGATCAGATCCAGTTCTTTTTCTCTTTGCGCCGCCAGTTCTTGCTGAGGATCGTGAATCAGGATCGCATTTTCCAGATCCAGACGCCAGGCGCGCGGATTGAGGTTATTCCCGGTAAGCAACATCCAGTTGTCATCCACCCACATGCCTTTGAGATGATAAGAATTATCTTCGTCTTTCCACAGACGGACGACGAGCTGATCGGTATTCACATAGTATTGCAGACGGCTCAGGAAACGCCGCAGGTTAATCTCATAGAGATAGGGCAGAGCGCCGATAATCTTAAACGGCTCGTTTTCCGGAATATAAAAATCGTTGGCGGTTTTATCTCCGACGATGATCTCCACCTTTTTACCTTCACGCAGCAACTGAATAATGTTGCGCACCAGAATCGCTGGCAGGTTGAAGTAAGGCGTGCAAATCGTAAGCTTATGTTCCGTGCACGGCATCAAATGAAAGATGGTTTTATTGAGCAGGCTGGATTTACCCAGGCCTACTAATGGCGTCACGGAAAGCTGATCGTTGTTCGCATCGCCCTGAAAATGGTAGGCCGCATCGCGTAACTCCTGGCGATACAGACGAATATCATTTTTGATTTCAGGACTTTTTGGACGTTGAGTATCATCCAGTCGATTAACGCCACGACCCTGCATCAGGTTCTGGGTGACCCATTCGAACATGATGTCAGCCATTTTGGCGTTACGGATCAGGTGATAGCGATCATAACGATATTTATCATGCTGATGCAGGTAGACGTCGTTCAGGCTAGCGCCGCTGTACAGCACGCTGTCATCAATGATAAAGCCTTTGAAATGGAGAACGCCAAGGGCTTCACGAGTGTTGATGGGAACGCCGTAGACCGGTACGTCGACGCCGGGGTTTTCATGTGCCATCCGGCAGTACCAGTCGGCATTGGTATTCGATGCCGCCGCGCCGATTCGTCCACGTTGCGCACGATGCCAGTCGACAAGCACCCGAACGTCGAGTTCCGGCCGCTGCCGTTTCGCCTCATAAAGCGCGTTGAGGATGCCTTTGCCACCGTCATCCTGTTCCAGATACAGGGCGATGATGCAAATGCGTTGCTTCGCGCCGGCTATTTTCTCCAGCAGAGTCTCCCTGAACCTGGCAGGAGCATAAAAGAAATCGACATCATCAACTGATTGAGAAATCTTCGGTAGTTGGGCAAGGTGTTGTTGATGTTTATTACGCTTAAATTTTGACAACATCACAGTGCATTTCTTCTCTGTTCATTGAAGGGTCCTCTGTGCTATGCAGACGACATAAGCGGGCAATGATAACACCGTCCCCGTTAAAGTGGTCAACATTTCCAGTACCTTACTCACGATTCCTCGGGCGGCGCAAGCTCAAGCGTTAGCCCAACGATACCCTCTTCAAGCTGGATATCCACGTGGAAACCGAGCTTACGAGCCAGCGCCACCATGCCGCGATTGTTAGGCATCGTAATCCCATTCAGCCGTCTGAGTCCGTGATCCCGGGTATAGGTAATTAATTTTTCCAGCAATCGACGACCTAATCCTAACCCTTTGAGATCGGAACGCACCAGGACGGCAAATTCCGCATCAACGTTATCCGGATCGGAAATCGCGCGGGTGACGCCGAGAATTTCTTCCGTTTGCTCAACGCGTCTCACTGCGACAAATGCCATTTCCCGATCGTAGTCGATCTGCGTCATGTTAGCTAAATCTTCGTGGGTAAATTCATTGATCTCACTAAAATAGCGGTAATAAAGATCTTCTTTGGTGACCTGGGAAATGAACTGCTGAAGATGAGGCTCATCCTCCGGCAGGATAGGTCGGAACAGGCAGCGCTCGCCATTTTTCATCTCGACCCATTCTTCTAATTGATGAGGATAGGGACGCACGGCAAGGCGACTTTCGTTATCACCTTCAAAGGGCGCGATATCCAGAGTGACATCCAGCGCGGTAAACTCTCCGGCTGAGGCCAGCAGCGGATGGATATCCAGTCGCTGGATCTCCGGGCAGTCGACAATCAGGTTCGACACCTGCACCAGTAACTGGCTCAGACCCGCCACATCCAGCGGACGTAAAGCGCTACGCCCACGGATCTTCTTACTTTTTATTCCCTGAATAACCAGGTAACGCGCCAGATTCATGTTCAGCGGCGGAAGCGCAACGACAGCCTGTTCTTCAGGGTGCCACTCCACGCCGCCTTCGCCCAACATAATCAATGGGCCAAACACCGGATCGTGCTCCACGACCACGCGCAACTCCTGCGCGCCCGCGCGGTTTGCCATGCTTTGCACCAGCAGACCGTGTATGCGCGCTTGCGGCCAGGCCATTTTTACCCGATCAAAGATAGCATTGGCCGCCTGCTGAACCTCATTCGCCGTGCGCAGATACAGCATGACCCCCTGTACTTCTGATTTATGAGGAATATCCGGCGAACGCAGCTTGAGCGCGACCGGGTAGCCAATCTGCTCGGCGATATGCACTGCTTCGGCGCTGTCGCTGGCAATCCAGGTGGGAAGCGTATGCAACCCATAAGCTTGAAGAATGGGCTGAACTTCATGAGTATCTAATGATGTCGCACCCTCGTGAATCGCCTGCTGAAGCAGGTCATGGGCTTGCGTCGTATTGGCGGTGAGATTGCTGGGCAACGCGGGCGTTTCCCGCAATTGTTTCTGGTTTCGCCGGTATTCCACCATATGCATAAACGCGGTAATGGTGCCTTCCGGGGTGCGATAGGTTGGCAGTCCGGCTTCGCTGAATAACCGTCGGGCTTCCTGAGAGGAAAACTCTCCGCACCAGTTGGTTAACAACGAAACAAACTTGCCGCGCGGATGGTGGCTAACGGTTTCTATCAGCGCCTGAGCGGTCTCGGTACCCGGCGCGGTGGCGCTGGGGGAGTGTATAACCATCAACGCGTCAAAATCCTGACTGGCGAGGAGGCATTCCAGCGTTTTAGTGTAATGCGCAATGCTGGCATCATCGCGAAGATCCAACGGGTTAGCTACTTCAACGTGCGCAGGGAGAAGATCGCGTAGCTTCTGGCACGTCTCTTCACTCAGCGTGGCCAGTTTGCCGTTACGCGACCAAAGTTCATCCAACGCCAGCGCCGCCGGCGCTGCGCCATTGCTGATAATCATTAGCCTGTCGCCGCGCAAAGGACGCATATGACTCAGCGTTTCTACCGCGGAAAACAGTTCGTGAGTATCCTGCACGCGCAGCAAGCCTGCGCGCTGAATAGCAGCATCCCAGGCAGGGTCCATTCCGGCGCTGGTCTGTAATAAACGCTGGGCAGCCGGGCTGCGACCGCTTTTGATCACCAGAATCGGTTTATTGCGCGAGGCGCTGCGGGCGGCAGAGACAAATCGTCTGGCATCGCTTAAGTGTTCCAGATAAAGCAGAATGGCGCTCGTTTTACTGTCACGGGAGAGATAGTCAAGCAATTCGTCGACATCAATGTCGAGGCTATCACCAAGTGCAATAAAGTAGGAAAAGCCCATTTCGCGCTGCTGCGCCCAATCGAGAATAGTGTTCGACACCGCAGCGGACTGGGAGATAAACGCCAGCTTACCGCGTTTAATCGGTACCGGAGAAAAGCTGGCATTGAGCCCTTGCCAGGGCGCAAGCAGCCCAAGGCTGTTAGGGCCAAGCAGACGCATTTTATAGCGCGCGGCACAGGACAATAATTCAGCATGTAAAGACGCGGGGGCGGAAAGAATAATACAGGTTTTACAGCCCTTTTCTCCCAGCGCTTCCAGCAGCGCCAGATTGCGGCTGGCATTGGTGCACAATACGGCGAGGTCAGGCGTAAAAGGCAGACTGTCGACGTTCGGCCAGGCCAGTACGCCTAATACCGCTTTCCAGGCGGGCGTGACGGGAAGAACCGGGCCGTTAAAGCCGCCTGCCAACAGATTGCGCATCATCAGGTAGCCCGCCCGGTTGGGTTTCATCGATGCGCCAATCACGGCTATCGATTTGGGTCGCAGTAGCGCTTCCAGCCCTCGCTGACTCATATCGGTTTCCCTTGCATAGAGATGACCGAATGATTTTAAACGCTTTCTGCTAATTGTGCTGTGACGCTTCCCTGATGTTGGGTTTTTCCTGCGAGATAGCGGGTTTTGAAGCGGCTAAAGTGTTCGCCAAGCGCACCTGCGGCGTCGGTATCACCAGCCAGATCCAGCAGGGCGATAGCCACCTCGGCGGTGCAATATTGCCCGTCGGCATGGATGCCGCGCAGGTGATAGGCCGACAGGCGCGACAGGTCGACGGAAATCACCGGCAGGTGGTCGAGGTAGGGGCTTTTACGGAACATTTTGCGCGCTTCCGGCCAGGTGCCGTCGAGCATAATGAACAGCGGTGGTTTACCGGTGGGAGGCGCCAGGATCACTTCACGTTCTTCGCTGGCATACGAGGCGGGAAAAACCACCATCGGCTGATACGCGGGGTCTTGCACTAAATCCAGTAACGCCTGCGGCGGTTCGGTTCGCGACCACTGAAACGCCGCGGTATCCGGCAACGTATCGGCAATCAGTCGTCCGGTATTACTGGGCTTCATCGGTTCGGTATCAAACATCACCAAACAGAAACGACTCTTCGCCCACGAAGGCGCCAGGGTCGCGCACAGGCACAGTTTCAGCGGCAGTAAACAGCGCTGGCAGCGACGTATGCGATTACCGCGGGCGAGAAAAGGGCGCGTGGCGCGTGCAAGACGTTCAGCACGAAGCTTAAGAACAGCGTTTTCAGTCATTGGGGATTGAGAAGTGTGTCGAAAAACGCCATTGTCGCAGAGGTAAAAACGGGGCACAAGATGCGCCCCGACGAGATTACAGCGATTCGTTCAGCCAACTATCAAATGGCGCTTTTGGCACCGCGCCATTGAGCATATCCACAACCTGACCGTGCTTTAAGATCATAATGGTTGGAATGCTGCGAATGCCGAAGCGGGCGCTGAGTTCTCGCTCTGCTTCAGTATTCACTTTCACGAAACGCACTTTACCGCTGCGTTCTTCGGCGACGTCTTCAAAAATGGGGGCGAAGTTACGGCATGGGCCACACCACGGCGCCCAGAAGTCGATCACAACAGGCAGATCGTCCTTCAGCAGTTTATCCAGCGTTTCACCGGTCGCATTGATCACCTCTCCGTCAAACAGGTCGTGACCACAGCGTCCGCATTTTGCCGCATCCTCAATCCGATCGTCGGGAATGCGGTTGATGGCCTGGCAGCTGGTACAAACGGTATTCATAACTAACCTCTGGATGAGTAGGGATAATGAACGGCACGAACGCCGATATGTTTCCAATATGTTACATATTATCGACGAGACTGTTTTAAACAACAATGTGTTTTATTCAATGAGTACAATAGTCATAAGCTTTTAAATGAAATAATGGCTAACTCAGTGTACATCGGGTAATCTGCGCGCTTCGCGCAGCGCTGGTGGAGAAAAGCATGAACGATGAATTGAAAAACAAAAGCGGCAAGGTCAAAGTGATGTATGTCCGCAGTGATGATGATTCTGATAAACGTACCTATAACCCGCGTACCGGGAAAGGGGGCGGACGTCCAGGAAAATCTCGTGCTGACGGTGGCCGTCGCCCCGCCCGCGATGAACGACCCTCTCAGAACCGCGATCGCAAGCGTGAAGATTCGCCGTGGCGTACTGTGTCCCGGGCCCCCGGTGACGAGACGCCGGAAAAAGCCGATCACGGTGGGATCAGCGGTAAAAGTTTTATCGATCCTGAAGTGTTGCGTCGTCAGCGCGCGGAAGAGACCCGCGTTTACGGCGAAAATGCCTGCCAGGCTCTGTTCCAGAGCCGTCCGGAAGCCATTGTCCGCGCATGGTTCATTCAGAGCGTTACCCCTCGTTTTAAAGAAGCGCTACGCTGGATGGCGGCGAACCGCAAAGCGTATCACGTGGTAGATGAAGCGGAGCTGGCGAAAGCCTCGGGTACTGAACATCACGGCGGCGTTTGTTTCCTCATCAAAAAACGTAACGGCACCACCGTTAAACAATGGGTGAGTCAGGCGGGGGCGCAGGACTGCGTGCTGGCGCTGGAAAAAGAGTCTAACCCGCACAACCTGGGCGGCATGATGCGCAGTTGCGCCCATTTTGGCGTGAAGGCCGTCGTGGTGCAGGATGCAGCATTGCTGGAATCCGGTGCGGCAATTCGTACCGCAGAAGGCGGCGCGGAGCACGTGCAGCCAATCACCGGCGACAGTATTGTGAATGTGCTGGATGATTTCCGTCAGGCGGGGTACACCGTCGTGACCACCTCAAGCGAACAAGGTAAACCGTTGTTCAGCACTGCCTTGCCAGAAAAAGTGGTGCTTGTGCTGGGCCAGGAAGCAGATGGTCTGCCGGACGCTGCGCATGATGCCAGCGATTTGTGCGTGAAGATCGATGGTACCGGGAAGGTCGACAGTCTGAACGTCTCAGTCGCGACTGGCGTACTGCTTGCCGAATGGTGGCGTCAGAATAAAGCGTAACGACACGTTGCCCGGCGGCAAGGGCTTGCCGGGCATGCATTCTCTGATTTACTCGCTCTCTGCCGGTAATACCGGCATCCAGTCAACAGGCTTCTCGCCACGCTGCTCCAGCCATTGATTCGCCAGAACAAAATGATTGCAGCCAAAAAATCCGCGATGCGCCGACAGCGGCGACGGGTGGGGCGCTTTCAGCACATGATGACGTTGCTTATCAATAATTGCCCCTTTTTTCTGGGCGTGCGATCCCCAGAGCAGGAACACCACTCCTTCACGATGCTGGTTGATCAGTGCGATCACTTTATCGGTGAAGGTTTCCCATCCAAGACTGGCGTGTGAATGCGCCTGGCCGGCCCGAACGGTTAATACCGTATTGAGCAACAGCACGCCCTGACGCGCCCAGCTTTCAAGATAACCGTGTGAGGGGCGGGTAAAACCCGGGATCGAGCCTTCCAGCTCTTTATACATATTCACCAGCGACGGCGGCGGCGCAATGCCCGGACGAACGGAAAACGCCAGCCCGTGCGCCTGGCCGGGGCCGTGATAGGGATCCTGTCCGAGAATAACGACTTTTACCTCGCCCAGTTCGGTGAAGCGAAACGCGTTAAACACATCTTTTTGCGGCGGATAAATCGTCATTCCTGACTGTCGTTCTGCAGCAACGGTGTGAAGCGTATTCACAAAATAGGGCTGCTGTTTCTCTTCAGCCAGCACATCGTGCCAGGTTAATTCGGTGGCCATCTCGCTCTCCTGCGAATTTTCAATCAACATAGCTTAACTGCTTCTTTGCATGGCGCAAACTGCTGTCGCCCGGCAGCGTGCGCTATGCCTCTAATAAAGTTGAAAATTTATGTAAAAAGTTTATGCCTTTGTCAGGCGTAAGTTGATGTAAAACAATAAATTCATCGTATCACCACTTTTGTGGTGTGGTTTTTATTGATTTAAATCAAAGAATCAAGGGTGTCAGGGGGGTATATATACACTCAAGCAACAATGGTTTTACCAATTGGCCGCGAGACGGCCAACCCTAATCAAATAATTTGCCGGGGAGGCATCACATGATTACAGGTATCCAGATTACTAAAGCCGCTAACGATGACCTGCTGAATTCCTTCTGGTTGCTGGACAGCGAAAAAGGCGAAGCACGCTGCATCGTTGCAAAAGCAGGTTTTGCCGAAGACGAAGTGGTTGCAGTAAACAAACTGGGCGACATTGAATACCGCGAAATTCCGATGGAAGTGAAACCGGAAGTGCGTGTGGAAGGGGGCCAGCACCTGAACGTTAACGTACTGCGTCGCGAAACGCTGGAAGATGCGGTTAAGCATCCGGAAAAATACCCGCAACTGACCATCCGTGTTTCCGGTTACGCCGTGCGTTTCAACTCTCTGACGCCGGAACAGCAGCGCGACGTTATCGCTCGTACCTTTACTGAAAGTCTGTAAGCACACCGCTCAGACTGATTCATCAACCCCGGTCACGCACTGCGACCGGGGTTTTTTATTGTTTGCATTAATCACCCGCGTGATTAAAAGTTTGGCGATAATTAAACTTATATTATTCCTCCTCATTCAACACATATATCAGCGACGTTATTTTTCGCGCTGGTAAGTATAGTTTTGTCAGTTTTTTCGTGGTTTAGGTTTGGTTTAAATAAACATGCGGGAAAACGGCTATTATCCGCGCAATTAAGAAATACCCTCCGTTCAACTCTACTTCAATTTTCTGTCTGCTTTAGTCGGACAACGTTATTTCTATAAATTTGTAATAATATCTTTGGGAAAAATATGAGACGCAATAAGGTCGCCTTTTTTTGCCTGACGGCTATATACGGTACAGCGTTTAACGCCAGTGCTGAATATCTTCAGGACGGTCTGAAGGTTTCTACAGAAGATGTTTCACTGAATGACAGCGGCAAAATTATTAATACGTCCGTTTCTAAATCGAAGACGTTAACGCTCGGCGGTGCTATTCAGGCAGAATCCACTCTGCTTGATGTCGGTAATCTGACTGCCGGAGACCGTGTCTCCTTAGCAGACACGACATTGAAGGGGCGCAGTCTCCTGACGCTGAACGATAATACTCTTGCAAATAATACTGTTCTGCAAGGAACCAACACAACTGTCATTCTAAACAATAACGCGACGGCGACGAATACCACGTTAAACGGCATCAGTTATTTAAATGTTAACGATAATGCGTCAATAAGTAATACTATTATTAATGATAACAGTACAGTGACCTTATCGGGTAAGGCGACGGCGGAATATACCACAACGCATCGTAATATGACGTTAAACGATCATGCCACAGCCACTCACACGCATGTTAAACAACATGGACGGCTTTATCTCAATGGCGATACCTCGGCCACTGATACGCTTGTTGATGATGGTGGGTATATTTACACCTACGATAATAGCCAGATAAGTAATACCGTATTAAATGGTACATCGTTATTAACGATGTATGGGAATTCTTATGGTGTCGATACAGTTGTAAATAAAGATAGCAAAATTTTTATCAGAGAGCATTCGCTTCTGGAGAACACCACGGTCACGAACGGGGGATATTTGGGTTTTCATGACAATGCCTCGACCCGAAACACGCGGGTGCAATCTGGCGGGAATATGAATATCTCTGCTTCCGGTTCAGCAGAAGACACTTACGTTGAGCAGGGCGGGCGTTTAAATATGAACTCAACGGCCAGCGCCAGCAAGACAGTCATTAATGGCGGCACGATGCTGATGAGTATGAATGCGGTGGCCAGCGATACGCAAATCGCCGGTAGCGGTACGCTGGATATCAAAGGCAATGCTGCCTTAACGGATACCACGCTGTTTGATACCGCTGCGCTAACCATGACTGAAAACACCGTGGCGAACGGGACGACGCTCAACGGTACGAGCACGATGAGGCTTTCCGGCGCAGCGAGCGCGCGGAACGCCACCCTCAATGACGCAAGTGTGATGACTCTGGCAAGCGGTACCACCGCGCACGACACGGTAGTTAACAGCGGAGCATTTCAGCTGTATACCTCCGCACGGGCGACGGGGAGTACGGTTGTCAACGGGGCTGGCGAGATGATTATGGAAGCCGGTGCATATGCCAGCGACCTGACGCTGAAAGGCGGTACTCTGTCGATTACTGACTTAAACGACAATACCACCAGTGTGCTGCCTGCCCGAATCGATACGCTGTCGTCGGAGCGAGGGATCGTCTCGTTTCTCCGTGACAGCGATGGCGATTATGCGGCGTTATCGATCGGTTCGCTGAGCGGGACAGGATCGTTTCTGTTTAATACGTCATTGGCGGAACGTAACGGGAACTTTGTCACTATTGATAATGGCGTTGGCCAGTTCAATATCATCGTCCATGACTCAGGCCGGGAAATTGCCGATCCAGACAATCTGACCGTCAACCTGGTGAATGATAAAGAGGGCAATATTGACTTCACGCTGGTCAGCGCTGCACAACGTCGTATCGCAATGCTGGATGCGGGGGTGTACATGTACTCGCTTTATCACCAGCAAGGTAAAGATCAACTGGAGGGTAACATCTGGTATCTGGGCCTGGCGAACGGAAATACCGTGCAGCCGGAACCTGAAGAACCGGAGCCGGAAGAACCAGGCACAGAGCAACCGGGTACAGAAATTCCTGGTACTGGCGGTGGAGAGCAGCCCGATACCGGTGGTAATGGCGGTAACGAAAATAAACTGACCACGCCGTCAACGGATGCGATCCTCAACATGGCGTCGGCAATCACGCGCGTGGTGAATGCTGAACTGGATGGCTTCCGCGCCTGGCGCTCAACGCTTTCGGCGGATAATCTTCCGGAAAACAGTGTATGGGGGCATTACACCGGCAGCAACAGTCGCGTTCACAGTAGCAATGGCGCGGCGTATCGTCTGGAGCAAAACGGCATTGAAATCGGTGCGGATAAAACCACACGATTTGAGCGTGGAAACCTGCTAACCGGCGTCTGGATGTCCAGCTCTGCGAATGAGGTAAGACATGCGCGAGGTGGGAAAAGTACCCTGGATAGCTACGGTCTGGGCGCGTATGCCACGTGGTTCGATCGCTCCGGGATTTACGTTGATGGCGTAATGAAAGGCAACCGTCTGAACAGCGACCTGAAGGCGAAAATGACCAACGGAGGTTACACCCGGGGCGACTGGCATCAGTATGCGCTGAGCGGCGTGCTGGAAAGCGGTTATCGTCATTGGCTGACGGCACAAACTTATGCCGAGCCGTATGTCCGTACCAGCGCCGTTCAGGCAAACCGGGCCAACATCACGCTCAGCAATGGCATGAAAGCGGACACCGGCAAGCCCCGTTCGCTGATTGCGGAAGCCGGTACGCGCGTCGGTAGCCAGTTCACACTGGGGCGCGCGGAAGTGAAGCCTTACTTCCATGCGGCAGTGGTTCAGGAAACCGCGAAGTCAAACGAAGTCGCCATTAACGGCATACGCTTTGATAATAATGTGAAGGGGGCGTCTGGACGCTATGGCGCGGGAGCGTCGCTGGAACTGGCGGAAAATACCACGTTCTATGGCGAGGTCAATTACCGACAAGGGCGATATATCGAAGAACCGGTACAGGGCGTACTGGGACTGAAAATGCACTTCTGATGGCAACGCAGAAAACAAAAAGCCGGCGCAAATGCCGGCTTTTATCATTAGAAAGAAACGGCGTTTTTATTCTTCGCCGGACTGCTGCGCGACGTCGCTAGCGCTCGGTTTACGGCGCTTACCAATATTTTTGGTATCACGGTGACGTTTTTTCACCCGTGGCTTCTCTTTTTCCTTCTCTTTTTTCTTCTCTGCGCGTTTGGCGAGCACTTTTTTGGATGGTTTCCCGGTCATTTTTTCACTGGGCGCTCGCGTGGTCGGACGGAGTTCATCAATCACGCGTGATTTTAGCGGTTCCTCAATGTAACGACCGATTTTCAGCAGCAGCAGATGATCGTGCGCTTCAACCAGTGAAATGGCTGTGCCTTTACGCCCTGCGCGGCCTGTACGACCGATACGGTGCAGATAGGTATCCCCGCTGCGCGGCATGTCGAAGTTAATCACGTGACTCACGTCAGGAATATCAATCCCGCGCGCCGCAACGTCGGTGGCGACCAGCACATTCACGCGACCGTCGGTAAGACGTTTGATGCCTTCGTTGCGTTTGATCTGCGCCATCTCGCCTTCAAGATAGCAGTTGTTAATGCCTGCCAGGCGCAGTTGCTCTGCCAGTTCATGAACACGCTCACGCTTACGCACGAACACGATGGTGCGGGTCGCGTCTTCCTGCTTCAACAAGTGCTTCAGTAGTTCAAATTTATGCTCGTAGTTATCGGCACGGTAGTACCACTGATGAATCTTTTTACGCTCACGCGTGGACGGAGTGGCAGACACTTCAACCGGTTCTTCCAGCAGGCGCTCGGCAAAGTCTTTGATCGCCTCGCCTTCGAGGGTCGCGGAAAACAGCATCGTCTGCTTACGCCAGCGCGTTTCTCCGGCAATGTGCTCAATATCCTGAGCAAAACCCATGTCCAGCATGCGATCCGCTTCGTCAAGGATCAAGGTTTCTACCGCGCGGCAGTCAAAGTTCTCTTCTTTTATATACTGCATCAGGCGACCAGTGGTCGCGACCACGATATCCTGGTTTTCGCTGAACACTTCCGCGTGGTTCATGTACGCGACGCCACCGGTAATGGTCGCAATATCCAGATGGGTATGCTTTGCCAACTCGCGAGCGTGATCGGCGACCTGCATTGCCAGTTCGCGCGTCGGCGTAAGGATCAGGATACGCGGCGGGCCGGATTTCTTACGCGGGAAGTCGAGCAGGTGCTGCAACGCTGGCAGCAGATATGCCGCCGTTTTACCGGTGCCTGTCGGCGCAGAACCGAGCACATCACGGCCATCGAGCGCAGGCGGAATGGCGGCAGCCTGAATGGCGGTCGGGCGAGTGAAGCCTTTTTCCTGGAGGGCATCCAGCAGGCTTTCGTCGAGTTCAAGTTCGGAAAAAGTCGTTACAGTCATGTTCTACCTCTGTGTGGGGCGCTGATTATAGACGTTACGGCTGTAATCTTCATCTGTTTGTATGGATATCGCTTCTCAGGTATTGTTTTTACCCGGCGCTGTCGCCGTTTTTTCTGCAAGGT
Organism: Citrobacter sp. 50677481; assembly: GCF_001463265.1. Lineage (NCBI taxonomy): Bacteria > Pseudomonadati > Pseudomonadota > Gammaproteobacteria > Enterobacterales > Enterobacteriaceae > Citrobacter > Citrobacter sp. 50677481. Next base: position 14,734 of record NZ_LNHZ01000057.1, read on the forward strand.
TTGTTATTCATGTCCCAGTCTACATCCGTTCTTCGTCGTAATGGATTTACCTTTAAACAGTTTTTTGTCGCTCACGATCGCTGTGCAATGAAAGTCGGGACGGATGGTATTTTACTTGGCGCATGGGCGCCAGTGGCCGGGGTAAAGCGGATCCTGGATATCGGTACGGGCAGCGGTCTGCTGGCTCTGATGCTCGCCCAACGTACCGATGAAAGCGTCACGGTCGACGCGGTTGAACTGGATGTAGATGCCGCCGAACAGGCGCAGGAGAATATTCTGCAGTCGCCATGGGCCGGGCGGCTGACCCTGCACCAGGAAGACGTTCAGGGCTGGGCCTCCCGGCAAACCGTTAAGTTTGATTTGATCGTCAGTAACCCGCCTTATTACGAGCAGGGCGTCGACTGTGCGACGCCGCAACGGGAACGGGCGCGTTATACCACGACGCTGGATCACCCGGCGCTGCTAGCCTGCGCGGCGGAGCTGATTACGGAAGAAGGTTTTCTCTGCGTCGTCCTGCCGGAAAAGACCGGTGGCCTTTTTACGCAGCAGGCGCATGACATGGGCTGGCATTTAAGGCTCAGGACCGACGTTGCGGAAAATGAAGCGCGTTTACCGCATCGGGTTCTGTTGGCTTTTTCACCAAAACAGGGAGAATGCTTTAGCGACAGGCTGGTGATACGCGGGCCAGACCAGCGTTACTCAGAAGGTTACACGGCGCTGACCCAGGCGTTTTATTTGTTTATGTGAGTATGTAGTGGCGACAGTACCGACGGTCCGGAAACGGCCAGCAGATCCGGATAATCAAGTGTATAGTGCAAACCGCGGCTCTCTTTGCGCATCATTGCGCAGCGTACGATCAGTTCGGCGACCTGCACCAGATTACGCAGCTCCAGCAAATTATTCGACACGCGGAAGTTGGCGTAATACTCGTCGATCTCCTGCTGCAACATGGTAATACGCCGCAGGGCGCGCTCCAGGCGTCGGGTGGTTCGCACGATGCCGACGTAGTCCCACATAAACAGGCGCAGCTCGTGCCAGTTATGCTGGATAACGACAAGTTCATCGGGATTTTCTACACGGCTTTCATCCCAGGCGGGAAGGGCGCTTACGCCACGGGCGTAAGGCATGCGTCTGTCGATATCTTCTGCCGCCGACCAACCGTAAACCAGGCATTCTAGCAACGAATTCGACGCCATACGGTTAGCGCCGTGCAGGCCGGTATAGCTCACTTCCCCAATGGCGTACAGGCCATCAACGTCAGTGCGTCCATAATCATCCACCATCACGCCGCCGCAGGTATAATGCGCAGCAGGCACCACCGGCACCGGATCTTTTGTCAGATCAATGCCCAACCCCAGCAGTTTTTCATAGATCATCGGAAAGTGCTGGCGGACAAACGCCTCAGGCTTATGGCTGATGTCGAGAAACATACAGTCCGCTCCCAGACGCTTCATTTCATGATCGATCGCGCGGGCGACAATATCCCGTGGCGCCAGCTCGCCGCGCTCATCGAAATCCGGCATAAAGCGCGTACCGTCGGGACGTTTAAGATGCGCGCCTTCGCCACGCAGCGCTTCGGTAAGCAGGAAATTTCGCGCCTGTGGGTGATACAGGGCGGTAGGATGAAACTGGTTGAATTCAAGATTAGCGACGCGGCAGCCCGCGCGCCAGGCCATCGCAATCCCGTCACCCGAGGAAATGTCCGGATTCGTCGTGTATTGATACACCTTCGACGCCCCGCCGGTAGCCAACACTACCGACTTCGCATGACAGGTCTCCACGCTTTCCTTATTACGGTTCCAGATCCAGGCGCCGACCACCCGGCGCGTGCCCGGCAGGCCGATTTTATCGGAAATAATTAAATCGACAGCATTGCTGCGCTCAAGCACGCGGATGTTGGGATGGTTCTGCGCCTGACTGACCAGCGTGGTTTCGACCTCTTTACCGGTTGCGTCCGCGGCATGGAGGATGCGACGATGACTGTGACCGCCTTCACGGGTTAAATGATAGCTTTCCTGACCGTCAGGCTGGATTTGCGTATCAAACAGCACACCCTGATCGATTAGCCACTGAACGCAGGCGCGGGCATTGCTGGCGACAAATTCTACCGCGTGGCGATCGCATATACCGGCGCCGGCGATAAGCGTATCTTCCACATGGGAATCGATGCTGTCGGTTTCATCGAAAACGGCGGCAATCCCTCCCTGCGCATAGAAGGTGGACCCTTCGCTAACCGGGCCTTTGCTCAGGACAATGACCTGATGCTTCTCTGCAAGACGCAGCGCCAGCGAGAGGCCGGCAGCGCCGCTACCAATAATTAACACGTCACAAGAAAGTTCAGGAGTGGTTTTCATGATCTTTGTTTAATTTACTAAACATTGTCTGGCGAGCATAGCATCATAACCTGCGTTTCAGCACGTTTTATTTTCAGTTCCGTTGAGCTGGCTAAACAGAAGGCGGGATTGCAAGGAAATGTCTGGTTAAGGATATATTTTGCGTAGCGGGCCGTAAGCGCCAGATTAGAGGATGAAATAAAGTAGCTGTTGGGGTACTCTGCAACCGGTTTATGGGCATTTCTTATGAGATAGTGCATTGTTCAGACTCGGTAGACTTATAATGAGAGATAATGACCGTCTACAACTTGACACTCAAAAAACAGATGCGTAACGGAACTTTACAAAAACGAGACACTCTAACCTGTTGCTTGCTCACAGTGCAGCTAATGGAGTGGCGTTTCGCGAACGCGTGGAAATTTGGTTTGGGGAGACTTTACCTCGGATGAGCGAGCAGTTAACGGACCAGGTCCTGGTAGAACGGGTCCAGAAGGGAGATCAGAAAGCCTTTAACTTACTGGTAGTGCGCTACCAGCATAAAGTGGCGAGTCTGGTTTCCCGCTATGTGCCGTCGGGTGACGTTCCTGATGTGGTGCAAGAGTCATTTATCAAAGCCTATCGTGCGCTGGATTCATTCCGGGGAGATAGCGCTTTTTATACCTGGCTGTATCGTATTGCCGTTAATACGGCGAAGAATTACCTGGTGGCTCAGGGCCGTCGTCCACCATCCAGTGATGTGGATGCGATTGAAGCAGAAAACTTCGAAAGTGGCGGTGCGCTGAAAGAAATTTCGAACCCTGAGAACTTAATGTTGTCAGAAGAACTGAGACAGATAGTTTTCCGTACTATCGAGTCCCTCCCGGAAGATTTACGTATGGCAATCACCTTACGGGAGCTGGATGGCCTGAGCTATGAAGAAATCGCGGCCATCATGGATTGTCCAGTGGGTACGGTGCGTTCACGTATCTTTAGGGCGCGGGAAGCTATTGATAATAAAGTTCAACCGCTTATCAGGCGTTGACGATAGCGGGATACTGGAAAAGGTATTAGGCATGCAGAAAGAAAAACTTTCCGCTTTAATGGATGGCGAAACGCTGGACAGTGAGCTGCTCAAAGAACTGGCTCACGACCCGGAAATGCAAAAAACTTGGGAAGGCTACCACCTGATCCGCGATTCTATGCGGGGTGACACGCCTGACGTGCTTCATTTCGATATTTCCGCTCGCGTTATGGCCGCCATTGAAGATGAGCCGGTACGCCAGACGGCGCCATTAATTCCAGAGGCCCAGCCCGCACCGCACCAGTGGCAAAAAATGCCGTTCTGGAAAAAAATGCGCCCGTGGGCAGCGCAACTTACCCAAATGGGGGTCGCTGCATGCGTATCGCTTGCAGTTATTGTTGGCGTCCAGCACTATAATGGGCAATCTGAAACGTCCCAGCAGCCCGAAACGCCAGTGTTTAACACACTGCCGATGATGGGCAAAGCCAGCCCGGTTAGCCTGGGAGTACCTTCTGACGCGACCGCAAACGGTGGTCAACAGCAGCAGGTACAGGAGCAGCGTCGTCGAATTAATGCCATGTTGCAGGATTACGAACTGCAACGTCGACTGCACTCCGAACAGCTTCAGTTTGAGCAGGCGCAAACACAGCAAGCCGCTGTTCAGGTGCCAGGAATTCAAACTCTAGGAACGCAATCGCAGTAATGAAGCAACTTTGGTTTGCCATGTCACTTGTGGCGGGTAGCCTGTTCTTTTCTGTAAACGCCTCGGCCAATGCTGCGTCCGGGGCGTTATTGCAGCAGATGAATCTGGCCAGCCAGTCACTCACTTACGAGCTGTCGTTCGTCAGCATCACAAAACAAGGCGTTGAATCTTTACGCTATCGCCACGCGCGTCTGGACAACCGCCCGCTTGCCCAACTGCTGCAAATGGACGGCCCTCGCCGCGAAGTTGTCCAGCGTGGAAACGAAATCAGCTATTTCGAACCCGGACTTGAGCCGTTCACCCTGAACGGCGACTATATTGTTGATTCTCTGCCATCGCTTATCTATACCGACTTCAAGCGCCTTGCCCCGTACTACGACTTCATTTCCGTGGGCAGAACCCGTATCGCCGATCGCCTGTGCGAAGTGATTCGCGTTGTCGCGCGTGACGGTACCCGTTATAGCTATATCGTCTGGATGGATACTGAAACCAAGCTGCCGATGCGTGTCGATCTGCTTGACCGTGATGGCGAAACGTTAGAACAATTTCGGGTAATCGCTTTCACCGTTAATCAGGACGTGGGAAACAGCATGCAGATGCTGGCGAAAGCCAACCTGCCGCCGTTGCTCTCCGTTCCGGCCGGTGAAAAAGCGAAATTCAACTGGAGTCCAACCTGGCTGCCTAAGGGCTTTAGCGAGGTGTCCAGCGGTCGCCGACCGTTGCCGACGATGGACAACATGCCGATTGAATCGCGTCTTTATTCGGACGGTTTGTTCAGCTTCTCTGTCAACGTCAACCGGGCGACGCCAACCAGTACCGATCAGATGCTGCGAACCGGTCGCCGGACCGTCAGCACCAGCGTGCGTGATAACGCCGAAATCACCATTGTGGGTGAACTGCCGCCGCAAACGGCGAAGCGAATTGCCGACACCATTAAGTTTGGGGTGATGCAATGATCAAAGAGTGGGCTACCGTCGTCTCCTGGCAAGATGGTCAGGCGCTGATAAGCTGCGACGTGAAAACATCCTGCAACAGCTGCGCGTCACGCGCCGGGTGCGGCAGCCGCGTACTTAATAAGCTGGGGCCGCAGACGACGCATACGCTCGTTGTGCCCAGCGCCACGCCGCTGGAACCCGGCCAGAAAGTGGAACTGGGCATTGCTGAAGCCAGCTTGCTTGGCTCGGCCGTACTGGTGTATATGACGCCGCTGGTGGGGCTGTTTTTGTTCGCTTCCCTTTTTCAAGCGCTGTTCGGTTCCGATCTCGCTGCGCTAAGCGGCGCGGTACTCGGCGGCGTCGGCGGGTTTTTGTTTGCGCGAGGCTTTTCCCGTCAGCTTGCTGAACGTGAATCCTGGCAGCCGGTCATTCTGAATGTCGCGCTCCCGCCTGGCCTTGTTCGCGTCGATGCCACATCATCAGAAAGTCGCTAATCCTGTCTCTGCCGGAGGGCGGCTTCCCGTTCCCGCTATCCTTACTCTATGAACATTTCCTCGCCTCACCGTTGTAGTGTAGAATGCGGCGTTTCAGTTAAACAGACGTTAAGCTCAGAACAGCGACTTCTCAAAGCCTGCCACGGCGGGCGTTAAGGCACAATAATTACTCTATATGAAGAACATACGTAACTTTTCGATCATTGCTCACATCGACCACGGTAAATCGACGCTGTCTGACCGTATTATCCAGATCTGCGGTGGCCTGTCTGACCGTGAAATGGAAGCGCAGGTTCTCGACTCGATGGATCTGGAGCGTGAGCGCGGCATTACCATCAAAGCGCAGAGCGTAACGCTCGATTACAAAGCCTCAGATGGTGAAACGTACCAGCTTAACTTTATCGACACCCCCGGTCACGTTGACTTCTCGTACGAGGTTTCCCGTTCGCTCGCCGCCTGTGAAGGGGCGCTGCTGGTGGTGGATGCCGGGCAGGGCGTTGAAGCGCAGACGCTGGCGAACTGCTACACCGCCATGGAAATGGATCTCGAAGTGGTGCCGGTTCTGAACAAAATTGACCTGCCCGCTGCCGATCCGGAACGTGTCGCCGAAGAGATTGAAGATATTGTTGGCATTGACGCGACTGACGCTGTGCGCTGCTCGGCGAAAACGGGCGTTGGCGTGACCGACGTGCTGGAACGCCTGGTGCGCGATATCCCGCCGCCGCAGGGCGACCCGGAAGGGCCGCTGCAGGCGTTGATTATCGACTCCTGGTTTGATAACTACCTCGGCGTCGTGTCGCTGGTGCGGATTAAAAACGGCACCATGCGCAAAGGCGACAAAGTGAAGGTCATGAGCACCGGTCAAACCTATAACGCCGATCGCCTGGGCATCTTCACGCCGAAGCAGGTTGACCGTACCGAGCTGAAATGCGGCGAGGTAGGTTGGCTGGTCTGCGCCATTAAAGATATCCACGGCGCGCCGGTGGGCGACACCCTGACGCTGGCCCGTAACCCGGCGGACAAAGCGCTTCCGGGCTTTAAAAAGGTCAAACCGCAGGTTTACGCAGGTCTGTTCCCGGTAAGCTCCGACGATTACGAAGGCTTCCGTGATGCCCTCGGCAAACTGAGCCTTAACGATGCGTCCCTGTTCTATGAACCGGAAAGTTCTTCCGCGCTTGGCTTTGGTTTCCGCTGCGGCTTCCTGGGGCTGCTGCATATGGAGATCATTCAGGAACGTCTGGAGCGTGAATACGATCTGGATCTCATCACCACGGCGCCGACCGTTGTTTACGAAGTGGAAACCACGGCAAAAGAGACGATCTACGTCGACAGTCCGTCAAAACTGCCGCCGCTGAACAACATCTATGAACTGCGCGAACCAATCGCAGAGTGTCATATGCTGTTGCCGCAGGCGTATCTGGGGAACGTCATCACGTTGTGCGTTGAAAAACGCGGCGTGCAGACCAACATGGTTTACCACGGTAACCAGGTGGCGCTGACCTATGAAATCCCGATGGCGGAAGTCGTTCTCGACTTCTTTGACCGTCTGAAATCCACATCGCGTGGCTATGCGTCGCTGGATTACAACTTCAAACGCTTCCAGGCTTCCGATATGGTGCGCGTAGACGTTCTGATCAACAACGAACGCGTCGACGCGCTGGCGCTGATCACGCACCGTGACAACTCCCAGAGCCGTGGCCGTGAGCTGGTGGAGAAGATGAAAGATCTGATCCCGCGTCAGCAGTTCGATATCGCGATTCAGGCGGCAATCGGCACACACATTATTGCGCGTTCTACCGTGAAACAGCTGCGTAAGAACGTGTTGGCGAAATGCTATGGCGGCGATATCAGCCGTAAGAAAAAACTGCTGCAGAAGCAGAAAGAAGGTAAGAAGCGTATGAAGCAGATCGGTAACGTCGAACTGCCTCAGGAAGCGTTCCTCGCCATTCTGCATGTCGGTAAAGACAGCAAATAACCCTTAAGGAGTTGGCATGGCCAATATGTTTGCCCTGATTCTGGTGATTGCCACACTGGTGACGGGCATTTTATGGTGCGTGGATAAATTCTTTTTCGCGCCAAAACGTCGGGAGCGTCAGGCCGCAGCGCAGGCCGCTGCTGGTGATTCGCTCGATAAAGCCACCTTGAAGAAAGTGGCGCCGAAACCCGGCTGGCTGGAAACTGGCGCGTCGGTTTTCCCGGTGCTGGCGATTGTGCTGGTCGTGCGTTCGTTTATTTATGAGCCGTTCCAGATCCCGTCAGGTTCAATGATGCCAACGCTGCTGATTGGTGACTTTATCCTGGTGGAGAAATTCGCTTACGGGATTAAAGATCCGATCTACCAGAAAACGTTGATCGAAACCGGTCATCCGAAACGCGGCGATATCGTGGTCTTTAAATATCCGGAAGATCCGAAGCTCGACTACATTAAGCGTGCGGTTGGGCTGCCTGGCGACAAAGTGACTTACGATCCGGTTGCCAAAGAACTCACCATTCAGCCTGGCTGTCGCTCTGGTCAGGCGTGCGAAAATGCTTTACCGGTGACCTACAGCGACGTACAGCCGAGCGACTTCGTACAGACGTTCTCGCGTCGTAACGGCGGTGAGGCGACCAGCGGCTTCTTTGACGTACCGCAGAGTGAAACGAAAGAGAACGGCATTCGACTTGCCGAGCGCAAAGAGACCCTTGGCGACGTCACGCACCGTATTCTGACCGTACCGATTGCGCAGGATCAGGTGGGGATGTATTACCGTCAGCCAGGTCAGCAACTGGCGACCTGGATTGTGCCGCCGGGGCAGTACTTCATGATGGGCGATAACCGGGATAACAGCGCAGACAGCCGTTACTGGGGATTTGTCCCGGAAGCTAATCTGGTGGGGAAAGCAACCGCAATCTGGATGAGTTTTGACAAGCAGGAAGGCGAATGGCCGACCGGCGTCCGTTTGAGCCGTATTGGCGGGATCCACTGATCGCGGTTTAGCGTTCACGTTGTCGTCAATGTGGCGGCAACGTGAATTATTTATTAGATAATTCCCCCCAGGCTAACGACATCCCTTGTCGTTGTGTATAGAATATTCCCCCGAAGTTTAAGGTTGGCGCCTCCTGGTCGCCACGGCACACGAAACAGCGTTGGTTCCCCATATACAGGCAAGTAAAGCTGTCGCTCTGCGGCTGGCTGAATAGCCTGTGTATCAGGTCTGTTTCGTGTGCTGAATTGTTGACGCATTTATTTATTGGTATCGCATGAACCCCATCGTAATTAATCGGCTTCAACGGAAGCTGGGCTACACTTTTACTCATCAGGAGCTGTTGCAGCAGGCATTAACCCATCGCAGCGCCAGCAGCAAACATAACGAGCGTTTAGAGTTTCTTGGCGACTCCATTTTAAGTTTTGTGATTGCGAATGCGCTGTATCACCGTTTTCCGCGCGTAGACGAAGGCGACATGAGCCGTATGCGCGCAACGCTGGTGCGGGGTAATACGCTGGCTGAACTGGCGCGTGAATTCGATCTGGGCGAATGTTTGCGCTTAGGGCCTGGAGAACTGAAGAGCGGCGGTTTTCGTCGTGAGTCGATTCTGGCCGACACCGTTGAAGCGTTGATTGGCGGGGTGTTCCTCGACAGCGATATTCAAACCGTCGAAAAACTGATTCTCAACTGGTACCAGACCCGTCTGGACGAAATCAGTCCGGGCGATAAACAAAAAGATCCGAAAACGCGTTTGCAGGAATATTTACAGGGTCGCCATCTGCCGCTGCCGTCGTACCTGGTTGTGCAGGTTCGCGGCGAAGCGCACGATCAAGAATTTACAATCCACTGCCAGGTCAGCGGCCTGAGTGAGCCGGTGGTAGGCACCGGTTCGAGCCGTCGTAAGGCGGAGCAGGCTGCCGCCGAACAGGCGCTGAAAAAACTGGAGCTGGAATGAGCGAAGATAAAACCTACTGCGGATTTATAGCCATCGTCGGACGTCCGAACGTGGGTAAATCCACCCTGTTAAATAATCTGCTCGGGCAGAAGATTTCGATCACCTCCCGTAAAGCGCAGACCACGCGTCACCGAATTGTCGGCATCCATACCGAAGGGGCATATCAGGCGATTTACGTCGATACTCCCGGTCTGCATATGGAAGAAAAGCGTGCGATCAACCGTCTGATGAATAAAGCGGCCAGCAGCTCTATCGGTGACGTTGAGCTGGTGATCTTCGTGGTTGAAGGTACGCGCTGGACGCCAGACGACGAGATGGTGCTGAATAAACTGCGCGACGGCAAAGCACCGGTGATCCTGGCCGTGAACAAGGTGGATAACGTTCAGGAAAAAGCCGATCTGCTGCCGCACCTGCAGTTCCTGGCAAGTCAGATGAACTTTCTCGACATCGTACCGATCTCCGCTGAGACCGGGATGAACGTCGACACCATCGCGGGTATTGTGCGTAAACACCTGCCGGAAGCCATTCATCACTTCCCGGAAGATTACATTACCGATCGCTCCCAGCGCTTTATGGCCTCTGAGATCATCCGTGAAAAGCTGATGCGTTTTCTTGGCGCTGAGCTGCCTTATTCGGTCACCGTCGAAATTGAGCGTTTCGTGACTAACGAGCGCGGCGGCTACGACATCAACGGGCTGATCCTCGTTGAACGTGAAGGGCAGAAAAAGATGGTTATTGGCAACAAAGGCGCCAAGATTAAAACCATCGGCATTGAAGCGCGTAAAGACATGCAGGAGATGTTCGAAGCCCCGGTTCACCTTGAACTGTGGGTGAAAGTGAAATCGGGATGGGCCGACGACGAGCGCGCGCTGCGCAGTCTCGGTTATGTCGACGACCTCTAAACCTGCGTCCTGCACAGACGACGAGTATGATGGAAGGCTGGCAGCGCGCATTTGTCCTGCATAGTCGTCCCTGGAGCGAAACCAGCCTGATGCTGGACGTCTTCACGGAAGAGTCGGGTCGCGTGCGCCTTGTTGCCAAAGGCGCGCGATCTAAACGTTCGAACCTGAAAGGCGCTCTCCAGCCTTTTACCCCCCTGTTAGTGCGCTTTGGCGGGCGTGGCGAAGTGAAAACGCTACGCAGCGCTGAAGCCGTTTCTCTGGCCCTCCCTCTGAGCGGTATCACCTTATACAGTGGTCTGTACGTTAACGAACTGCTGGCCCGCGTGCTTGAGCACGAAACCCGTTTTTCGGCCCTCTTTTTCGACTATCTGCATTGCATACAGGCGCTGGCGGGCGCTACCGGTACGCCCGAACCGACCCTGCGTCGATTCGAACTGGCGCTGCTCGGGCACCTTGGGTATGGCGTGGACTTTTTGCACTGCGCCGGCAGCGGTGAAGCGGTGGATGACACAATGACCTATCGTTACCGCGAGGAAAAAGGCTTTATCGCCAGCGTGGTGATCGACAACAGCACCTTTACCGGTCGGCAGTTGCGGGCGCTGGCGGAGCGCGAGTTTCCCGATGCTGATACCTTGCGCGCCGCGAAACGCTTTACCCGCATGGCGCTGAAGCCGTATCTTGGTGGAAAACCTTTAAAGAGCCGCGAATTATTCCGGCAGTTTATGCCGAAGCGAAAATAAAAAAACGAGGATTGTCATGGCTGAATTACTGTTAGGCGTCAATATTGACCACATTGCCACCCTGCGTAACGCGCGCGGCACGGCGTATCCGGATCCGGTTCAGGCGGCGTTCATTGCTGAACAGGCGGGCGCGGATGGTATCACCGTCCATCTGCGCGAAGATCGTCGTCATATCACCGATCGCGACGTTCGTATTCTTCGCCAGACGCTGGACACGCGGATGAACCTGGAAATGGCGGTGACCGAAGAAATGCTGGCGATTGCGGTGGAGACCAAACCGCATTTCTGCTGCCTGGTGCCGGAAAAACGCCAGGAAGTGACCACCGAAGGCGGCCTCGATGTCGCCGGGCAGCGCGACAAAATGCGTGATGCCTGCAAGCGTCTGGCGGAGGCGGGGATCCTCGTGTCGCTGTTCATCGACGCGGATGAAGTACAGATCAAAGCCGCTGCCGAGGTGGGCGCGCCGTACATTGAAATCCATACCGGCTGCTATGCCGATGCGCAAACTGACGCTGACCAGGCGCAGGAGCTGGCGCGCATCGCGAAAGCGGCGACCTTTGCCGCAAGCCTCGGTCTGAAGGTCAATGCGGGCCACGGTTTAACGTACCACAACGTGAAAGCTATTGCCGCGCTGCCGGAAATGCATGAACTGAATATCGGCCATGCGATTATTGGGCGTGCGGTCATGAGCGGCCTGAAAGAGGCGGTAGCGGAAATGAAGCGCCTGATGCTGGAAGCGCGCGGCTAATGGCAATCCTCGGTTTAGGCACCGATATCGTGGAGATCGCCCGCATCGAAGCGGTGATCTCCCGCTCCGGCGACCGCCTTCCCAGACGGGTGCTCAGCGACAACGAGTGGGCGATTTGGCAGACGCACCAGCAGCCGGTGCGTTTTCTTGCCAAGCGCTTTGCGGTGAAAGAGGCGGCGGCAAAAGCGTTGGGTACCGGTATCCGCAATGGCCTGGCGTTTAATCAGTTTGAAGTGTTCAACGATGCGCTGGGGAAACCGCGCCTGCGGCTGTGGGGGGAAGCGTTAGCGCTGGCAGAGAAACTGGGTGTTGTTCATATGCATGTGACGCTGGCCGATGAGCGCCATTACGCCTGCGCCACGGTCATTATTGAAAGTTAAGCAGCGTTGCCGTCATCCGGCATATTCACTTGCCGAACGGCATCCTGTTTTATCAGGCCCGGAGGCGGGTTTCAGGCAGCCGTTACAGCTTATCGGCGTGGTGCATCAGGACAAACTTGTCCCACAGTTGCTCTTCCGTTTCGACATGCGCCGGATCTTTCAAAATGGTATTCGGGATAGGGCACACCTTCTGACAGGTGGGCGTTTCATAATGGCCTACGCACTCGGTGCACTTGTCGCTGTTAATCTCATAAATGCTCTCGCCCATTGAAATCGCCTCATTGGGGCATTCTGGCTCGCACATATCGCAGTTGATGCATTTTTTGGTGATTAACAGGGCCATCAGGAAACTCTCATAACATCACAAACCGGGCGGGCATTATACGCGCATTCTTTGCTCAAACCAGTTTTTTTACCAGCGCCTCGCTGTGGCGTATCCGCTCCGGCGCATGTTCTAAATCCTGCTGTACCAGCGCCATAAACAGCAGATCGGTCAGCAGCGTCTGTGCGTGAGTGGAAGAGATAGCGGCACTGCGCGTGGCCTGCTCTTCCGCAATGGTATAAAGACAGTGACTGGCCCGCTGCTGCAGGGCGTTAGGGGTGAAACCGGTTATAGCCAGAATCTTGCCACCGACGCGCAGCGTTTCATCCGCCGCCAGATTCAGCTCACGGCGCTCTCCGCTGTAGGAAATGGCAAACAGCAGATCGTCTGGCGTCAACGCCTGAACCGTCGCCAGCAGCGCATGCATATCGCGCTCCACGACCGCGTTGAGGCCGATTTTTCGTAGTTTCCAGGCAAAACTCTGCGCTACCAGACCCGACGCGCCGATGCCGGTCAACACAATGCGCCGGGCGCTGCGCAACAGATTCACGCTTTCGATCAGCTTCTCTTCCGTATTCACGTCCAGCGTGGCATGCATGGCCGCGACGTTCTCTTTGATCAACTTCTCGCCGACGAGACGTAACGGATCGTCGCCGCGGATCTGGTTGTGCACCGGCACAGAGTGCGCGGCTGGCGCGCTCATCAGCGCTTCGCTGAGCGCCAGTTTCAATGCGGGGAAACCTTTATAGCCAAGCTTTTGCGCGAACTTCACGACGCTTGACTGACTCACGCCCGCTTCGGCAGCCAGCTGCTGAGAGCTAAGATGTCTTGCCGTATCCGGCTGCGTGAGCAGATAGTCCGCGAGCTTTTTATCACTCTGCGCAAACCCAGAATATCGCTGACGAATACGAATCAAACAGTTCATAACCTCTCCCGGAAAACGAAATGGCGCAACAGACTGAAATTTTGCTCGCCTTAGTGAATATTCTATTCCATTATTAATGATAAATATGAATTAAAAATTCCTGAGGAGCAAATATGAATCTCGGCGCGTTAGTATCAGAAACCCGCAATCCCCAAACGATGGATCTTGATGCGCTGCCGACGCTTAAATTGGTTGAGCGTTTTAATCAACAGGATGCGCAGGTAGCGGAAGCCGTAAAAGCGACTCTCCCGGAGGTTGCGCGAGCGGTCGACGCCGCGGCTGACGCGTTGAAATCCGGGGGGCGTATTATCTATATGGGGGCAGGGACCAGCGGACGCCTTGGCGTGCTTGATGCCTCGGAATGTCCACCGACATTCGGCGTCCCGCACGGTCTGGTTATCGGGCTGATTGCCGGTGGTCCGGGGGCATTGCTTAAAGCGGTCGAAGGCGCAGAAGACAATCCTCAGTTGGGGGAAGACGATCTTGTCGCGATCAACCTAAAGCCACAGGATCTGGTGGTGGGACTGGCCGCTTCGGGCCGTACACCGTACGTGATCGGGGCGCTGAAGTATGCGCGTGGCGTGGGCTGCACGACGGTGGCTATCTCCTGTAACCCGGATTCACCCATTGCCCGCGAAGCCGATATCGCGATTTCGCCGGTCGTCGGCCCCGAGGCGCTCACGGGCTCAACGCGCCTGAAGTCAGGCACTGCCCAGAAACTGGTGCTCAATATGATTTCCACTGGCGCGATGGTGAAGTTCGGCAAGGTTTACCAGAATCTGATGGTGGATATGCAGGCCACTAACGTCAAACTGGTCGATCGCGCCTGTCGGATGGTGGTTGAGGCGACGGGCATTGCGCGCGACGACGCGGAAGCGCTTCTCAAACAAACCGACTATGACGTTAAACCCGCTATTCTGATGGCGCTGACCGGTCTTAACGCTACGGCGGCGAGAGAGAAGCTGGCCCAACATCAGGGCTTTTTACGCGCGGCGTTAGCTGACTCGTCTGCGGATCGCCTGGGTAAATGATTGTTGCCGGAAAAGTGACGATCTATCTGTTAGGCTAAGATCAGGAGTTATCGTCAGGTTTCCGTTTCCTGACGACAGACGTTGAATGATCCAGAGGAGTAAGGTTTGACCACTAACGCGCGTCGTGTCGTATTTTTTGATTTGGATGGTACGTTGCACCAGCAGGACATGTTCGGCAGTTTCCTGCGCTATTTGTTGCGTCGCCAGCCTCTCAACGCGCTGCTCGTGCTGCCTCTTTTGCCGGTCATTGCCGGCGCGTTGCTGATAAAAGGGCGCGCAGCGCGCTGGCCAATGAGTTTGCTGCTGTGGGGCTGCACCTTCGGGCACAGCGAAGCGCGGCTGCAGACGCTGCATGCAGACTTTGTGAGCTGGTTTCGGGAAAGCGTGACGGCGTTTCCGCTCGTCCAGGAACGTCTGACAACCTATCTGCTCAGTTCAGATGCCGATATCTGGCTGATTACCGGTTCGCCGCAGTCGCTGGTGGAGCAGGTGTATTTTGATACGCCGTGGCTGCCGCGGGTCAATCTTATCGCCAGCCAGATGCGGCGCGGCTATGGCGGCTGGGTGCTGACGATGCGCTGTCTGGGACATGAAAAAGTGGCGCAGCTTGAGCGTCAAATCGGTACGCCGCTGCGTCTGTACAGCGGCTACAGCGACAGTAAACAGGACAACCCGCTGCTCTATTTTTGCCAGCATCGTTGGCGCGTCACGCCTCGCGGAGAGCTCCAGCAACTGGAATAGTTGAAAGCATAGCTACTGTGTATAATGCGGCCCGCTATGATTACCGGAGTATCCCTTTTGTCAGACGTTGAATTTAGCCACGAATACTGGATGCGTCATGCGCTTACCCTCGCAAAGCGTGCCTGGGACGCGAGAGAAGTGCCAGTCGGGGCGGTACTGGTGCATAACAACCGCGTGATTGGCGAAGGCTGGAACCGCCCGATTGGTCACCACGATCCGACCGCGCATGCGGAGATCATGGCGCTCCGCCAGGGCGGACTGGTGTTACAGAACTACCGGCTGATTGACGCCACGCTGTACGTAACGCTGGAGCCGTGCGTCATGTGCGCAGGGGCAATGGTGCATAGCCGCATTAGCCGCGTGGTGTTTGGCGCCCGAGATGCCAAAACCGGCGCTGCCGGTTCACTTATTGACGTGCTGCACCATCCGGGAATGAATCATCGCGTAGAGGTTATCGAAGGCGTGCTGCGCGATGAGTGCGCGACGCTGCTCAGCGACTTCTTTCGCATGCGTCGTCAGGAAATTAAAGCCCTGAAAAACGCATCACGCGCTCACCTTTCATCCGACTAGGACGCGGTCAATTTACTCTGCGTCCTTTTTCTGCGGCAGGCGCAGCAAGGAAGGGGCATCCGCCAGGTAGCCGGAGGACGCTTGCGACAGGAAGGAGGAGAGCGGCAGCGACTGCTTGCTGAATTCCGCAGGGGATACCACGGGATATTCTTCCGCCAGCCTCATTTCTTCCGCGACCCGTTTCTCTTTCTCCTGCAAATAGCCCACTAAACTGATCTGATACTTGCGGATATTTTCGACGTAGGCGTACGCTTCGTGACCGCGGGCGTAGCCATAGGTCAGCTTACTGTAATATGGCTTCTGGCTGAGCAGCGGCAGACGCTGCTTCACATCGGTCCAGCTGTCAGGGTTACCTTTGGTTTTCGCCGTCAGCGTTCGCGCGTCGAGCATATGCGCATAGCCCATATTATACGCCGCCAGCGCAAACCAGATGCGCTCATCCTTTGGCACGGTTTCCGGCACCTTGCTCATCATGTCCTGTAAATACCGCGCGCCGCCGCTGATGCTCTGCTCCGGGTCGGTACGATCGGTAAGACCCAGACTTTGGGCCGTGTTTTTGGTCAGCATCATCATGCCGCGAACGCCGGTCGGCGAGGTAGCCTGCGGATCCCAGTGCGATTCCTGCCAGGCGATCGCGGCGAGCAGACGCCAGTCAATTTCCTGAGCATACTTTTCAAATAAGGGTTTCAGATCGGGCAGCATGGCCTCAACGGCGCGCAGGAAGGTGCGGGTATCGACATAGTCGAAATCGTCGCCGTGGCCGAGATACTTCTCTTCCAGCCTCGCCAGCGAGCCGTCATCATTGATGCTGTTGAAGAAATCGAGCAGGGCGGCTGATAACGTATTGTCATCGTCCAGTTGGCTAAACCAGGTGACCGGCTGTTCGTCAGTGACATCCAGCGCGACCGCCAGTTCCGGATGTACGCGCTGATAAAGGCTGATGGCGACAGAGTCGGCAATGGTGTAATCCAGCTTACCGGCAAGCACGGCGTCCAACAGCTCCGTGGTGCCTTTTCTGTCTTCAATTCGCCAACTGAGTTGAGGAAATTTTGTCTCTTTCAGCGTCTGTAAATCATTAACCACCACATGGCCGGGAGCGATAGTCAGCTGGCTTTCCGTCACGCTGCCCAGCGTACGCGGACGATACTGGCCCACTTTGTAGACCAGCTGCTGCGAGACGGAGTAATAGGTCGGGCCGGGCTGGTAATTTTTAACCCGTTCGCTGTTATAGACCAGTCCGGCAGCCAGCAGGTCGGCATCGCCGTTATCCAGGTCATCGAACAACTGACTGATGTTCTGGCGTACGGTAATCTTCAGCTTCACCCCCAGATAGTTGGCAAACTGTTCCGCCAGCTCATAATCCAGCCCGTAGGGCTTACCATTAAGCGTTGAATAGGTCAGCGGCGAGTTAATGGTGCTCACGCGCAGCTCTCCCCGCGACTGGATCGCCGCGATACGACTTTCAGCTTTACCGGACCAGGGAATAGAGGGCCAAAGCGCGGCGGCCAACAACAGCGTCAGGATGCCGATGAACAGATAATTAATCTTTAATTTTTTCAATTAGTTAATTCTCTGTACCGTGCGTTGCCTCAGTGTAGGAAAAGGAATAGTAAGACCAGGAGTATTTATCAGTGAGCGGCATTTTGCTTAAACTTGCGTCAGTTGGCAACTAATTAGAACGATTGGCCGCACCGTCTGGCAAAAATTGACGCCAATTTTATTTCGACGCAAACGGTTTCGTCGGCGGCGCAGATTCTTTATAATGACGCCCGTTTCCCCACTTGGGCACACCGAAAGCTTAGAAGACGAGAGACTTATGATGGAAATTCTGCGTGGTTCGCCTGCACTGTCGGCATTCCGTATCAACAAACTGCTGGCGCGCTTTCAGGCTGCCAACCTCCAGGTCCACAACATTTACGCCGAGTACGTCCATTTTGCCGATCTGAACGCGCCGCTGAGCGAAGATGAGCAGGCGCAGCTTGCCCGCCTGCTGAAATATGGCCCGAGCCTGAGCAGCCATACGCCGGAAGGCAAACTGCTGCTGGTAACGCCTCGCCCCGGCACCATCTCCCCCTGGTCTTCCAAAGCGACGGATATCGCCCACAACTGCGGTCTGCAACAAATCGATCGCCTGGAGCGCGGTGTGGCTTACTATGTTGAAGCCTCCACGCTGACCGCTGAACAGTGGCAGCAGGTCGCCGCAGAGCTTCACGATCGCATGATGGAAACGGTTTTTTCCTCATTAAACGATGCGGAAGAATTATTTATCCATCACGAGCCTGCTCCGGTAGCCAGCGTCAATTTGCTGGGCGAAGGCCGCCAGGCGCTGATCGACGCCAACCTGCGTCTCGGCCTGGCGCTGGCGGAAGACGAAATCGACTACCTGCAGGATGCGTTCACAACGCTGGGGCGCAACCCGAACGATATCGAGCTGTATATGTTTGCCCAGGCGAACTCCGAACACTGCCGTCACAAAATTTTTAACGCCGACTGGGTGATTGACGGCGAGCCGCAGCCGAAGTCGCTGTTCAAAATGATTAAAAACACGATGGAACACACTCCCGACCACGTGTTGTCTGCCTATAAAGACAACGCGGCGGTAATGGAAGGTTCTGACGTGGGACGTTATTTTGCCGACCATGCCACCGGGCGCTATGACTTCCACCAGGAAGCGGCGCATATCCTGATGAAGGTCGAAACCCACAACCACCCAACGGCAATCTCGCCATGGCCGGGGGCGGCGACCGGTTCCGGCGGCGAGATTCGCGATGAAGGCGCAACCGGACGCGGCGCGAAGCCAAAAGCGGGGCTGGTGGGCTTTTCGGTCTCTAACCTGCGCATTCCTGGCTTTGAACAGCCGTGGGAAGAAGATTTCGGCAAGCCTGAGCGCATTGTGACCGCGCTGGATATCATGACCGAAGGCCCGCTGGGCGGCGCGGCGTTCAACAACGAATTTGGTCGTCCGGCGCTGAACGGCTATTTCCGTACCTACGAAGAAAAGGTCAACAGCCATAACGGCGAGGAGCTGCGCGGCTACCATAAACCGATCATGCTGGCGGGCGGGATCGGCAACATCCGCGCGGATCATGTACAGAAAGGCGAGATCAACGTTGGCGCGAAGCTGATCGTTCTCGGCGGCCCGGCAATGAACATCGGCCTCGGCGGTGGAGCGGCGTCGTCAATGGCGTCCGGCCAGTCTGACGCGGATCTCGACTTCGCGTCCGTACAGCGCGACAACCCGGAGATGGAGCGTCGCTGTCAGGAAGTGATCGACCGCTGCTGGCAGCTTGGCGAGGCCAACCCGATTCTCTTTATTCACGACGTGGGCGCGGGCGGCCTGTCCAACGCCATGCCGGAGCTGGTGAGCGACGGCGGTCGCGGCGGCCGTTTCAACCTGCGCAACATCCTGAGCGATGAGCCAGGCATGAGCCCGCTGGAAATCTGGTGTAACGAATCCCAGGAGCGCTACGTGCTGGCGGTTGCCGCCGATCAGCTGCCGCTGTTCGACGAACTGTGCCGCCGCGAGCGCGCGCCGTACGCCGTCATCGGTGAAGCGACTGAAGAGCAGCACCTCTCCTTAACCGACACCCATTTCGACAACCAGCCTATCGATCTGCCGCTGGACGTCCTGCTCGGCAAAACGCCGAAGATGACCCGCGACGTCACAACCCGCAAAGCCGCGGGCAAAGCGCTGGATCGTCAGGGCATCACCGTTGCCGACGCGGTCAACCGCGTGCTGCACCTGCCGGCCGTTGCGGAGAAAACCTTCCTGGTGACCATTGGCGACCGTACCGTAACCGGTATGGTATCGCGCGATCAGATGGTCGGTCCGTGGCAGATCCCGGTCGCTAACTGCGCCGTGACCACCGCGAGCCTCGACAGCTACTACGGCGAAGCGATGGCGCTGGGCGAACGTACCCCGGTGGCGCTGCTGGACTTCGCTGCCTCTGCCCGTCTGGCGGTTGGTGAAGCGCTGACTAACATCGCCGCGACGCAGATTGGCGACATCAAACGTATTAAGCTTTCCGCAAACTGGATGGCCGCAGCCGGACACCCTGGCGAAGATGCTGGCCTGTACGAAGCGGTGAAAGCGGTAGGTGAAGAGCTGTGTCCTGCGCTCGGCCTGACCATTCCGGTGGGTAAAGACTCTATGTCGATGAAAACCCGCTGGCAGGAAGGAAACGAGCAGCGCGAGATGACCTCTCCACTGTCGCTGGTGATCACCGCGTTTGCGCGCGTAGAGGATGTACGTCATACCGTTACGCCTCAGCTCTCGACCGAAGACAATGCCCTGCTGCTGATTGACCTCGGTAAAGGACACAACGCGCTGGGCGCCACCGCGCTGGCGCAGGTGTACCGTCAGCTTGGCGATAAACCAGCGGATGTGCGCGACGTGGCGCAACTGAAAGGTTTCTACGACGCGATTCAGGCGCTGGTGGCGCAGCGTAAATTGCTGGCCTACCACGACCGCTCTGACGGCGGTCTGCTGGTGACGCTGGCGGAAATGGCCTTTACCGGCCATTGCGGTCTCCAGGCCGATATCGCCACGCTGGGCGGCGACCATTTGGCCGCGTTATTTAACGAAGAACTGGGCGCGGTGATCCAGGTGCGTGCGGCGGATCGTGAGGCGGTTGAAGCGCTGCTGGCGCAATACGGCCTCGGTGACTGCGTCCATTATGTCGGTCAGGCCGTGTCGGGCGACCGTTTCGTGATTAATGCTAACGGCCAGACGGTGTTTAGCGAAAGCCGGACCACGCTTCGCGTCTGGTGGGCAGAAACCACCTGGCAGATGCAGCGCCTGCGCGACAATCCGGAATGCGCCGACCAGGAGCACGACGCGAAAACCAACGACGCCGATCCAGGCCTGAACGTGACGCTGACGTTTGATCTTAATGACGATATCGCCGCACCGTACATTGCCACCGGCGCGCGTCCGAAGGTCGCCGTCCTGCGCGAGCAGGGGGTGAACTCCCACGTTGAAATGGCCGCCGCGTTCCATCGCGCGGGCTTTGACGCCATCGACGTGCACATGAGCGATCTCCTCGGCGGTCGCACCGGACTGGGCAACTTCCAGGCGCTGGTGGCCTGCGGCGGTTTCTCTTACGGCGACGTGCTGGGCGCAGGGGAAGGCTGGGCGAAATCCATTCTGTTTAATCATCGCGTGCGCGATGAGTTTGAAACTTTCTTCCATCGTCCGCAGACCCTGGCGCTTGGCGTATGTAACGGCTGCCAGATGATGTCGAACCTGCGTGAACTGATCCCAGGCAGCGAGCTGTGGCCGCGCTTTGTGCGTAATCAGTCGGACCGTTTTGAAGCGCGCTTTAGCCTGGTGGAAGTGACGCAAAGCCCGTCGCTGTTGCTACAGGGGATGGCCGGCTCGCAAATGCCTATCGCTGTGTCCCACGGGGAAGGGCGCGTCGAAGTACGCGATGAGGCCCATCTTGCCGCGCTGGAGAGCAAAGGTCTGGTGGCGCTGCGCTATGTCGACAACTTTGGCACGGTGACGGAAACGTACCCGGCAAACCCGAACGGCTCGCCAAACGGCATTACCGCGGTCACGACGGAAAACGGTCGTGTGACCATCATGATGCCGCACCCGGAGCGCGTGTTCCGCACGGTCAGTAACTCCTGGCACCCGGAAAACTGGGGCGAGGACGGCCCATGGATGCGTATCTTCCGCAACGCGCGTAAGCAGCTAGGCTAAGCCGTTGCCTGTTGAATAGCCTCTTCACAAAGAGCCCGGTATATTTACCGGGCTTTTTAGTGGGTGTCGCGAATTTACGACAACACAGCCAGGTCAGTGTCGTCAAAGGGAGACACTTAACCTATTGATTTTTATAGCGGTATAAAGGTTGTGCTTAAGGTGTTGCTAATCAGCGACACTCGGAGTGAAAAATGAGCAATGCAGGGCGCGTGCTTATTTTAGATAAAAATCATGAAATTCAGTGTGTTAACAAAATGTTTTATTTGTTGGCACAGTTACTGCATAATATTCACCAGTGGCTCATTCACCTTCTTATGTCAGCCCCTTCGGGACGTGCTACATAAACTTCGAATGACGCACAACAAGGTGCCTGCCGTCCAACTTCTGATAATAGCGTTGCTTTATCAACCATCGGGCGAAACGTCGAGTTAGGCACCGCCTTATTCCATAACAAAGCCGGGTTTTACCCGGCTTTGTTGTATCTGACGTTTGCCTCAGTTAGCATCCTCTTATTCCTGTTTGGCGAGAGTAACGCATTGAAGCGCTGGTCTGTTTTCCCCCGTTCATTACGACAGTTGGTAACGCTGGCATTCCTGCTGATCCTGTTACCGCTGCTGGTTCTTGCCTGGCAGGCGTGGCAAAGCCTGAACGCCCTGAGCGCGCAGGCGGCGCTAACCAACCGTACGACGCTTATCGATGCGCGCCGCAGCGAGGCTATGACCAACGTAGCGCTGGAGATGGAGCGCAGCTACCGCCAGTATTGCGTGCTTGACGATCCAACCCTTGCCAGGGTGTACCAGAGCCAGCGCAAACGCTACAGCGAAATGCTCGACGCCCACGCCGGCGTATTGCCAGACGATAAGCTGTATCAGGCGCTGCATCAGGATCTGAACGATCTGGCGCAGTTGCAATGCCGTAACAGCGGGCCGGATACCGCCGCTGCCGCGCGTCTGGAAGCCTTTGCCAGTGCCAATACCGAGATGGTGCAGGCCACGCGTACCGTGGTTTTCTCGCGCGGGCAACAGCTTCAACAGGAGATTGCCGAACGCGGCCAGTTCTTCGGCTGGCAAGCGCTGGTGTTGTTTCTGGTCAGTCTTGCAATGGTATTGCTGTTTACGCGGATGATAATCGGGCCGGTAAAAGGCATAGAGCGAATGATCAACCGGTTGGGGGAAGGGCGGTCGCTTGGCAATACCGTCACTTTTACCGGACCGCGCGAGCTTCGTTCCGTAGGGCAGCGTATCATTTGGCTGAGCGAGCGGCTGTCCTGGCTTGAGTCTCAGCGCCATCAGTTTTTGCGTCATCTTTCCCATGAACTGAAAACGCCGCTCGCCAGCATGCGGGAAGGGACGGAACTGTTGGCCGATCAGGTGGTAGGCCCCTTGACGCCGGAGCAAAAAGAGGTGGTCGGCATCCTCGACGACAGCAGCCGCAACCTGCAAAAACTGATCGAACAACTGCTCGATTATAACCGCAAGCTGGCGGACAGCCCCGTTGAGATGGAAAGCGTTGAGATTGAACCTTTGGTTGATATGGTCGTTTCCGCTCACAGTTTGCCTGCTCGCGCTAAAATGATGCATACCGCGGTTGAGCTGTCAGCTGACCGCTGTCTGGCGGAGCCGATGCTGTTGATGAGCGTGCTGGATAATCTTTATTCCAATGCGGTGCACTACGGAGCCGAATCCGGTAACATTCGTATCAGTAGCCGTTTCCAGGGAAACCGGGTTTACATTGACGTCTGCAATACCGGTACGCCAATTCCCGAAGCGGAAAAGACCATGATTTTCGAGCCTTTTTTCCAGGGAAGTCATCAACGAAAAGGGGCCGTGAAGGGCAGCGGGTTGGGGCTGAGTATCGCCAGAGATTGCATTCGCCGTATGCAGGGCGAATTGTATCTTGTCGAGGACCCTGCGCAAGCGGTTTGCTTCCGAATCGAATTGCCGCTTTCTGCATCGAAAAACGACTAAACAGATAAGTCTGGTAACTATGCCACACGTTTTTTTTCACATTTTTCAACGAATTCTGTCCCGTCGGGTCATCCTGGCGGGAATACCCTGTCTGGCGCTGCTGGGCTGTGTACCGCAGGCGGTAAAACATGACGCGGGCGAAACGGCGCAGGATAACCTGCCTACGACTCAACTGGCGGATTATCTGTCGGTCGACTGTACCGATATCTGGGCGCTGCATGGCCCGGCGACCGATACCAATCCGCTGTACTGGCTGCGCGCCATTGACTGCGCCGATCGTTTGATGCCGGTACAGTCGCGCAATGAAGCCCGAATGCTGAACGACGACAGCTGGCAAAACGCCTTTAAGCGCGGCGTGCTGCTGGCGAACGCCAAAATCACGCCGCTGGAGCGTCGCGACACGATCTCCCGTCTTGACGGCGTCAGTACCCTGATCCCCTCGCAGGTGCGACCGCTTTATCAAATCTGGCGCGACGGACAGGCGCTCCAGCTTCAGCTTGCTGAAGAGCGCCAGCGCTACAGCAAACTGCAGCAAACCAGCGACAGCGAACTTGATACGCTGCGCCAGCAACAACAGCACATGCAGGCGCAGTTAGATCTGACGACGCGCAAACTGGAAAACCTGACGGACATCGAGCGCCGGCTTTCCAGCCGTAAGCCTGCCGGAAGTTACAATCCTGACGCGGGACACAGCGAAGAGAAAGCTGCCGCGCCGGTTCCGTCCGACGATGAGGTATCGCCATGATAAGCCGTAAACCAGCGCATTTACTGCTGGTCGATGACGATCCGGGCTTGCTTAAACTGTTGGGCATGCGTCTGACCAGTGAAGGCTACAGCGTGGTTACAGCAGAGAGCGGAGCCGAAGGACTGCGCGTGCTAAACCGTGAAAAAGTGGATTTGGTGATTAGCGACTTACGCATGGATGAAATGGACGGGATGCAACTGTTCAGCGAAATCCAGAAGGTGCAGCCCGGCATGCCGGTGATCATCCTTACCGCCCACGGGTCGATCCCGGACGCGGTCGCCGCAACGCAAAAAGGCGTGTTCAGTTTTCTCACCAAACCGGTCGATAAGGACGCGCTGTACCATGCTATTGATGAAGCACTGGAACAGTCCGCCCCGGCGACCGACGACAGTTGGCGTGAGTCAATCGTTACCCGCAGCCCGCTCATGCTGCGTCTGCTGGAGCAGGCGCGGATGGTGGCTCAGTCTGACGTCAGCGTGCTGATCAACGGGCAAAGCGGCACCGGGAAAGAGATCTTCGCCCAGGCGATCCATAATGCCAGCCCGCGCAGCAGTAAACCGTTTATCGCCATTAACTGCGGCGCGTTGCCGGAACAACTGCTCGAGTCGGAGCTGTTTGGTCACGCGCGCGGGGCGTTTACCGGCGCGGTCAGCAACCGCGAAGGGCTGTTTCAGGCCGCAGAAGGCGGGACGCTGTTCCTTGATGAAATTGGCGATATGCCCGCGCCGTTACAGGTGAAGCTGCTGCGCGTGTTGCAGGAGCGCAAGGTCAGGCCGCTCGGCAGCAACCGCGACATCGACATTGATGTGCGCATTATTTCGGCTACCCACCGTGACCTGCCGAAAGCGATGGCGCGCGGCGAGTTTCGTGAGGATCTGTACTACCGCCTCAACGTGGTGAGCCTGAAGATCCCGGCGCTGGCCGAGCGGACGGAAGATATCCCGCTGCTGGCGAATCATTTGCTGCGTCAGTCGGCGGAGCGGCATAAACCGTTTGTGCGCGCCTTTTCCACCGATGCGATGAAGCGCCTGATGACCGCCAGTTGGCCGGGTAACGTCCGGCAACTGGTGAACGTCATTGAGCAGTGCGTGGCGCTGACCTCGTCGCCGGTGATCAGCGACGCACTGGTCGAGCAGGCGCTGGAAGGCGAAAACACCGCGTTACCGACCTTTGTCGAAGCCCGTAATCAGTTCGAACTGAACTATCTGCGTAAACTGCTGCAAATCACCCGAGGCAATGTGACCCATGCGGCGCGCATGGCGGGACGCAACCGGACGGAGTTTTATAAATTGCTCTCCCGTCACGAGCTTGATGCCAACGACTTTAAAGAGTAGCTCCCTACCAGGACGCACGCTATGATACGGTTAGCAACCGGTTACGCGATTAAAACAGGAACACCATGAAAAAGATTGATGCGATTATTAAACCCTTCAAACTGGATGACGTGCGTGAAGCGCTGGCTGAAGTCGGCATCACCGGGATGACGGTAACAGAAGTGAAAGGCTTTGGCCGTCAGAAAGGGCATACCGAGCTGTATCGTGGCGCGGAATATATGGTCGATTTTCTGCCGAAGGTGAAAATCGAAATCGTCGTGCCGGATGACATCGTGGAAACCTGCGTCGATACCATCATCCGTACTGCGCAGACCGGCAAAATTGGCGATGGTAAGATTTTTGTCTTCGACGTGGCGCGGGTTGTACGCATCCGTACTGGCGAGGAAGACGACGCGGCCATTTAAGCCGCGTCTGCCTGTAGGCTGGCGCAGTGCCTGATGGCGCGGCGCCTGTCAGGCCTGCGGGTTTTTCCGCTGTGCGTTACAGCACTTTATGCGGACCAAAACATTCGTAATGAATGTTTTCGTTTTTCACGCCCATTTCCACCAGTTGCTTCGCGGCAAACTGCATAAACCCGACCGGACCGCACAGATAAAACTGCATAGCCGGATGGGTTAGCGACGCTTTCATCGCCGTCAGGTCCATCAGCCCTTCACTGTCAAATGCCGCTTTTGCGCGATCGGCCTCTGTCGGGATGCGATACCAGGTGTGCGCGGTAAAGTGCGGCAGCGTATTTCCCCGTTCACTCACTTCGTCGACAAACGCATGCACATTGCCGTTTTCCGCCGCGTGGAACCAGTTAACCTGGGCGGTGTGTTTCGCTGTTGCCAGCGTATCCAGCATCGCCAGCATTGGGGTCTGACCGACGCCTGCGGAGATCAGCGACACCGGCGTGTCCGTTGAGACCTGCATAAAGAAATCACCGGCAGGCGCGGCTAAATGCACCACGTCGCCGACGTTTGCATGGTTATGCAGCCAGTTAGACACCTGCCCGCCGTCTTCGCGCTTCACGGCAATCCGGTAGCCTTTGCCATCTGGCTTGCGGGTCAGCGAGTACTGGCGAATCTCCTGGTGCGGAAAACCTTCCGGCTTCAGCCAGACGCCCAGATATTGACCCGGCTGATAGTCGGCCACCGCGCCGCCATCGACAGGTTCAAATTCAAAACTGGTAATCAGCGCGCTGCGTGGGGTTTTCGCGACAATACGGAATGGTCGTGTCCCTTCCCAGCCGCCGGTTTTACGGGCATTTTCACGATAGATTTCCGCTTCGCGGTGAATAAACACATTCGCCAGCACGCCATAGGCTTTACCCCACGCATCCAGCACATCCTGACCCGGGCTGAACATTTCATCCAGCGTGGCTAACAGATGCGTGCCGACGATGTTGTACTGCTCCGGTTGGATCTGGAAGCTGGTGTGTTTCTGGGCGATCTTTTCCACAGCAGGCAGCAGCGCGGGCAGATTCTCAAGGTTGCTGGCATAGGCGGCAATGGCGTTAAACAGCGCTTCACGCTGATCGCCATTGCGCTGGTTGCTCATGTTAAAGATTTCTTTGAGTTCGGGATTATGGGCAAACATGCGATCGTAAAAATGGGCGGTCAGTTTGGGACCCGTTTCGACCAGCAGGGGAATGGTGGCTTTTACAGTGGCGATGGTTTGGGCGTCAAGCATACGGTCTTCCTTTATCTGAATCTTTAATGATGTATGTCAAATACATCTTATAAAAAATACCCCTGCATTGTAAATGGTTCTTTGTGACTTTGCGTTGCAAAAGTTACAACGTGAAAAATCTGCATCACAAACCTGAAAAGAAATCCGTTGAAAACCGTAAGGTCTTCATTCGGCAAAGCCTTATAGAATGCCGAGGTAATCGTTTGCGTAAAATCCTTTGTCAAGACCTGTTATCACAGAATGATTCAGTTATACTGTTGGCCGTTGTCCAACAGGACCGCCTAATTAAGGCCAAAATTTTATCGTTAGCTGAGTCAGGAGATGCGGATGTTAAAGCGTGAAATGAACATTGCCGATTATGATGCCGAACTGTGGCAGGCTATGGAGCAGGAAAAAGTACGTCAGGAAGAGCACATCGAACTGATCGCCTCCGAAAACTACACCAGCCCGCGCGTCATGCAGGCGCAGGGATCTCAGCTGACCAACAAATATGCTGAAGGGTATCCGGGCAAGCGCTACTACGGCGGTTGTGAATATGTCGATATCGTTGAGCAACTGGCGATCGATCGCGCGAAAGAACTGTTCGGCGCTGACTACGCTAACGTACAGCCGCACTCTGGTTCTCAGGCTAACTTCGCGGTTTACACCGCGCTGCTGCAGCCGGGCGATACCGTACTGGGTATGAACCTGGCGCAGGGCGGCCACCTGACTCACGGCTCCCCGGTTAACTTCTCCGGCAAACTGTACAACATCGTGCCTTACGGTATTGATGAGTCCGGTAAAATTGACTACGAAGAGATGGCGAAGCTGGCGAAAGCGCACAAACCGAAAATGATTATCGGTGGTTTCTCTGCTTACTCCGGTATCGTTGACTGGGCCAAAATGCGTGAAATCGCCGACAGCATCGGCGCGTATCTGTTCGTCGATATGGCGCACGTTGCGGGCCTGATCGCCGCGGGCGTTTACCCGAACCCGGTTCCACACGCGCACGTTGTGACCACCACCACCCACAAAACGCTGGCGGGTCCTCGCGGCGGCCTGATCCTGGCGAAAGGCGGTGACGAAGAGCTGTACAAAAAACTGAACTCCGCCGTGTTCCCGAGCGCGCAGGGCGGCCCGTTGATGCACGTTATCGCGGCAAAAGCGGTAGCGCTGAAAGAAGCGATGGAGCCTGAATTCAAAGTTTACCAGCAGCAGGTTGCGAAAAATGCCAAAGCGATGGTGGAGGTGTTCCTGAGCCGCGGTTACAAAGTGGTCTCCGGCGGGACTGAAAACCACCTGTTCCTGCTGGATCTGGTTGATAAAAACCTGACCGGTAAAGAAGCCGATGCCGCGCTGGGTCGCGCCAACATCACCGTAAACAAAAACAGCGTACCGAACGATCCGAAGAGCCCGTTTGTGACTTCCGGTATCCGTATCGGTTCTCCGGCTGTCACTCGCCGTGGCTTTAAAGAAGCGGAAGTGAAAGAGCTGGCGGGCTGGATGTGTGACGTTCTGGACAATATCAATGACGACGCGGTGATTGAGCGCGTGAAAGGTAACGTTCTGGATATTTGCGCACGCTTCCCGGTTTACGCGTAATTCACTGTGAATGCCGGATGGCGGCGCATGCCTGACCATCCGGTCGCGACGTTATGCCGGGCGTCACTCTGATGCCCGGTTATCTGAATAAAATGCCCTCACGCTTCCCTCGCCGCCGCGGCGCTCCGGGTCAATCTCGCTCAACTGCGATTCAACGTATAAATAGCCAATACCCATAAGCTGCTGCGCGCGGCTCAACGTGCCAAAGCCGATCCGCGTCGCTTTCGCCCGTGGATTATCGCCATGGTCGAAAGGATTAAATCCGGTTTGCTGGCGTAAGGTATTTAGCCAGCTTTCGCCAAAAGCACAGCTACGCCCGTATAGCCAGATCTGGTTAATATTGAGGATATTAAGGAAGTTATAAAGGCTTAATCCGATGGCGTTCGCCGCATGTTCCACCCATGCCTGAATACGCACGTCACCCTGCCGCCATGCTTCAATCAGTCTGTCCGTGGTGAGCGTCTCCGGATCCAGCTCGGGTATGGGTTGCGTTTTCATCCACACCCTCGCCTGTTTTTTCAGCGCGCTCAGCGAGGCCACGGTTTCCAGGCAACCGTAGCGACCACAGTCGCAGGCGACGCCGTCCGGATGAATAATGGTGTGTCCTATCTGTCCACTGCCGTACAGGCTGCCGCGCCAGATGCTGTCATTGATGACAAAGGAAGAACCAATCCCATAATCGACGTTAATCACGCAGAAATCTTCATTGGCCGCCGGGTTTTGCCATTTCTCCGCCAGCGCCAGCATCACGCAGTCATTATCAAGACGAACCTGCACGCCAAGCATTTCTTCCAGGAGATATTTTATCTCTACCGGGGTTTTCCACGGCGCCTGCGGCATGGTTTTCGACGCACCGGTAATCGGGTCAACCTGACCGTGCACGCCCAGCGCCAGATTAAGGGTGATCTCAGGATAGCGCTGCTGGTACACGCGCCAGTGGCGGGCTATAGCGCTGAGCAAGTCTTTCGGCGTGGCGGCATTGATTACCTCGTGCCGCCAGTCGCCGACGGCGACCAGACGGGCGTCCGCCAGTTGGCTGGTGAGGCTGGTCGGCGTCACGTTCATACAAAGCGTCCAGGCCCCGCGTTCGGGCAGGTGAAAGCTTCCGTTGCTCAGACCACGCTGGCTCAGCGTTTCTCTGGAGTGGCAGAGCCTTCCCTCATCCACTAA
This sequence comes from Citrobacter sp. 50677481, assembly GCF_001463265.1. Classification (NCBI taxonomy): domain Bacteria; kingdom Pseudomonadati; phylum Pseudomonadota; class Gammaproteobacteria; order Enterobacterales; family Enterobacteriaceae; genus Citrobacter; species Citrobacter sp. 50677481. Next base: position 44,651 of record NZ_LNHZ01000057.1, read on the forward strand.
CTCCTGCAGAATATTGCTCACTGCCGGAATCGACAGGCCGGTCATTTGCGCCAGCTGCGACTTGCTGAGCTGTTTCTCACGCCATAAATGCGCCAGAAAGAGCTGTTTGTTTACCTGCCGGACCCGCGCATTGTTGTAGCCTAAATGGCGCATACACTTAACTCCCTTAACTATATTGCGTGAGCGTTGCGCATTTTAACGCCAGTTAACTGTACCACAATAGCCTTAAGTCGATATTTTACTTTTATTCATTGAGTGGAGGCAGCATGTACGGTTCAGTTAAGGTCTGGCAGGAAACCTTATCACTTCCGACCTGGACGGTGGGGGAAGAAGATCCAAACCCCATGTTTCTTGAAAAGCGCGTCTACCAGGGCTCTTCCGGCGCCGTGTATCCGTATGGCGTTATTGATACGCTGACCGGCAAACGTGAGATGCGTGAGTATCAGGCCGTGTGGATGGAGAACGATTTTATCCGCGTCATGCTGCTACCGGCGCTGGGTGGACGTATTCATCGCGCTTACGACAAAGTGCGGGCGCGCGATTTTGTCTATTACAACGAAGTGGTGAAACCCGCGCTGGTCGGCTTGCTGGGGCCGTGGATCTCCGGCGGCATTGAGTTTAACTGGCCGCAGCACCACCGTCCCACCACCTTTATGCCGGTGGATTTCACCGTCCAGGCGGGTGAAAACGGCGAACAAACCGTCTGGATGGGCGAGGTGGAGCCGATGCGCGGTTTGCAGGTTATGGCTGGTTTTACGCTGTATCCGGATCGCGCGCTGATTGAAATCACCGGTAAGGTATTCAACGGCAACGCGACACCGCGCCATTTTTTGTGGTGGGCTAACCCGGCGGTGAAGGGGGGGGACGATCATCAGAGCGTATTTCCGCCGGACGTGACGGCGGTATTTGACCACGGCAAGCGCGACGTTTCTGCTTTTCCGATCGCCACCGGCACCTACTATAAAGTCGATTACTCGGCGGGCGTGGATATCTCCCGCTACAAAAACGTGCCGGTTCCGACCTCCTACATGGCGGAAAAGTCAGACTATGACTTTGTCGGCGCCTGGCATCACGGTGAACGTGGTGGCCTGTTGCATGTGGCCGATCATCACGTTTCACCGGGTAAAAAACAGTGGACCTGGGGATACGGCGATTTTGGCGTCGCCTGGGATCGTAACCTGACCGATGATAACGGCCCGTATATCGAACTGATGACCGGCGTTTTCACTGATAACCAGCCGGATTTTACCTGGCTTGCGCCTTATGAAGAAAAGGTGTTCGTCCAGAACTTCCTTCCTTACAGCGAACTGGGCATGGTACAGAATGCCAGCACCGATCTGGCGCTCCGTCTGGTGCGTGAAGACGGCGCTCTGTCGGTTGGCGTTTACGCCATCGCGCCGCTGCATGAGGCGCGAGTGACGCTCAGCGCAGAGGGCGCGCCTTTTTATGAAACCACCCTGACGCTGGCGCCGGGCCAGAGCTGGATGACACGGATCGTGGAAAACGGCCCGGACCGGATCACGATGACGGTAAGCCATCCTGATGGACGGGAATGGCTGAAATACGAAGAACACATCGCCGGGGAAGTTCCCCTGCCGTCGGCAGCAACGGCGCCGGCGATGCCGGAAGCGCTCTCCAATACCGATGAGCTCTACTTTATTGGTCAGCACCTGGAGCAATACAACCATGCCAGCCGTTATGCCGAGGATTACTATCGTCGGGCGCTGGAGGTGGATCCGCTGGATTATCGCAACAACGTCGCGCTGGGTACGCTGGCGCTAAACCGCGCGGACTGGACGCTGGCGGCACAGTGTGCGAGCGCCGCGTTGGCGCGGGCGCACAAGCTCAACAAAAATCCGCGTGACGGCGAAGCCAGCATGTTGCTTGCCGCCGCGCTGGAGCGGCAGGGGAATTTCGACGCGGCATGGGATCACTACTTCAAAGCGAGCTGGAGCGGGAACTGTCGGGATGCCGCGTTCTGGTCGCTGGCGCGAATAGCGATGCGGCGGGGAAATTACGCGGACGCGCTGGACAAAGTCAATCAAAGCCTGCGCGTTAACGGTAGCAACAACCTGGCGATGGGGTTAAAGGCGCTGGTGTTGGCGAAGCTGGGCCGTGAAGCTGACGCGCTGACCTGGATCGATCAGCAGCTTCGCGATTATCCGCTCAGCTACGCGCTGCACTATGCGCGCTGGGCGGTGAGCCGCGACGAGTCAACGAAAGATGCGTTGATTGCCATCACGGGACGACGCGGTACTAACGCCTGTGAGTTGGCGGGCTGGCTGCTCTCCTGTGGTCAGCAAGACGCTGCGCGCGACGTGCTGGAGCTGTTGGATAGCCAGGAAACGCTGCCGCTGCTTTGGCGCGCATCCCTGAGCGATAACCCGCAGTCGTTGATTGATCGATCACGCGCCTGTCTGCACAACCGGGTGCGCTTCCCGAATACGCTCGACGAAGTGCAAATGCTGCAAACGCTACCGGACAGCCCGTGGGCGCAATATTTACTCGGCTGCTTCTGGTACAGCAAACGCCGTTACGATGCGGCGCTGGCCTGCTGGCAGTTCACGCTTGCGCAGGAAGCGGATTTCGCACCGGTGCATCGTCTGCTTGGCATCTACGCATGGAATAAACAGCAGGATGCCGTACTGGCGCGACAGTACCTTTCGCAGGCGGTGGCGCTGGAGCCGGACAACGCCCGCTTCCTGTTTGAACGGGATTACCTCGACAAACTGCTGGCTACCCCTGCTGCACAGCGTCTGCAACAGCTGGTCTCCCGCCAGTCCGTTGTTTTTCAGCGCGACGATCTCACTGTGGAATTGCTCAGCCTGTGGAACGGACTGGGCGATTACGAGGCGGCGGCGAAGGTCCTGCGCGAGCGGGCATTCCATCCCTGGGAAGGGGGCGAAGGGAAGGCGACCGGCCAGTACCTGATCAACCAGATGCATCGGGCGCTGGCGGCGATCGGCGAAGGCGCGTACCAGAATGCGGTTTACCTGCTGCAACAGGCGCTGAGCTATCCGCATAACCTGGGCGAGGGGCGTTTGCCGGGGCAAACGGATAATGACATTTGGTATCTGCTTGGCTACTGCGCGCAGCAACAGGGGCATCACGACGAGGCGCAGCGCTATTTTGCGCGAGCGACGCGCGGCGGCAGTTCGCTTGATGCCGGCCGCTATTATAACGATCAACCGGTGGATTACTTGTTCTGGCAGGGCATGGCGCTGAAGGCGCTGGGCGAGCATCACGCTGCGGAGCGGTTGTTCCAGAGCTTCCTGCATTGGGTTGAAACTCAGCGTGACAACGTGCCAGAGGTGGACTTCTTCGCCGTTTCGTTGCCGGATCTGGTGGTGCTTGATACGCCCGCGGCGGCGAAGCACCAACAGCACTGTCTGTTTATCACCGCGTTAGGGCATCTGGGGCTGGGCAATCTTACCGCCAGCCAGCTGGCGTTCGACGCATTATTGCAGGTGAATCCGGCGCATGACAAAGCGCTGCTCCTGCGCCACGCCATCCCCCTGGCGTTATGGAACTAAACCCTGAACCGGTGGTGGAAACACCACCGACAACCTCCTGTTCCCTGCGTTTCCCTGAAAGAGGAATCAACATGAATAATGCGCAGACACACCTGAATATCGGCTACGTCTGGACCATTTGTCTGGTTGCGGCCTGCGGCGGTTTATTGTTTGGCTATGACTGGGTGGTCATTGGTGGGGCAAAGCCCTTTTATGAAGCGTACTTTTCCATTACCGATCCGGCGCAGTCCGGCTGGGCAATGAGTTCCGCGCTGGTGGGCTGTATTTTTGGCGCGCTGATTTCCGGCTGGTGCGCCGATAAGTTCGGTCGCAAAATGCCGCTGATCCTCGCGGCCATTCTGTTCAGCGCCTCGGCATGGGGAACCGCCGTTGCCCATAATTTCGATATGTTTGTTATTTACCGCATCGTCGGCGGTATCGGGATCGGTCTGGCCTCAGCCCTGAGTCCACTGTACATCGCCGAGGTCAGTCCGGCGGAAAAGCGCGGTCGCTTTGTGGCGGTTAACCAGTTAACTATTGTGATCGGCGTGCTCGCGGCGCAGCTGATCAACCTGCTGATCGCCGAACCCGTCGCGCCAGGCGCGACGCAACAGGCCATCGTGGAAAGCTGGAACGGTCAGACCGGCTGGCGCTGGATGTTTGGCGCCGAGCTTGTTCCGGCGCTGGCGTTTCTGGTGCTGATGTTTTTTGTGCCGGAGTCGCCGCGCTGGCTGGTGAAAGCGGGGAAACCGGAGCGGGCGCGCGCGATGCTACAGCGGATTGGCAGTACGGAGTACGCCGGGCAGACGCTGAAAGAGATTGAACACTCCCTGCGTAAAGATAACCATAAAGTCGCCTGGTCGACGCTGCTACAGCCGCAGATCAAGCCGATCGTGGTTATCGGGATGGTGCTTGCGGTGTTCCAGCAGTGGTGCGGGATCAACGTGATTTTCAACTATGCCCAGGAGATCTTCGCCTCTGCGGGCTTCGACATTAACGGTACGCTGAAATCCATCGTCGCCACCGGCATCATTAACCTGGTGTTTACGCTTGCCGCGCTGCCGCTGGTCGACAAAATTGGTCGACGCAAACTGATGTTGTTTGGCGCATCCGGTCTGACTGTCATCTATGTGCTGATTGCGGGCGCGTATGGCATGGGGATCATGGGCTGGCCGGTGCTGGTTCTGGTACTGGCGGCGATCGCGATCTATGCCATGACCCTTGCCCCGGTAACCTGGGTGCTGCTTTCCGAGATTTTTCCCAACCGGGTGCGCGGTCTGGCGATGTCGCTGGGGACGCTGGCGCTGTGGATCGCCTGCTTCCTGTTGACGTATACCTTTCCGCTGCTCAATGCCGGACTCGGCGCGGCAGGCAGCTTCCTGCTCTATGGCGTGATTTGCGCGATGGGTTTTCTGTACATCCTGCGTAACGTGCCGGAGACCAAAGGCGTGACGCTGGAAGCGCTGGAAGAACAGTTGGCGGCTAAACAGCTGAAAACCAGCCCGTCGGCGCAGCAGAAAAGCGCACGTTCATGAGCACCGCGCTGACGCTGCAAAACGCGCATCTGCGGATGCGCGTGGATCCGCAAGGAGGCAGGCTGCTGACGCTGTTTTCGTTACCACATCAGCAGCCAGTATTGTATACAGGCGACGGCGCGGGTGGGCTATTTCCCATGTTGCCGGTGGCTAACCGTGTGGCGGGAAACCGTTTTTCCCAGCGCGACGGCGACGTTCAACTGCCCTTGCATGATGCTGACCCCACGTTCTGGCTGCACGGAGACGGCTGGCGTCAACGCTGGGAGGTGGCCGACGCTGGCGATCAGCACTGCGTTTTGCGTCTGCGAAGCCAGCACCCCTGCGGCTACGATTATTGGGCCACCTTGCGTTACGCTCTCGACGGCGCAACGCTGGCGGCGCAGCTCTCGATAACCCATCAGGGTCAGCGACCGATGCTTTACGGCTGTGGGTTTCATCCCTGGTTTGCTTTTGACGCGCAAAGTACAGCGCAGTTTTCCGCCAGCGGCTACTGGCCGGAAGGGGAACAGCACCTGCCGTTGGCCTGGCGCAGCGACATTCCGCCAGAAGCGGATTTCAGCCGGGCGCATAATGGCGCGGATCGCTGGCTGAATGTGGGCTATTCCGGCTGGGGAGGACGGGCGGTCATCCGACATGGCGTGATGAAGATCACGCTTTCAGCGCAAACTCCCTGGCTGATGCTGTTCAGAATGCCGGGTCGGTCATTCCTCTGCCTTGAGCCGCAGTCGCATCCGGTTAACGCCCACCACATGCCGGGGCAGCCGGGATTACGTGTATTAAGTGCGGGAGAAGCGTGCCGTTTTGCCCTGCAAATCCGCGTTGATTAAGGCAAAAAAGAGGTTATCCCGCTGTTAATGTTCACTTGCGTCAGCCTGCGTTTATCGCCAGACTATCGCCTCCAAACGGGAGGGAATCATGGTCTTGCACTCCACGCGCTGGCTGGCGCTCGGTTACTTCACCTATTTTTTTAGCTACGGTATTTTCTTACCTTTCTGGAGCGTCTGGCTTAATGGCGCCGGGTTAACCCCCGAAACCATCGGTTTGCTGCTGGGCGCCGGACTGATCGCCCGTTTTCTTGGCAGCCTGTTGATTGCCCCCCGGGTCAGCGACCCGTCGCGGTTGATTTCAGCGCTGCGCATCCTGGCGCTGCTGACGCTGGTGTTCGCGCTGGCATTCTGGGCGGGCGCCCACGTGGCGTGGCTGATGGTCGTGATGGTCGGCTTTAACCTTTTTTTCTCCCCGCTGGTGCCGTTAACCGATGCGCTGGCAAACACCTGGCAAAAACAGATCACGATGGACTATGGCCGGGTGCGTCTGTGGGGGTCAGTCGCCTTTGTGATCGGCTCGGCGCTAACCGGTAAGCTCGTAAGTCTGTTTGATTATCGGGCGATTCTGGTAATGCTCACCCTGGGGATTGCATCCATGCTGCTCGGTATGCTGCTGCGTCCGAGCGTGCCGCCGCAGGGAGAAAGCCGCCAGCAGGAGAGCGCCGGATGGCCAGCGTGGCGAGCGTTGGTGACCCAGAGCTGGCGCTTTCTGGCCTGCGTCTGCCTGCTGCAAGGGGCGCATGCCGCTTATTACGGCTTTAGCGCGATTTACTGGCAGGGGGCCGGGTATTCGGCCTCGGCGGTAGGGTATTTGTGGTCGCTTGGCGTCGTGGCGGAAGTTGTCATCTTCGCGCTTAGCAAAAAGCTGTTCCGCCGCTTCAGCGCCCGCGACCTGTTGCTGCTTTCCGCCGTCTGCGGCGTGATTCGCTGGGCGCTGATGGGCTGGACCACCGCGCTGCCGTGGTTGATTGTGGCGCAGATCCTGCACTGCGGCACGTTTACCGTATGTCACCTGGCCGCGATGCGCTATATCGCCGCGCGGCAGGGGAGTGAAGTGATTCGCCTGCAGGCGGTCTATTCCGCGGTGGCGATGGGCGGCAGTATCGCCATCATGACGGTCTTTGCCGGATTCCTCTATCAGCATCTGGGCAACGGCGTGTTCTGGGTGATGGCGCTGGTGGCTCTGCCCGCGATGGCGCTGCGGCCAAAAGTAACGGCTTCAGCCTGACTCCAGCATTTTGCGGATCTGCTGTTGCTGGTGCGGCGTTAACGCCTCCGCCGCGTGTATCAGCGGCGGTGAAAACAGGGGCAGCGGCGTGGTGTAAGGCGTGACGATCAGCGCGACGCCGCGCGGCGACCCTTCCTGCTGAAATGTCCGCATCGGCACCGGTTTGATATTTAACGGCAGTAGCGTCAGTTCGCGAAGCTGCTGTTCTATCTGCTGCTCCAGCATGCGGTTATCGCCGGTCAGTAAGAGGATCTGCTTTTCGTGTAGATCATTTTCCTGCATCAACCACGCGCCGAAAATCACCGCCACCAGACCCGTCTCTTCTTCGGAAAACGCAACGCCGTATTCCTCTTCAAAACCGCGCAGAGCCTCGCGGGTGGTGCGCATCAGGCGCGGATAAAGACGCGCGAATTCATCCGGCAGGGTGTTATCAATACCGATCGAGAACAGACTGCGGTTCAGCGCCTGGGCAAGATGAATGTATAACTGATCGTTCAGCCCTTGTTCATCGTTGAACCGCACCGCGCCCAGTTCGCGAAAGCGCAGCACCAGACGGGCGATGGCCAGCCGTAGCCGCCGGTTTTGCTGATGGTTGTCGCGGATCGGATCGGGCAGGCGCACCATCGAAAACAGCAGCGCCATAAACAGCGACTCCGTGAGCGGCGCATCCTGTCGCACGCGTCGCTGCCAGTGGCGCCCAATTTCCTGGGCGAGCTGATATTCGGCGCAGGTTTGCACCCAGCGCTGCTGGATCGGATTAAATTCCGGCGCAATGCCCGCGTGATGTTGCAAAAGGCAATACTGCAAATAGAGGCGTAAAAACTGCACGTCGCGACTCTCGAACGGCTTTTGCAGACGGCGGGCGCAGAGGTTGATCAGCGCGTGAAGGTTGGTGTCATCGTAGAGCGTGCGCAGGATCCCCCGCTGCTTTAGCTCGCGCTTGAGGGCGGGCGAGAAGTGCTGGGAAATAAAATTGGGGCATAACCGTAAGCCGCGTCTCAGCCAGTGCAGCAGGCAGAGGCGCTGATCGAGCGCTGTACCTTCGATCCGGTAGCAACCGTCAGGGCCAGAAATGATGCTCAGTCGATGATAGCGCTGGATCTCGCGTCCCGTTTCGGTGACATCTTCGCGGGCAAGCCCATCATCGACGCCATTAAGCGCGCTGAATGTTTCCGCGGTGGCAATTTGCCCTGGCTGGAAAAGCGTCAGCAAAACCTGGCAACGGCGCTGGGGAGCAGAAAGTACAGATGGCGGAGCAAGCGTTGGCATCATCTGTCGAACCTCCCGAATGTATGTTTGATAAGAATAGCTAAAGTTTTTCCATAATAATTACGAATGAAATGCTTTAGGTCAGGATTGCTGAGGAAGGTCACAGAATTTTTCACGTACAGGGCGTCAGGAAGGAGTGAAACGCAGCGCCTGAAGCGCATTTTTTGCTTTTTTATCGTTCGGTTGTCTGAAAGACGCCCCGCCGATGCCGGCGGAGCGGGAAACGCTAACGCGTCTGGCGTAACGTTAATCCAACGTCGCCACCGGGATGCACCGACAACAGCGTCTCTTTTGAGTAACCACTTTCGCTCATCAGGCAGGCGCAGGCGGCGTCGAAAATGGCGATGACCAGCATAATCGAAGTGGTCGCCAGCATGTTTAGCGGGTCGGCCTCACGCTTAACACCTGTTGAAATCACCAGCCGGGCGGCGCGGGCGATGGCGGAGTCAGCGTTTTCGGTGACGCTGATAATCGGTACATTTTTCGCCGCGAGTCCTGGCAGCAGGCGCGTTAGCTCATCTGAGTTCCCGCCGCGAGAGATCATAATGACCAGATCGTCCGCGTCCAAAAAACCCAGGTCGCCGTGCGCGGCGTCGGTGGCGTTAAGGTAGATCGCCGGACGTTCAACGCAGGCCAGCATATGGGCGATTTTTCGCGCTGCGATGCCGGAGGTGCCGACGCCCGTGACGGCGATTTTCCCCCGGCAAGTGCGTAGCGCCGCCATTAACGCCTGCCACTGCGCCTCGCTCAGATGATCGGCCAGTCCGGCCAGCGCCTCGCTATACAGCGTCCAGGTGGCGGTGGCCTGTTGCCATGCGCGGTTCATGACGCCGCCTGCATCAGTTGGCGGTACTTCATATGATCCTGATACATTTCATGAAACACCTGATATTTACGGTCGTAATACTGTTTGATGCGGTTGGTCTGCGGGGTCACCGTTTTGCCAATCCGGCTCATCGCCGACATCGCTTCCGGGAAGCTCTCAAAAACGCCCGCCGCGATCGTGCCCATCATGGCGCCGCCCAACAGCATCGCCTCGCTCTCTTCCGGCAGCAGCATCGCGCAGCCGGTGGCGTTAGCGTGTTCCTGCACGAAGACGGGATTCTTGGTGCCGCCACCGCTGGCCATAATGGTGTCGATACTGTAACCGCTCTGGTTCATGGTCTCGATGATATGGCGTGTCCCCAACGCGATGGCCTGAATGGTGGCCAGATACTGTAGCGCCATATCTTCCGGAGTCCGCGATAGTTTCAGCCCGCTTATCGCCCCGGTGAGGGTGGGGTTGGCGCGCGGCGAACGGTTACCGTGGAAGTAGGGGAGAATATGTATATCGCGGGTTAAAAAGGCGATGTTCTCCGGCTCGCCCGCCATTTTTCGCAGCAGCGCGTTGAGCACTTCATAGATAGTTTGGTCCTGCGACGTAGCCTGCGCCAGCAGCGTTTCGTAGCACGGATGTGACTGAATAATATGATCGATTAACGCGCCGGTGGCGGATTGTCCGCCTTCGTTAAGCCAGTATTCCGGTAGCACCGCTGAGTAGTACGGTCCCCAGACGCCGCTGATAAAGCGCGGTTCTTTAGAGATCGCCATATGGCCGGTCGAGGTGCCGCCAATCAGGGCGATCCGGCGATCGAAATCGGCCACATCGCCCGACACGCCGCTGGCGCCCAGGGTGCCGAGCGTACCGGCATGGGCGTCGATGATCGACACGCTCACCGCCGTGCCCGGAATCAGTCCCATTTCGCTGGCGGCGCGCTGGCTCAGACCGTGACCCAACGGTTCGCCCATCGTTTTAACATAGCGGCCAATTTTGGCGGCATCGTGTTCCAGCAGATCTTCAAGGCCAATTTCGCGGAAGTAGCTGGCATCCCATTTGTCCTCGTGGCCCATATAGGTCCACTTGCAGACCGTGGAGCACAATGAACGGGTGTCGTCGCCGGTGGCGCGCCAGGTCAGGAAATCAGGCAAATCAAAATAATAGCCCGCGTTGGCCCAGGTGTTCGGCATGTGCTGTTTCAGCCACAGCAGCTTTGGGGTCTGCATTTCCGGTGAGATAATACCGCCAACGTAGTCCAGCACGCGGTGGTGCAGGGCGTTGATGCGTTCCGCCTGGGTGATGGCGCGGTGATCCATCCAGACAATAATATTCTGCTCGCTGCGCCCCGACGGGCTAACGGTCAGCGGTTGTCCCTCTTTGTCGAGCACCACCAACGAACAGGTCGCGTCAAAGCCTAACCCCTTGACCTGAATAGGGTTGATATCTGACTGATTAATGGCATCGCGAACGGCGTTGCACACCGCCTGCCAGATATTGTCTGACGACTGTTCGACGAAATCGGCCTGCGGACGATAAATCTCAATCGCACGGCTGGCTTGTCCAACCATTCTGCCGTTGAGATCAAACACCCCTGCGCGGGCGCTACCGGTTCCTACATCCACACCAATAAAATAACTCGCCATCATTTTTCTCCTGAAATCAGGCTTTACGATTCTGTAATGCGATAAAGAGGATGAGCACCGCGCCCCAGAGCGCCATGGTCAGATAGCTACTGATCCCCAGCAAATTAAAGCCGCTCTCCAGCATTTGCAGCACCACCAGCGCCAGCACCAGGCCGATAATGCGCCCAAAGCCGCCGTCCGGGTTAATGCCGCCCAGCACTGAGGCGAGAATGGTCACCAGCAGGTACGACTCGCCGTAGCCGGCTTTCGCCGAATTGAACTTGGCCATCATCAAGATGGCCGCCACCCAGCCGAGCAGAGCGGAAATGACATAGACGGAGATTTGCACCCGCACTGTATTCACGCCGCTGTAGCGGGTCGCCTGCTCGTTGGAGCCCATCAGATAAAGGCTGCGCCCCAACGTGGTGTGCTCCAGCAAAACCCATAGCAGGACGGCAACCAGCAGGAACAGCAGCAGGGCGACGGGAATACCGGCGACAGTGGCGTTACCGAGATACTGAATCGCTGTCGGGAAACCAGAAATCACCGTGCCGTTGGAAAGTAGAATGTTCAACCCGGAGATCAGCGTCATGGTACCGAGCGTCGCCAGGATGGGTGAGACGCCGACCCAGGCGATGAGCGCCCCGTTTACGACACCGATCGCTACGGCCACCGCTGCGCCCGCCAGCAGCGCCAGCGCCAGAAACAGCGGGTTATCCGGTTGACTGACGATGATCGCCGCCATGACCAGCGAACAGGCGTTAGCGCCCGCGATAATCGACAGGTTGATGCCGCCAGTAAGCATGGTCATCCCCATGCCGAGCGCCAGCATACCGAGGATCGGCAACTGCGAGCCGATGGACTGGAAATTGGCGGCGCTGAAAAAACGGCTTCCCAGCAGCGCGGAAAAGATCACGGCAACGACAATAATAATGACGCACTGCAGGCGGATGATGGCATCACCGGGTAAAACGCGTGCTATCGTTTTCATCTTAGAGCTCCCTTGCCAGTTTGCGTTTTTCGTTCCAGGCCGTCGCGCTGATGCTGACCAGGATGATGGCGCCGCTGAAAACGGTGTGCCAGTAAGATGAGACGCCCAGCAGCGTCAGGCCGTTTTGCAAAAAGGCCAACAGGATCACCCCGAGCAGCGTACCGGTCAGCGTGCCGCGTCCGCCGCTCATGCTGGTGCCGCCGAGCACTACTGCCGCCAGCACAGTGAGTTCGAAACCGAGCAGCGAGTTTGGCGCTACCGACTGGGTGATTTGCGCCTGCACCACCGCCGCGACGCCCGCCAGAATTCCCATGTAGCCGTAAACGTAGAAATGCAGCTTCAGCAGATTCATACCGAGGCGCGAGGCCGCGTCGCGGTTGCCGCCCATCGCGTAAATTTGTCGGCCCAGGCGGGTAAAGTTCATCAGCACGGCGGTAAAGACAATCACTGCCGCCAGGCACAACAATGGCAGGGTTAGCCCGTAGTCATAACCGTCGGCGGCGGTGAACGAAAACCAGTTAATGCCGTTCATAAACCAGTCCGGGAAGCCGTACAGCCAGGTGCCTTTGGTGGCGTAAACCAGCAGACCGTAATAGACGTTAAGCGTGGCGATGGTAATGATGATCGCCGGTACGCGCAGCCAGTAAACGAGAAAGCCGTTGAGCAAGCCGAGCAGCAGCCCGACGACGCAGGCCAGCGCCAGGGCCAGCAGGAAGTTGCCGCCGTGGGCAATAACCCAGCTTGCCATCGCATACTGCGCAATGGCGGTCATCGCCGGAAACGAAATATCGATACCGCCGGAGATCAGCACCACAAACAGCCCGCAGGCGAGGATGCCGAGGATCGCGTAGCTGGTGGCGACATCCGTCAGGTTACCTAACGACAGAAATTCATCGGTTTTGATGCTCAGCCCGACCGCCAGCGCAATCACCAGCAGGCCGAGCCAAAATTCATGGTGTCCCGCTAAGCGGGAGAGACGATTATTATTCATGGATGACCTCTACCACCTCGGCAATATCCTGTTCAGAGCAGCGATGCGGGTTAAACTCCGCCACCAACTTTCCGCGACGCATCACCAGCACGCGATGGCTGTTGTAATAGGCTTCCGGGATCTCATCGCAAATCATCAGCACCGCCATTCCCTGCTCCGCCAGGTCTCGGGCGATCTGGTAGATCCCTTCTTTATTGGCGATATCCACGCCCACGGTGGGTGAATCGAGGATCAGAATCCGTGGGCTGGTCGCCACCCATTTGGCAATGGCGATACGCTGGGCGTTTCCGCCGGACAGCGTTTTTACCGGCAGTTGCGGATCGGAAACCTTAATGTTCAGTTCACGGATCAGTCCGGCGACCTGTTTTTGCGCGTGGCGATGGTCCAGCAGACCGCTGCGCGTATGCAGTTTGTCGTAAACCGTGACGATGGTGTTGTCATAGATCGACTGATCCATGATAAGCCCTTGCGTCAGGCGATCCTCCGAGACATAGCCGATCCCATGCCGGATAGCATCCTGGTTATTACGCAGCCGGACCGGCTGACCGTTGATCCGAATTTCACCGCTTTCCGGCTGGGTCATGCCAAACAGGCTCAGGCACAGCTCGGTGCGCCCGGCGCCCAGTAACCCGACAATCGACACGATTTCGCCGCTGCGCAGCGACAAATTGATGTCCTGATATTTTCCACGACGGCTCAGGTTGCGTAGCTCAAGCAGGGGTTCTTGCTCAGGCGACGGTTTTTCCGGGAGCGGGCTGTAATGAAAGCGCTGGCCGGTCATCAGGAACGCCAGCTCGTGGCTGTCGAGCTCGCTTGCCGGATACGTGCCCACCAGCTTGCCGTCACGCATGACGCTGATGCGGTCCGCCACTTCCATCACTTCATCAAGCCGGTGGCTGACAAACACCACGCAGATGCCATCTGCCTTAAGTTCGTTTACCACCCGCAGCAGGCCGTTAACCTCCTGGCGGGTCAACGAAGCGGTAGGTTCATCCATAATGACCAGCCGCGCTTCGGCGGCAATGGCGCGGCAAATAGCCACCAGTTGGCGGTCGGCAATCGACAGCTTTTCGACTTTTTTGTCCGGATCGATGGATACGCCAATGCGCCGCATTGCCGCCAGCGCCTGTTGTTTCATTGCGCCGCGGCGTACCCAGATATCGCCGCCGGGTAGGTAGCGGTTGACGGCAATGTTCTCTGCCACGCTGAAGTTGGGGAACAGGGATAAATCCTGATAGATCACCTGGATGCCATAATGTGAAGAGAGCTGCGGAGAAAGATGGTGGAACAGTTTTCCATCCAACTGGATCTGCGCCCCTTTTTCCGGCTGATAAACGCCCGAAATCACTTTAATGATGGTGCTTTTTCCGCAGCCGTTCTGTCCTGCCAGGCAGTGAACTTCGCCTTTTTTCAGCGTCAGATTCACGTTATCCAGCGCCAGCACGCCCGGGAATTGCTTGCTGATATTCTCAAGAGTGATAAATGCGGTGGTGTCTGTCATGGACAATACCCCTGCGAGCGCCCCGAAGGGCGCTAAGTGTTAATTTTTATTGATAGCGCCGTTCAGACGAACGGCGTTGGGTTTCCCTGGTGTTGGCAAAAAGCCTTAGAAACCGAGCGATTGTGCGTTGTCTTTGGTGACTTCGAGGATCTTATTAAAGCGAATCACTTTCTTTTCCATGTCGACATCGGCTTTCCCTAAACCGTCGATGGTCAGATCCGGCGTCACCTCTTTGCCCTGCAGCAGTTGATCGGCGACCGTGACCAGCGCGTAACCAGCGTCTTTCGGATCCCACAACATCGCTTTCTTGATATCACCGCGCATCAGATACGGCGCGGCCTGTGCTGGCATCGCGATCCCAACCACGGCGATTTTATCTTTCGCCCGTTTTTTCTGTACCGCCTGGCCTGCGCCGATCGGACCCAGCGAGCCAAACCCGATAACGCCTTTCATCTGCGGGTAGGTTTTCATCAGATCCAGCGTTGTGGCGTAGGATTTATCGATGCTCTCCGCTACCGGCAGGCGCGAAGTCACTTCAAACATGTCAGGGTATTTTTCTTTCTGGTACTTAATGGCGTAGTCGGCCCAGGCGTTGTGCAACGGTACGGTCAGCGAACCAACGTAAATGGCGTAGCCGCCTTTTCCACCCATGTTTTTCGCCAGTTCGTCAACGTTCGCCTGCGCGTACTTCTCGCTGTCGATGGTTTCAATATCCCACTGACCGATCTGCTGGTCAGGTGACTCGTGGGTCAGGACGACAATCCCCTTATCGCGCGCTTTCTTCAGAACCGGCTCAAGGACTTTCGCGTCATTCGGGACCACAATGATCGCGTTCACGTTCTTGGCAATCAGATCTTCAATCACTTTCACTTGCTGCGCCGGATCGGGCGTTGACGGACCGGTCTGGTAAGCGTTGACGTCGAGCTTCTTCGCCGCTTCATTGACGCCGGTTTCCATGCGGTTGAACCATGGAATCCCCGTCACTTTTGCAACCACAGCGATTTCATATTTTTCTGCCGCAAAGGACGTGCCGGACAACATGCATGCAGAAACCAGAGTGGCACTGAGTAATGCGAGTTTGAATTTCATTGTTGTTCCTTTTGTAGGGACCAGAGCATGTCACGCCACGAGATTAGCAACGAAGGGAAGAGGCAATGAATCATAAGTTTGCTAAATGTGATCAACGCCCTTAATTGTTATTTTTTGGAGAATATAAGGTTAAATTAATGTTTAATTTGGAGTGAGTTAGCATTTAGTAGAGACAGCTTGTGTTATTTTTTTAGAGTTATTGAAACTATTAATTAACATTTATGCATCATATTGCCGTTGGCGAAGCAAAATTTGGCGTTGGCGTGTTGAACAACGCGGCGGGAAAATATCAAAAATGAGAACTGAATCGAGACACGAAATCCGCGCCCAATTTTACAGATTTCTTTGCTATCCTCTCGGTCAGTTTCGCCACGCTGGTTTTTCGTGGCCTGTAGCCGAGTAGCCGAATTGAGAGGTAATGATGCCACTGGTTAAACGCAGCGCGCTGGCGTGCCTGATGTTTTTTATGACCTCTATGGCGGTGGCGCATCCTCATAGCTTTATTCGCCTGAAAACAGAAACGGTGAGTGAGGATGGTCGCCTGATCGCGTTAAAAATGCGCTGGACGATGGATGAGTTAACCTCAGCCGACCTGCTTTACGACGCGGGGGAGGCGAAACCCGGCTCGGAAGTCTGGAAGAAACTGGCGGCGGAAGTGATGGCGAACGTGCTGGGACAGCATTATTTCACCGAAATGTGGCATAACGGGCAGCGGGTGAAATTTAAAAATCGTCCCACGGAATACGGTATGGCGCGTGAAGCCCATCAGGCTGTACTGACGTTTACTCTGCCACTCGCTGAACCGCAGCCGCTGAGCGGGCAAACCTTTACCTTTTCTACTTTCGATCCCAGCTATTACGTCGATATGAGTTATGAAGAAGACAGTGACGCCACGCTCTCTCCGGCGATGGCAACGCAGTGCGACATTGCCATGCATACCCCGACCCCCAGCGAAGAATCCCTGAAATTTGCCCAGTCGCTGGATAAAGCGGACGCGCCGCCGGAAGATATGGAACTGGGTAAACAATTTGCGCAGAAGGTCACCCTGAGATGTCGGTAATGTCACCCTCTCGTCTTCCTTCACGCCGCTGGATGGCTCTTTGGCCGCTGGCGCTGTTTTTATTGCTGGCTACCGTGGGCGGCGTCTGGCTCTGGCAGGCATGGCCGCAGGTGATGATTAAAAGCGTGCTCTGGCAGCGGGAAGTTAATCAGCAGATGGGCGCTTTGCTGAAGACCGTTGCCGCGAATCCGGCACAGGCGGGCGGTTCGCTGCTGCTGTTCAGCTTTTTGTATGGCGTGCTGCATGCGCTGGGGCCAGGGCATGGCAAGGTGGTGATCGCGACCTGGCTGGCGACCCATCCTTCTAAGCTGAAATCGAGTATCGGCCTGACGCTGGCATCCTCGCTATTGCAAGGGCTGGTGGCGATTGGACTGGTGGTGCTGGTGCTTGGCGTGCTACAGCTTCCGGCAAGGCAACTCCATTTGAGCAGTTTCTGGCTCGAAAAGGGCAGTTACGCTTTGGTTGGCGTCCTCGGGCTCCTGCTCTGCTGGCGGGCGTTGAAAAAGCTGCGCGCGCTGCTGCGAAAGCCCAAATTTATCGCCTTTACGCCGCACCATACGCATCATGAAAACTGCGGCTGCGGGCATCAGCATTTACCGGATCCGCAGCAGCTAAGCAACGATGACGACTGGCGCGCCCGGCTGATGATTATTCTGTCAATGGGGATGCGTCCCTGTTCCGGCGCAATCATGGTACTGCTGTTCAGCAAAGTCATCGGCGTTTTTTACTGGGGAATGGCCTCGGCGCTGGCGATGGCGGCAGGGACATCGCTCACTATTACATCGCTGGCGCTGCTGGTGCACAGCTTCCGGACGCTGGCGGCCAGACTGAGCGGCAACAGTGCGCCGGTATTGTGGCGGCAGGTAGGATGGTTGACGCTGGCGTTAGCCGGAGGGACGTTCTTAATGATTGCTGCGGTGGTGATGTGGGTGAGTGCGGCGCCGACGGGAAGGGGCCTGAGGCCGTTTTGAATAAATGCCGGAGGCGGGCTCCGGCATTTTGCTTAACGCTTCAGCGCGTCGCTCAGTTCGTCACGCATGCTGGCCAGCATCGCTTTCACTACGCGCGGGTTACCCGCCACGATGTTGCCGGTCGTCATGTAGTTATGCCCGCCGGTGAAGTCGCATACCAGCGCGCCCGCTTCACGGGCGATCAGCTCGCCTGCGGCGAAATCCCACGGACGCAGGCCGATTTCGAAATAACCGTCAACGCGCGCGGCGGCAACATAGGCCAGATCCAGCGCGGCGGAGCCGGTGCGGCGGAAGTCAGCGCACTCGGTAAACATTTTGCCGAGGATATTCATGTAAGAGGTGGCGTGCTGTTTCGCTTTGAACGGGAACCCGGTAGCGATGATGGTGCCATCCAGGTCGCGCGCGTTGCTACCGCGCAGACGGTAACCGTTCAGCTGCGCGCCCTGACCGCGGGTGGCGGTGAACAGTTCATTGCGCATCGGATCGTAAACCACGGCGACTTCGGTACGGCCTTTAATGCGGACCGCAATTGATACCGCGAAGTGCGGCAGACGTTTAACGAAGTTGGTCGTGCCATCCAGTGGATCGATAACCCATTGAACATCCTGATCGGTACCTTCATGTTCACCGCTTTCTTCGGTGATGATGGTGTGCTGTGGGTAAGATTTGCGGATCGTTTCGATAATAATCGCTTCTGCGGCTTTATCGACGTTGGTCACGAAATCATTGCTGCCTTTCTGGCTGGTTTCTACTGAGTCAGGCGTTTCGTAGTGTTTGGCAATTACATTACCCGCCTTGCGCGCTGCGCGCACGGCGATGGTCAGCATCGGATGCATCGGTCTCTCTCACTGGATGTTAAAGAACGGGAAAACGGCGCAGAGTATAGCAGCGAGATCGGAATATGTCTCCGGTTTATGATAATATGGCCGAATAATCTTTAGACGAAGAAAGACAATGCTGCAAAATATTCGAATTGTGCTGGTCGAAACCTCCCACACCGGCAATATGGGGTCTGTCGCCCGCGCGATGAAAACAATGGGGTTAACCAATCTGTGGCTGGTGAATCCGCTGGTGAAGCCGGATTCCCAGGCAATTGCGCTGGCGGCCGGGGCCAGCGATGTGATCGGCAACGCGCAGATCGTCGACACGCTCGACGAGGCGCTTGCCGGATGCAGCCTGGTGGTCGGCACCAGCGCGCGTTCGCGTACGCTGCCGTGGCCAATGCTTGACCCGCGCGAATGCGGTCTGAAAAGCGTGGCGGAAGCGGCGAATACGCCGGTGGCGCTGGTGTTTGGCCGTGAACGCGTCGGCCTGACCAATGATGAACTGCAAAAATGCCATTACCATGTCGCGATTGCCGCTAATCCGGAATACAGCTCGCTGAACCTGGCAATGGCGGTGCAGGTTATCGCCTATGAAGTCCGCATGGCCTGGCTGGCGACGCAGGAAAACCCGGACGCCGCGGAGCATGAAGAAACGCCTTACCCGCTGGTTGACGATCTGGAGCGTTTTTACGGTCACCTGGAGCAGACGTTGCTTTCAACAGGTTTTATCCGTGAGAACCATCCGGGGCAGGTGATGAACAAACTGCGCCGTCTGTTTACCCGCGCGCGTCCGGAGAGCCAGGAGCTGAACATTCTGCGCGGTATGCTGGCGTCGATTGAGCAGTTAAAGAAAGAGAAGTAAGCCAGGCCGAAGGCACATACCGTAGGCCGGATAAGCGGAGCGCCATCCGGCAGGTGAAAACGGCACTGAAGGTTAAATACCTGACTAAAACAGTCAAGTAAATAGTTGACCAATTTACTCAGGAATGTCAGACTTGGCCCTGCTATGCAATACCCCCATTTTACAATAAAAACCCCGGGCAGGGGCGAGTTTGAGGTTAAGTAAGACATGAGACTGACATCTAAAGGGCGTTATGCCGTGACCGCAATGTTGGACGTTGCGCTCAACTCCGAAGCGGGCCCGGTACCGTTGGCTGATATTTCCGAGCGTCAGGGTATTTCCCTTTCTTATCTGGAACAGCTGTTCTCCCGTTTGCGTAAAAATGGTCTGGTCTCCAGCGTACGTGGACCAGGCGGTGGTTATCTGCTGGGTAAAGATGCCGGCAGTATTGCAGTAGGTGAAGTGATCAGCGCTGTTGACGAGTCGGTGGATGCGACCCGTTGCCAGGGCAAAGGCGGCTGTCAGGGCGGCGATAAGTGCCTGACTCACGCGCTGTGGCGCGATCTCAGCGACCGCCTGACCGGTTTCCTTAACAACATTACGTTGGGCGAACTGGTGAATAATCAGGAAGTCCTGGATGTGTCCGATCGTCAGCACACCCATGACGCACCGCGCACGAATCGTGCTCAAGACGCGATCGACGTTAAATTACGCGCGTAGTAAGTAGTAAAACGTATTTCAGAATCAGGCCGGGGCAATGACGTATTGCCCCGCTAACTCGGTCGTACATCCAGCCGGTTGCCTGATTCCTTGCATTGAAGCGATGTACGGAGTTTATAGAGCAATGAAATTACCGATTTATCTCGACTACTCCGCAACCACGCCGGTGGACCCGCGTGTTGCCGAGAAAATGATGCAGTTCCTGACGCTGGACGGAACCTTTGGTAACCCGGCCTCCCGTTCACACCGTTTTGGCTGGCAGGCGGAAGAAGCGGTCGATATTGCCCGTAATCAGATTGCCGAGCTGGTCGGCGCCGACCCGCGTGAAATTGTCTTTACCTCCGGTGCGACAGAGTCCGATAACCTGGCGATCAAAGGTGCAGCCAACTTTTATCAGAAAAAAGGCAAGCACATCATCACCAGCAAAACCGAACACAAAGCCGTGCTGGATACCTGCCGTCAGCTTGAGCGCGAAGGGTTTGAAGTCACCTACCTGGCGCCGCAGAGCAACGGTATTATCGATCTGAAAGCGCTCGAAGCGGCAATGCGTGATGACACCATCCTCGTGTCTATCATGCACGTGAACAACGAAATCGGCGTGGTGCAGGATATCGCGACTATCGGCGAAATGTGCCGTGCGCGCGGCATCATCTATCACGTGGATGCCACTCAGAGCGTGGGCAAACTGCCTATCGATCTGAGCCAACTGAAAGTGGATCTGATGTCCTTCTCCGGCCACAAAATCTATGGCCCGAAAGGGATCGGCGCGCTGTACGTTCGTCGTAAACCGCGTATTCGTATTGAAGCGCAGATGCATGGCGGCGGACACGAGCGCGGTATGCGTTCCGGCACCCTGCCTGTTCATCAGATCGTCGGTATGGGTGAAGCCTATCGTATCGCCAAAGAAGAGATGGAAACCGAAATGGCGCGCCTGCGCGCGCTGCGTAACCGTCTGTGGAACGGCGTGAAAGATATGGAAGAAGTCTACCTGAACGGCGATCTCGAACAGGGCGCGCCGAACATTCTTAACGTCAGCTTTAACTACGTTGAAGGCGAGTCGCTGATCATGGCGCTGAAAGACCTGGCGGTATCGTCCGGTTCAGCCTGTACTTCCGCAAGCCTCGAGCCATCCTACGTGCTGCGCGCGCTGGGGATGACCGATGAGCTGGCGCATAGCTCTATCCGTTTCTCTTTAGGTCGTTTTACTACCGAAGAAGAGATTGATTACACCATCGAACTGGTTCGTAAATCCATTGGCCGTCTGCGCGATCTTTCTCCGCTGTGGGAAATGCACAAGCAGGGCGTGGATCTGAACAGCATCGAATGGTCACATCATTAATCGGTACCGATAAGGAGAATTCAACATGGCATACAGCGAAAAAGTCATCGATCATTACGAGAATCCGCGTAACGTGGGTTCCTTCGACAACAGCGACGAGAACGTCGGCAGCGGTATGGTCGGCGCGCCAGCCTGTGGCGACGTAATGAAGTTGCAGATTAAAGTCAACAATGAAGGTATCATTGAAGACGCGCGTTTTAAGACCTACGGCTGCGGTTCCGCCATCGCCTCCAGCTCCCTGGTCACCGAATGGGTCAAAGGGAAGTCGCTGGACGAAGCGCAGGCGATCAAAAACACCGATATTGCCGACGAGCTTGAGCTGCCGCCAGTGAAAATTCACTGCTCTATCCTGGCAGAAGACGCGATCAAAGCCGCCATTGCGGACTACAAAAGTAAACGTGAAGCAAAATAAGAAGAGTTGAGGTTTTGTTATGTCGATTACACTTAGCGACAGTGCAGCAGCGCGAGTTAATACCTTCCTGGCGAACCGCGGTAAAGGGTTCGGCCTGCGTCTGGGTGTAAGAACCTCGGGCTGCTCAGGTATGGCGTATGTACTGGAATTTGTTGATGAACCGGCGGCGGAAGACACCGTGTTTGAAGACAAAGGCGTGAAAGTAGTCGTCGACGGCAAAAGCCTGCAATTTCTGGATGGTACGCAGTTAGATTTCGTCAAAGAAGGTCTTAACGAAGGGTTTAAGTTCACCAACCCGAACGTTAAAGACGAATGTGGCTGCGGCGAAAGCTTCCACGTCTGAGCGCTTACCGATAACCCCACGCGTAATGTCTTACGTGTGGGGTTTGTTCTGACAGGCTACCCCTGAGATAGTTATGGATTACTTCACTCTCTTCGGATTACCCGCGCAATACCCACTTGATCTCCAGGCCCTGACGATGCGTTTTCAGGATCTGCAACGTCAGTATCACCCTGATAAATTCGCCAGTGGCACCCAGGCTGAACAGCTTGCCGCCGTACAGCAATCCGCCACCATCAACCAGGGCTGGCAAACGCTACGCCATCCCTTAACGCGTGCGGAATATCTGCTCTCACTCCACGGATTCGACCTTGCCAGCGAGCAGCATACGGTGCGCGACACCGCTTTTCTCATGGAACAACTGGAACTCCGCGAAGAGCTCGACGAGATTGAACAGGCGAAAGACGAAGCGCGGCTCGACGCCTTTATTAAGCGCGTCCAGTCCATGTTCGACAGCCGCCATCAGCAGATGGTTGAACAGCTTAATCACGAGACGTGGGACGCGGCGGCCGATACCGTGCGTAAACTGCGTTTTCTCGATAAACTGCGAAGCAGTGCAGAACAACTCGAAGAAAAACTGCTCGATTTTTAATTTTCGGAAGCAATTATGGCCTTATTACAAATTAGTGAGCCTGGTCTGAGTGCTGCGCCGCATCAGCGTCGTCTGGCGGCGGGCATTGACCTTGGAACCACCAACTCTCTGGTCGCTACCGTGCGTAGCGGTCAGGCCGAAACGCTGGCTGACCATGACGGTCGTCATCTGTTGCCGTCGGTGGTTCACTATCAGCAGCAGGGCCACACGGTGGGCTACACCGCACGCGAGAACGCCGCGCTGGACACCGCCAACACCATCAGTTCGGTTAAGCGCATGATGGGCCGCTCGCTGGCGGATATCCAGACGCGTTATCCGCATCTGCCGTACCGTTTTCAGGCCAGCGCTAACGGCCTGCCGATGATCGAAACCGCAGCGGGTTTGCTGAATCCGGTGCGGGTGTCCGCGGACATTTTGAAAGCGCTGGCCGCGCGTGCCACCGAATCCCTTTCCGGCGAGCTGGACGGCGTGGTGATTACCGTTCCGGCCTACTTCGATGACGCGCAGCGTCAGGGGACAAAAGACGCTGCGCGTCTGGCGGGGCTGCATGTGCTGCGCCTGCTTAACGAGCCGACTGCCGCGGCGATTGCCTACGGTCTGGATTCCGGCAAAGAAGGGGTGATTGCCGTCTACGATCTCGGCGGCGGCACTTTTGATATTTCTATTCTGCGCCTGAGCCGCGGCGTGTTCGAAGTGCTGGCAACCGGCGGCGACTCCGCGCTGGGCGGCGACGATTTCGACCACCTGCTGGCAGACTACATTCGTGAACAGGCGGGGATTGCCGATCGCAGCGATAACCGCGTACAGCGTGAACTGTTGGATGCGGCCATCGCCGCGAAAATCGCCCTCAGTGACGCGGAGTCGGTCACCGTTAACGTGGCGGGCTGGCAGGGGAAAATCACCCGCGACCAGTTCAATGAACTCATTTCCTCGCTGGTTAAGCGTACCTTACTGGCCTGCCGACGCGCGCTGAAAGACGCGGGTGTTGAGCCGCAGGAAGTATTGGAAGTGGTGATGGTGGGCGGTTCTACGCGCGTGCCGCTGGTGCGTGAACGCGTGGGCGAATTCTTTGGCCGAACGCCGCTGACCGCCATCGATCCGGATAAAGTTGTCGCCATTGGCGCCGCCATTCAGGCGGATATCCTGGTGGGCAACAAGCCGGACAGCGAAATGCTGCTGCTGGACGTGATTCCACTGTCGCTAGGCCTCGAGACGATGGGCGGCCTGGTGGAAAAAGTGATCCCGCGTAATACCACGATTCCGGTGGCGCGCGCGCAGGACTTCACTACGTTTAAAGACGGTCAAACCGCCATGTCGATCCACGTCATGCAGGGCGAGCGTGAACTGGTGCAGGACTGCCGTTCGCTGGCGCGCTTTGCGCTGCGCGGGATCCCGGCGTTGCCGGCGGGTGGTGCGCATATTCGCGTTACTTTCCAGGTGGACGCTGATGGCCTGCTGAGCGTCACCGCAATGGAAAAATCGACCGGCGTTGAGGCCTCTATTCAGGTCAAACCGTCCTATGGTCTGACCGACAGCGAAATCGCGTCAATGATTCAGGATTCGATGAGCTTTGCCGAGCAGGACGTGAAAGCGCGTATGCTGGCCGAGCAGAAAGTCGAAGCGGCGCGCGTGCTGGAAAGTTTAACCGGCGCGCTCGTTGCGGATGCCGCGCTGCTCAGCGCCGCAGAACGTCAGGTTATCGACGAGGCCGCCGCGCGCCTGAGCGAGGCGGCGCAGGGCGATGACGTTGACGCTATCGAACAAGCCATTAAAAACGTAGACAAACAAACCCAGGAATTCGCCGCTCGCCGCATGGACCAGTCGGTTCGTCGCGCGCTGAAAGGCCATTCCGTGGACGAGGTTTAATATGCCAAAGATTGTTATTCTGCCTCATCAGGACCTCTGTCCGGATGGCGCAGTTCTGGAAGCGAAGACCGGTGAAACCATTCTTGACGTTGCCCTGCGTAACGGCATCGAGATTGAACACGCCTGCGAAAAATCCTGCGCCTGTACCACCTGCCACTGCATCGTGCGTGAAGGTTTTGATTCCCTGCCGGAAAGCACGGAAGAAGAAGACGACATGCTGGATAAAGCCTGGGGGCTGGAGCCGGAGAGTCGCTTAAGCTGCCAGGCGCGCGTCACCGAAGATGATTTAGTGGTCGAAATCCCACGTTACACAATCAACCATGCGCGCGAGCATTAACAGAGGGTAGTATGGGACTTAAGTGGACAGACAGCCGTGAAATTGGCGAAGCGCTGTACGACGCCTTCCCCGATCTCGATCCAAAAACCGTTCGTTTCACCGATCTGCATCAGTGGATCTGCGACCTGGAAGAATTCGACGATGACCCGCAGGCATCGAACGAAAAGATCCTTGAGGCCATTCTGCTGGTCTGGCTGGACGAAGCCGAATAAGACAACGGGCTGCCTACGGGTAGCCCGTTTTCCTGTATGCGCGAAGTTAAGGAAAAATAACAATGACAGAAGCCATGAAAATCACGCTTTCCACTCAGCCTGCCGACGCGCGCTGGGGTGAAAAAGCCACATACAGTATTAATAGCGACGGGATTACCCTGCACCTCAACGGTAAAGACGACCTGGGCCTGATTCAGCGCGCCGCGCGTAAAATTGACGGACTGGGTATTAAGCATGTCCAGCTTGCCGGTGACGGATGGGACGCCGATCGCAGCTGGGCCTTCTGGCAGGGCTACAAAGGGCCGAAAGGCAGCCGTAAGGTCGAGTGGCCGCAACTCGACGACGCACAGCGCCAGGAGCTGGACAACCGTTTGACGATCGTCGACTGGGTGCGCGACACCATCAACGCCCCGGCGGAAGAACTGGGGCCGGAGCAACTGGCGCAGCGCGCCGTTGACCTGCTGTGCAGCGTAGCGTGCGATCATGTTTCTTACCGTATTACGAAAGGCGAAGACCTGCGCGAGCAGAATTACATGGGGCTGCATACCGTTGGCCGCGGCTCTGAGCGTCCGCCAGTGCTGTTGGCGCTCGACTACAACCCGACCGGGAATAAAGATGCGCCGGTTTATGCCTGTCTGGTGGGTAAAGGCATCACCTTCGATTCCGGCGGTTACAGCATCAAACAGAGCGCTTTTATGGATTCGATGAAATCCGATATGGGCGGCGCGGCAACGGTGACCGGCGCGCTGGCGTTTGCCATTACCCGCGGTCTGAACAAGCGCGTGAAGCTGTTCCTTTGCTGTGCCGATAACCTTATCAGCGGCAATGCGTTTAAGCTGGGCGATATTATTCGCTATCGTAACGGTAAAAACGTGGAAGTGATGAACACCGATGCGGAAGGCCGTCTGGTACTGGCGGATGGACTGATTGACGCCTGCGCGCAGAAACCAGAGCTGATTATCGACGCCGCCACTCTGACCGGCGCGGCAAAAACGGCGCTGGGTAATGACTATCATGCGCTGTTCAGCTTTGACGATCGGTTGGCGAACCGCCTGCTGGCCAGCGCGGCGGCGGAAAACGAGCCGTTCTGGCGTCTGCCGCTGGCGGAGTTCCACCGTAACCAACTGCCGTCGAATTTTGCCGAGCTGAATAATACCGGCAGCGCGGCGTATCCGGCCGGTGCGAGCACGGCGGCGGGGTTCCTGTCGCACTTTGTCGAAAATTACCAGCAGGGCTGGCTGCATATTGACTGTTCGGCCACCTACCGCAAAGCGCCGGTTGAGCAGTGGTCCGCCGGGGCGACTGGCCTGGGCGTGCGCACGATTGCGAATCTGCTGACCGCCTAAAATCCGCTTTATAGGCCGGGCAAGCGAAGCGCCTCCCGGCATTTTGCCTGACGCGACACGTTGCGTCAGGCCTGCAATCATTTTTAATACGATGTGTGATGCCTATGTCCGAAACGAAAAACGAATTAGAAATTCTGCTGGAGAAAGCGGCGACAGAACCCGCGCACCGTCCGGCCTTTTTCCGCACCTTGCTGGAGTCGACCGTCTGGGTGCCCGGCACCGCTGCCGAAGGCGAGGCGATCGTCGAAGACTCTGCGCTGGATCTTCAGCACTGGGAAAAAGAGGACGGCACCTCCGTTATTCCGTTCTTTACTTCTCTGGATGCGCTACAGCAGGCAGTGGAAGAAGAACAGGCGTTTGTGGTGATGCCCGTGCGCACTCTGTTTGAAATGACCCTGGGCGAGACGCTGTTCCTTAACGCCAAACTGCCGACCGGCAAAGAGTTTATGCCGCGTGAAATCAGCCTGTTAATGGGTGAAGAGGGCAATCCTCTGAGTTCGCAAGAGGTGCTGGAGGGAGGGGAATCATTGATCCTTTCTGACGTCGCTGAACCGCCAGCCCAGATGATCGATTCGCTCACCACGTTGTTTAAAACCATCAAGCCGGTGAAGCGGGCGTTTCTGTGCTCCATTAAAGAAAGTGCCGATGCTGAATCTAACCTGCTGATAGGCATTGAGGCTGACGGCGATATTGAGGACATTATTCAGGCGGCGGGCAGCGTGGCGACCGACACCTTACCGGGCGATGAGCCAATTGATATCTGTCAGGTCGTGAAAGGCGAAAAGGGCATCAGCCACTTTATTACCGAGCATATCGCACCGTTCTACGAACGTCGCTGGGGCGGATTCCTGCGTGACTTTAAGCAAAAACGGATTCTCTGATCACAGGAAAGCCGCCCCGTAGGACGGCTACCTGGCTTACTTGTTCTGAACGTTGAGATTTTTGAACACAGCGTGCCGGGAAGGCCGCGAACCGAACCAGCACAAAAAAACGCGCTGTTGAACGGTTTTTTTGTGGGGATAAGCAAGTCCTGTCGGAATTTATTCAGACGGTTCAGGCTCCACCGGTAAATCATCACGCGCGCCCCATTCACTCCATGCGCCGTCATACAGCGCAACGTCCGGAACCCCCAGGGTGGCCAGCGCCAGCACCACCACGGCAGCCGTCACGCCGGAACCGCAACTGGCAATAATGGGCCGATCCAGACTGACCCCGTGGCGAAAGAAAATGGCGTCCAGTTCGTCAGTCGTTTTTAATTCACCGTCCTGAACCAGCTCGGTCCACGGCACGTTTAACGCGCCGGGGACGTGGCCACGTCGCAGGCCGGGACGCGGCTCATCCACTTCTGCATTAAAACGCGCAGCCGGACGGGCGTCGACGATTTGCGCCGTTTTTTCGTGACTGGCTAACAGCACGTCAGTAACACGCACCACGGCTCCGGGGGTAAACGCGGCGTCAAATTCGCCTTCCGGCAGCGTCACGTCGCCTTCTTCCAGTGGCAGCGCAGCGCGCTGCCAGCCCGCCAGCCCGCCGCCCAGGATCGACACGTTCTCCACGCCAAACGTCCGCAGCATCCACCACGCGCGTGGCGCGGAAAACAGATTTCCTTCGTCATAAACAACCAGATGCTTATCCTGATGTATGCCGAGTTCGCGCATGGCGACGGCAAAGGCTTCCGGGCGCGGCATCATATGGGGCAGAGGAGAGGTGTGGTCGGAAAGCGCTTCGATATCGAAAAACACGGCGCCAGGAATATGTCCGGCGCGGAACTCTTGTGCAACGTCGCGGTCTTCCTGTCCCGGCGGCGCCATTCGGGCGTCGATAACGTGAATATGCGGATCGTTAATATGCTCAGCAAGCCAGTCGGCGGCGACAAACCAGGAAGTGGACATAAGCATCTCCATTTTTGCGTCACAGAAAAGAAGAATTCTCGGACGTTTAGGGATAACGGGCAAGTAAAAGCGCCCGAATTGTCCGGTAGCGCCACACTTCTAAAAAAAATTCAGACAGCGCAGAGCGGATACAGACTTACACAACGATAAATCTCACGCATAATGTCTGTCCTACGTTGCTAACGGGCCATGTCGGCCAGGGATGAAAAATGAAACACATACGCGTAGCCGCCTGCATTTTGATGCTGGCGCTGGCTGGGTGCGACAACAACGACAAAACCACAACTGTCGCCAAAAGCGATACGCCAGCGACGCAAACAAAGGCCACACCGCCTGTCCAGAAAGATCCGGCGCAGTTGCAAAAGCTGGCCCAGCAAAGCGAAGGCAAAGCCTTAACGCTGTTGGACGCATCAGAAGTGCAGCTCGATGGCGCCGCCACGCTGGTGCTGACTTTTTCCATTCCGCTCGATCCCGAACAGGATTTCGCCCGCACCGTGCATGTGGTGGATAAGAAAAGCGGCAAAGTCGATGGCGCCTGGGAGCTTTCGCCCAATCTGAAAGAGCTGCGTTTACGCCATCTGGAGCCTAATCGTTCTCTGGTGGTCACGGTTGAACGGGATCTTAAAGCGCTGAACAACGCGACTTTCGACATTACGTACGAAAAAGCGCTCACCACCCGTGACGTGCAGCCCAGCGTCGGCTTTGCCAGTCGTGGGTCGCTGCTGCCAGGAAAGGTGGTGGAAGGCCTGCCGGTCATGGCGTTGAATGTGAACAACGTAGACGTAAACTTTTTCCGCGTGAAGCCGGAATCGCTGGCGGCGTTCGTCAGCCAGTGGGAGTATCGCAATTCCCTTTCGAACTGGGAGTCCGACACGCTGCTGAAAATGGCCGATTTAGTCTATTCTGGCCGTTTCGACCTGAATCCGGCGCGCAACACCCGCGAAAAACTTCTCTTACCGCTCAGCGAGATTAAACCGCTGCAGCAGACCGGCGTTTATATCGCGGTCATGGCGAAAGCCGGTAAGTATGAATACAGCAATGCCGCGACGCTGTTTACCTTAAGCGACATTGGCGTCTCGGCGCATCGCTACCAGAACCGTCTGGATGTTTTTACCCAAAGTCTGGAAAACGGCGCGGCGCAGCAGGGCGTCAATGTCTCTCTGCTGGATGAGAAAGGCCAGACGCTGGCGCAGGCCACCAGCGACGGGAAAGGCCATCTGCAACTGGAGAACACGAAAAATGCCGCGTTGCTGTTAGCGCGGAAAGACGGTCAAACCACCCTGTTGGATCTCAAACTGCCGGCGCTGGACCTGGCCGAGTTCGATATCGCAGGCGCGCCAGGCTACAGCAAGCAATTCTTTATGTTCGGCCCGCGCGATCTCTATCGTCCGGGCGAAACGGTGATCCTCAATGGACTGCTGCGCGACAGCGACGGCAGGTCGCTGCCCGATCAGCCGGTTAAGCTCGAGGTGGTCAAACCGGACGGCCAGGTGATCCGCAGCGTGGTGAGTCAGGCTGAAAATGGCTTGTACCGCTTTACCTACCCGCTGGACAGCGGCGCGCCGACCGGCATGTGGCATATCCGCGCGAACACGGGCGATAACCAGAGCCGGATGTGGGACTTCCACGTGGAAGATTTTATGCCGGAACGAATGGCGCTGAACCTCAGTGGGCAGAAAACGCCATTAGCGCCTGCGGACAAGGTCAATTTCTCGGTTACCGGCTATTACCTGTATGGCGCGCCCGCAAATGGTAATGCTCTGCAAGGCCAGCTGTTCCTCCGACCATTGCGTGAAGCCGTTCCGGCGTTGCCGGGCTTCCAGTTTGGCAACATCGCGGAGGAGAACCTTTCACGTAGCCTGGACGAAGTGCAGTTAACGCTGGATGCGCAAGGGCGCGGAAAGGTCAGTACTGACAGCCAGTGGCGTGACGCCCATTCGCCGTTACAGGTGGTCTTGCAGGCCAGCCTGCTGGAGTCCGGTGGTCGCCCGGTCACACGCCGTGCGGAGCAGGCGATTTGGCCAGCCGACACGCTGCCGGGTATCCGTCCGCAGTTTGCGGTAAAAGCAGTGTATGACTATCGCACCGACACCACCGTCAATCAGCCTGTTGTCGACGAAGACAGCAACGCCGCGTTTGATATTGTTTATACCGATGCTCAGGGCGTGAAAAAAGCGGTATCCGGATTGCAGGTGCGGTTGATCCGTGAACGCCGTGATTACTACTGGAACTGGTCGGAAAGCGAGGGCTGGGAATCGCGCTTCGATCAAAAAGATCTGGTCGAAGGCGAACAGACGTTGGATCTCGGCGCCGATGAAACCGGTAAAGTGTCGTTTCCGGTGGAATGGGGCGCTTACCGACTGGAAGTCAAAGCGCCCAACGATGCTGTCAGCAGCGTTCGCTTTTGGGCGGGCTATAGCTGGCAGGACAACAGCGACGGCAGCGGGGCGGTACGTCCGGATCGCGTGACGTTGAAGCTCGATAAGCCCGCTTATCGTCCGGGCGACACCATCAGGCTGCATATTGCCGCGCCGGCGGCAGGCAAAGGTTATGCGATGGTGGAATCCAGCGAAGGCCCGGTGTGGTGGCAAGAAATTGACGTACCGGCGGCTGGATTGGATCTGTCAATTCCGGTAGATAAAGACTGGAATCGCCACGATCTTTATCTGAGTACGCTGGTGGTGCGTCCTGGGGATAAATCGCGTTCGGCGACGCCAAAACGCGCCGTAGGCTTGCTGCATCTGCCGTTAGGCGACGAAAATCGTCGCCTGGCGCTGACGCTGGAGAGCCCGGCGAAAATGCGGCCGAACCAGCCGTTGACGGTGAAAATTAAAGCCAGCGCCAAAAACGGCGCCGCGCCGAAACAGATAAACGTGCTGGTGTCCGCTGTGGACAGCGGCGTGCTGAATATTACCGATTACGTCACGCCGGATCCGTGGCAGGCGTTCTTCGGGCAAAAACGCTATGGCGCGGATATCTACGATATTTATGGTCAGGTCATTGAAGGTCAGGGACGTCTGGCGGCGTTGCGCTTTGGTGGCGATGGCGATGAGCTAAAACGCGGGGGTAAACCCCCGGTTAACCATGTCAATATTGTCGCCCAACAGGCGCAGCCAGTTACGCTAAACGAACAGGGCGAAGGCATCGTGACGTTGCCGATTGGCGATTTCAACGGTGAACTTCGGGTCATGGCGCAAGCGTGGACCGCAGAAGACTTCGGCAGTAGCGAAAGCAAAACCGTTGTGGCGGCGCCGGTTATCGCTGAACTGAATATGCCGCGCTTTATGGCCAGCGGCGACACGTCGCGTCTGGTGCTGGATATCACTAACCTTACGGACCAGCCGCAGACCCTAAACGTGGGGCTGACGACCCGCGGTCTGATTGAGTTGATCAGCGAGCAGCCTGCGCCAGTCAATCTTGCGCCGGGTGTGCGTACCACGCTGTTTATTCCGGTGCGCGCAAAAGAGGGCTTTGGCGATGGCGAGCTGCAGGCTACGCTCACTGGCCTGACGCTGCCGGGCGAAGCGGTGGGGGCGCAGCAAAAACAGTGGAAGATAGGCGTTCGTCCGGCATTCCCGGCGCAAACAACCCATCACGGCATTATGCTGCAATCAGGCGAAAGCTGGTCGGCGCCTGCCGATGTACTGGCCAATTTCTCGCCAGTCACCACCCAGGGACAACTGCTGTTCAGCGGTAAACCGCCGCTGAATCTGGCGCGTTATATCCGCGAACTGAAAGCCTATCCGTATGGCTGCCTGGAACAAACCACCAGCGGCCTGTTCCCGTCGCTTTATACTAACGCTGCGCAGCTTAAGGCGTTGGGCATTGCTGGCGACAGCGATGAAAAGCGCCGTGCGGCGATAGAAACCGGCATTTCACGTCTGCTGCAGATGCAGCGTGATAACGGCGGCTTTGCGCTGTGGGATAAAAACGGTCCGGAAGAATACTGGCTGACCGCGTACGCGATGGACTTTCTTGTCCGTGCGGGCGAGCAGGGCTACAGCGTCCCGGCGGAAAGCATTAACCAGGGGAACGCGCGTCTGCTGCGCTATCTTCAGGATCCGGGCATGATGTCGATTCGCTACGCCGATGACACCCGGGCGAGTAAGTTTGCCGTGCAGGCCTATGCCGCGCTGGTGCTGGCGCGTCAGCAGAAAGCGCCGCTTGGCGCGCTGCGTGAAATCTGGGAGCGTCGCGGTCAGGCGGCGTCCGGTTTACCGCTGCTGCAACTGGGGATTGCCCTGAAAAATATGGGGGATGCGAAGCGTAGCGACGAGGCGATTAGCCTGGCGTTGACGACGCCGCGCGACAGCGATCCTCAGTGGATGGCGGATTACGGCAGCCCACTTCGCGATAACGCGCTGATGCTGTCGCTGCTGGAAGAAAACAAGCTGAAGCCGGAAGCGCAGAACAGCTTGCTGAACACCCTCTCTGAACAGGCATTTGGTCAACGCTGGCTGTCAACGCAGGAGAATAACGCGTTGTTCCTTGCGGCGCGCACTCTTCAGGATCTGCCGGGAACCTGGCAGGCGCAGACGTCGCTTGAGACGCAGCCGTTGGCGGGCGATCGCGCGCAAACCCGCAATCTCGATGCCGATCAACTTGCCGCGCTGCAGGTGACCAACAGCGGCACACAGCCAATGTGGCTGCGCCTGGATGTCAGCGGCTACCCGCAAACCGCGCCAGCGCCAGCCAGCAATGTTTTGCACATTGAGCGCCATATTCTGGGCACTGATGGACAAAGCAAAGCGTTGGATTCGTTACGCAGTGGCGAACTGGTGCTGGTCTGGCTGGAAGTGAAGGCCAGCCAGAACGTGCCCGATGCGCTGGTGGTGGATCTGTTGCCAGCCGGTCTGGAACTGGAAAACCAGAACCTGTCCAATGGCAGCGCCAGCCTGCAGGAAAGCGGCAGCGAAGTGCAGAACCTGATTAACCAGATGCAACAGGCGGACATTCAGCACATGGAGTTCCGCGATGATCGCTTTGTCGCCGCCGTGGCGATCAATGAAGGGCAGCCCGTCACGCTGGTGTATCTGGCGCGCGCGGTGACGCCGGGAACGTACCAGGTGCCGACGCCGCTGGTGGAGTCAATGTATGTACCACAATGGCGGGCGATCGGCGCGGCTGACAATCTGCTGATTGTTAAGCCGTAAATGATCCGATTGTGTCGCAAACGCAACTGCTGGCTCTGGCTGGCAGTTGCGTCTGTCCTTCTGGTCGCCGCCGTTCTGGCGGCTGATAGAATCTGGCCCTTACCCCTGCGCGTAGTGAATCCGGCCCGTGTCGTCGTGGCGCATGACGGTACGCCGTTATGGCGATTCGCTGACGCGGAAGGGATCTGGCGTTATCCGGTTACCGTTGAAGAGGTCTCCCCCCGCTACCTTGAGGCGCTCATCAATTACGAAGATCGCTGGTTCTGGACGCACCCGGGGGTCAATCCGTTCTCTGTGCTTCGCGCGGCGTGGCAGGATCTGAGCGCCGGACGCGTGATTTCCGGCGGCAGCACCTTAACCATGCAGGTTGCCCGACTCCTTGACCCGCATCCGCGAACCTTCGGCGGCAAGTTTCGTCAACTCTGGCGCGCTTTTCAGCTCGAATGGCACCTCTCTAAGCGTGACATCCTGACCCTGTACCTCAATCGTGCGCCGTTTGGCGGGACTTTGCAGGGCGTCGGCGCGGCCAGTTGGGCTTACCTGGGTAAGCCTCCGACGCAGTTGAGTTATTCCGAAGCGGCTTTACTGGCGGTGCTGCCTCAGGCGCCGAGCCGTCTGCGTCCCGACCGGTGGCCGGAACGGGCAGAGGCCGCGCGAAATAAAGTGCTTGCGCGAATGGCGACCCAGGGCGTGTGGTCGCCAAAGCAGGTGCAGGAGTCGCGTGAAGAGCCTGTCTGGCTTGCGCCGAGACAAATGCCGCAGTTGGCGCCGTTGTTTTCGCGCATGATGTTGGGCAAAAGCCAGCGCGACAAAATCGTCACCACCCTGGATGCCGGGTTGCAAAGGCAACTGGAAGAGCTGGCGAATAACTGGAACGGAAGGCTTCCGGCGCGCAGTTCCCTGGCGATGATCGTGGTCGACCATACCGACATGAGTGTGCGTGGCTGGGTCGGCTCGGCAGATTTGAATGACGATACGCGATTCGGTCATGTGGATATGGTAAATGCGATCCGTTCACCCGGATCGGTGTTAAAGCCCTTTGTCTACGGCCTTGCGCTGGATGATGGGTTAATTCATCCGGCGTCTTTATTACAGGATGTGCCACGTCGTACCGGGGATTATCGGCCTGGCAATTTTGACAGCGGCTTCCACGGCCCCGTCAGCATGAGTGAGGCGCTGGTCAGATCGCTGAACCTGCCAGCGGTGCAGGTGCTGGAAGCCTACGGACCAAAACGTTTTGCGGCGAAACTGCGCAACGCCGGATTGCCGCTGTATCTGCCTGCGGGCGCCGCGCCGAATCTGTCGCTGATTCTGGGTGGCGCAGGCGCGCGGCTTGAGGAGATGGCGGCGGCGTATAGCGCGTTTGCCCGCCACGGTAAGGCGGGAAAGCTGCGCCTGCAACCGGACGAGCCGCTGATTGAGCGCCCATTGCTTTCGCCGGGCGCGGCATGGATCATCCGGAGAATCATGGCGGATGAAGCGCAGCCATTACCTGACAGCGCGCTACCCCGCGTCGCGCCGCTGGCCTGGAAAACCGGCACCAGCTACGGCTATCGCGACGCGTGGGCGATTGGCCTGAACGCTCGCTATGTGATCGGCATCTGGACCGGCAGACCGGATGGAACGCCCGTCGCCGGACAGTTTGGATTCGCCAGCGCCATTCCGCTGTTGAATCAGGTAAACAACTTGCTGCTGGCCCGCGGCGCATCGCTGCCGGAAGATCCGCGCCCTTCGTCAGTGACGCGAGGGACGGTTTGCTGGCCTGGCGGACAATCTCTTGCGGATGGCGACGCCAACTGTCGCCGTCGTCTGGCGAGCTGGCTGCTGGAGGGCGCACAGCCGCCGACGTTGCTGTTGCCTGAGCAGGAAGGCGTGAGCGGTATTCGTTTTCCTGTCTGGCTGGACGGCGCGGGAAAACGCGTTGCTGCCGACTGTCCGCAGGCGCGCGAGCGGACGCTGATCGTCTGGCCGCTGCCGCTGGAGCCGTGGTTACCGACCCCGGAGCGTCGTGCTGCAAGGCTGCCGCCGCCCTCCGTACAGTGCCCGCCGCTGGGACAGGACGCCCTTTTACCGCTTCAGCTTTCCGGCATACGTGACGGGGCGATAGTGAAGCGTTTACCGGGTAGTCTTGAGGCGAGCGTCGCGATTCAGAGCAGCGGTGGAAGCGGCGAACGTTGGTGGTTCCTTAATGGCGAACCGTTAAGCGAACGAGGATCTGCGATCACGTTGCGGCTCGTGGAAAACCGAGAATATCAACTGTTGGTGATGGATGGCGCAGGACAAATTGCGGCGGTGAGATTTTCCTTGCTGTAGTCGTCAGCGCCGTTTGTCAGGCCATCCGCCGCGAACGCATGCGTGTTGTTGCTAATACTCATCTTATTTTAAAAAAATGTTACCTTTATCCATAGGCAACAGTCAGGATGCTCTTTATAATCCGCGCCAGGTAAACAACAACAGAACACTTATCAGAGGTTAATAATGGCGATTGAACGTACTTTTTCCATCATCAAGCCAAACGCGGTGGCAAAAAACGTTATTGGTAATATCTTTGCGCGCTTTGAAGCAGCAGGGTTTAAAATTGTCGGCACAAAAATGCTGCACCTGACCGTAGAACAGGCTCGCGGTTTTTATGCTGAGCACGACGGTAAGCCGTTCTTTGACGGTCTGGTGGAGTTTATGACCTCTGGCCCGATCGTGGTCTCTGTTCTGGAAAGCGAAAACGCGGTGCAGCGTCATCGCGATCTGCTGGGCGCAACCAACCCGGCAAACGCCCTGGCGGGTACCCTGCGCGCGGACTACGCGGACAGCTTCACCGAAAACGGCACCCATGGTTCCGACTCCCTGGAATCCGCGAAACGCGAAATCGCCTTCTTCTTCGGAGAAGGCGAGGTGTGCCCGCGTACTCGTTAATAATTTCGTAAATGCCGCGTGCAGACGTGGCATCCTTGCGCCAGAATTTGTACAATGCAGCGCCCCAGGACGAGCACCGCTCACCGGGGCGCTTCTTTTTCAACCCTCCAGGGGCCATAACGTGTAATAACGAGGCCGGAATAGAATATGTCTGAACACATTGTCACGCCTGAAAGCATCACCCCGGTAGTTCCCAATAAAGATGGAAAAATCAACCTGTTGGATCTCAACCGCCAGCAGTTGCGGGAGTTTTTTAAAGAATTAGGTGAAAAACCCTTCCGCGCCGATCAGGTGATGAAGTGGATGTATCACTATTGCTGCGACAACTTTGATGAGATGACCGACATCAACAAAGTTCTGCGCGGTAAGCTGAAAGAGGTGGCGGAAATCCGCGCGCCGGAAGTGGTTGAAGAACAGCGCTCCTCCGACGGCACCATCAAATGGGCGATTGCCGTCGGCGATCAGCGCGTTGAAACGGTATACATCCCGGAAGACGACCGCGCCACGCTGTGCGTCTCTTCTCAGGTAGGTTGTGCGCTGGAATGTAAATTCTGCTCAACGGCCCAGCAGGGATTTAACCGTAACCTGCGCGTTTCTGAAATCATCGGCCAGGTGTGGCGCGCGGCGAAAATCGTTGGCGCGGCGAAAGTCACCGGCCAGCGCCCGATCACTAACGTGGTGATGATGGGGATGGGCGAACCGTTGCTCAACCTGACCAATGTGGTTCCGGCGATGGAAATCATGCTGGATGATTTCGGCTTTGGCTTGTCCAAACGTCGCGTCACGTTGTCCACTTCCGGCGTCGTGCCTGCGCTGGACAAATTAGGCGACATGATCGATGTCGCGCTGGCGATCTCGTTGCACGCGCCGAACGATGAAATTCGAGACGAAATTGTCCCTATCAACAAGAAATACAATATCGAAACGTTCCTCGCCGCGGTGCGCCGCTATCTGGAGAAATCCAACGCTAACCAGGGGCGCGTGACCATCGAATATGTCATGCTCGATCACGTCAATGACGGAACCGAGCACGCGCATCAGTTGGCGGAGTTGCTGAAAGATACGCCATGTAAGATCAACCTGATCCCCTGGAACCCGTTCCCGGGCGCGCCGTATGGCCGCAGCTCCAATAGCCGCATCGATCGTTTCTCGAAAGTGCTCATGGGTTACGGGTTTACCACCATTGTGCGTAAAACCCGCGGCGATGATATCGACGCCGCCTGCGGTCAACTGGCCGGGGATGTTATCGATCGGACCAAGCGTACCCTGCGTAAACGTATGCAGGGCGAGGCTATCGACGTGAAAGCGATCTGATAAATATTGCGTCACTGCCCGTTTTATGTGCAGTGACGCAATGTTATTTGAATGAGGGCCGCGCTTGTACTCGTCTGGTCAATAATAACGGTGCGTTTTTGTCGACTTTAAGGCAGTATGTACGGTGCAACAATAGTTTAGCCCTCTGGCTTGAGCTGTTTTTGTTAAGAGTGACCTGACAGGCTTATACTGTCTGACTAAGGTTAACTGACCAGATGTTTCGCGGTGTGGGTGGGCATTGTGACTCGCCGGCGCCTGAATCCAAATTTACACCAGCAGCTGTAGCGAATGAATACTGAAGCCACTCACGACCAACATGAAGCACAATCCACTGGCGTTCGTCTGCGTAATGCCCGTGAACAACTCGGACTCAGCCAACAGGCTGTCGCTGAGCGACTTTGCCTGAAGGTGTCTACCGTACGTGATATCGAAGACGATAAGGCCCCGGCCGATCTTGCTTCGACCTTCCTGCGCGGGTACATCCGCTCCTATGCGCGTCTGGTGCATATCCCTGAAGAAGAGCTGCTGCCTGGCCTGGAAAAACAGGCGCCTGTCCGTGCGGCGAAAGTGGCGCCGATGCAGAGCTTCTCATTAGGTAAACGGCGCAAAAAGCGCGACGGCTGGTTGATGACGTTTACCTGGCTGGTGCTGTTTGTGGTCGTCGGCCTGACGGGCGCCTGGTGGTGGCAAAACCATAAGGCGCAGCAGGAGGAGATCACGACGATGGCCGATCAGTCCGCCGCTGAGCTGAACGCAAATGGCGCAACGACGCAGAGCGTGCCGCTGGATACCAGCGCCGCAGCAAGTCAGGATAATACTCCTGCGTCGACCGGTCCGGCGGAAACCGCGCAAACGCCAGCGCCAACCACAACGGCGCCAGCGGTTGACCCGCAGCAGAACGCCGTTGTGTCGCCTTCTCAGGCTAACGTGGATACCGCCACGACGTCTCCGGCCACCCCTGCGCCACAGTCCGCGACGGACGGTACAGCAACGCTGCCAACCGATCCGGCAGGCACGGCGGCACCTGCTGTCGACCCGAACGCGCTGGTGATGAACTTCACCGCCGACTGCTGGCTGGAAGTGACAGATGCGACCGGCAAAAAGCTGTTCAGCGGTATGCAGCGTAAAGATGGCAATTTAAACCTAACCGGGCAGGCGCCTTATAAGCTTAAAATTGGCGCTCCGGCGGCGGTGCAGATCCAGTATCAAGGAAAACCTGTCGATCTGAGCCGTTTTATCAGAACTAACCAGGTTGCGCGTCTGACCCTCAATGCCGAACAATCACCGGCGCAGTAACAGACGGGTAACGCGGGAGATTTTTCATGCATAACCAGGCTCCAATTCAACGTAGAAAATCAACGCGTATTTACGTTGGGAATGTGCCGATTGGCGATGGCGCCCCCATCGCCGTACAGTCGATGACCAATACGCGGACCACGGACGTGGAAGCGACGGTTAACCAGATAAAAGCGCTGGAACGCGTTGGCGCAGATATTGTTCGCGTCTCCGTCCCCACCATGGATGCCGCAGAAGCCTTTAAGCTCATCAAACAGCAGGTTTCTGTTCCGCTGGTGGCCGACATTCACTTTGACTACCGTATCGCGCTGAAAGTGGCGGAATATGGTGTGGACTGTCTGCGTATCAACCCTGGCAATATCGGTAATGAAGAGCGTATCCGCATGGTGGTGGATTGCGCGCGCGACAAAAATATCCCGATCCGTATCGGCGTTAACGCCGGGTCGCTGGAAAAAGATCTGCAGGAAAAATATGGCGAACCGACGCCGCAGGCGCTGCTGGAATCGGCAATGCGCCATGTCGATCATCTCGATCGTCTCAATTTCGATCAGTTTAAAGTCAGCGTGAAAGCCTCCGATGTCTTCCTCGCCGTTGAGTCTTATCGCCTGTTAGCGCGTCAGATCGCTCAGCCGCTGCACTTAGGCATCACCGAAGCCGGCGGCGCACGCAGCGGCGCGGTGAAATCCGCGATCGGCCTCGGGCTGCTGCTGTCTGAAGGGATCGGCGACACCCTGCGCGTCTCGCTGGCAGCCGATCCGGTGGAAGAGATCAAAGTCGGTTTTGATATTCTCAAATCACTGCGTATTCGCTCACGCGGCATCAATTTTATTGCCTGCCCGACCTGTTCGCGCCAGGAGTTCGACGTGATCGGTACGGTGAACGCGCTGGAGCAGCGGCTGGAAGATATCATCACCCCGATGGACGTTTCTATCATTGGCTGTGTGGTCAACGGGCCGGGTGAAGCGCTGGTCTCCACGCTGGGCGTGACGGGCGGCAACAAGAAAAGTGGTCTCTATGAAGATGGCGTTCGTAAAGATCGTCTGGATAATAACGACATGATTGACCAGCTTGAAGCCCGCATTCGCGCCAAAGCGACAATGCTCGACGAAGCGCAGCGCATCAACGTGCAGCAGGTTGAAAAATAATAACGTGATGGGAAGCGCGTAGCTTCCCGTGTATGATTGAACCCGCATGGCTCCCGTCTCGTTCGGGAAAGCGCTGAGGGTTCATTTTTATATTCAGAAAGAGAATAAACGTGGCAAAAAACATTCAAGCCATTCGCGGCATGAACGATTATCTGCCTGGCGAAACCGCCATCTGGCAGCGCATTGAAGGCACACTCAAAAACGTGCTCGGTAGCTACGGTTACAGTGAAATCCGCCTGCCGATTGTAGAGCAGACCCCGTTATTCAAACGCGCGATTGGTGAAGTTACTGACGTCGTTGAAAAAGAGATGTATACCTTCGAGGACCGCAATGGCGATAGCCTGACCCTGCGTCCTGAAGGAACGGCAGGCTGTGTACGCGCCGGCATCGAGCATGGTCTTCTGTACAATCAGGAACAACGTCTGTGGTACATCGGACCGATGTTTCGCCACGAGCGTCCGCAGAAAGGGCGCTATCGCCAGTTCCACCAGTTGGGCGTCGAAGCCTTTGGCCTGCAGGGGCCGGACATTGACGCTGAGCTTATCATGCTGACAGCACGCTGGTGGCGTGCGCTGGGGATCGCCGGGCACGTTAACCTGGAGCTGAACTCTATTGGTTCTCTGGCGGCGCGCGCCAGTTATCGCGATGCGCTGGTCGCCTTCCTGGAACAGCACGTTGAGAAGCTTGACGAAGACTGCAAACGTCGTATGTACAGCAACCCGCTGCGCGTTCTGGACTCCAAAAATCCGGACGTACAGGCGCTGCTTAACGATGCGCCGCAGCTTGGCGACTATCTGGACGACGATTCCCGCGAACACTTTGCCGGCCTGTGTAAACTGCTGGAAGCCGCGGGCATTGGCTATACCGTTAATCAGCGTCTGGTTCGCGGCCTTGACTACTACAACCGTACCGTTTTTGAATGGGTGACCAGCAGCCTGGGTTCCCAGGGCACCGTTTGCGCTGGCGGCCGCTATGACGGACTGGTGGAACAGCTTGGTGGCCGGGCGACCCCGGCGGTGGGCTTCGCAATGGGGCTTGAGCGCCTTGTTTTACTTGTTCAGGCGGTGAATCCGGAATTTACTGCCGATCCTGTTGTCGATATATACCTGGTGGCTTCAGGCGCGGATACGCAGTCTGCGGCAATGACGCTGGCGGAACGTTTACGGGATGACCTCCCGGGCGTGAAGCTGATGACAAACCACGGCGGCGGCAACTTTAAGAAACAGTTTGCCCGCGCTGATAAGTGGGGCGCCCGCATTGCGCTGGTGCTTGGCGAGTCCGAAGTGGCTGCCGGTACTGTCGTTGTGAAAGATTTGCGCTCCGGTGAGCAAACGGCGGTTGCACAGGATAGCGTTGCAACGCATTTGCGCACGTTAATGGCTTAAGGAGAAGGACTGCGTGGAAATTTACGAGAACGAAAACGACCAGGTTGACGCGATTAAACGCTTCTTTGCCGAAAACGGCAAAGCCCTGGCGGTTGGGGTGATTTTAGGGGTTGGCGCGCTGATTGGCTGGCGCTACTGGACCAGTCACCAGACTGAATCCGCACGCTCTGCTTCTCAGGCTTATCAGACCGTCGTGAGCTCGCTCAGCGCGGATAACGCAGAAAACCTGTCTGCGGCGGAAAAATTTGCTGCTGAGAATAAAAACACCTACGGCGCGTTAGCGTCGATGGAGCTGGCGCAACAGTTTGTCGACCAGAATCAACTTGATAAAGCCGTGACCCAGCTACAGCAGGGACTGGCGGCCACCAGTGACGAAAACCTTAAGGCGGTTATCTCACTGCGTCTGGCTCGCGTTCAGGTACAGCTTAAACAGGCTGACACTGCGCTGCAAACCCTCGACACCGTAAAAGGTGAAGGCTGGGCGGCGATTGTTGCCGATCTGCGTGGCGAAGCGTTGTTGAGCAAAGGCGACAAGAAAGGTGCGCGTAGTGCATGGGAAGCAGGCGTAAACAGCAAAGCCTCCCCGGCACTGAGCGAAATGTTGCAGATGAAAATCAATAATTTGTCCATCTGAGAGGGACCCGATGCAATTGCGTAAATTACTTCTGCCAGGACTGCTGTCCGTTACCCTGTTGAGCGGCTGTTCACTGTTTAGCGGCGAAGAAGACGTTGTTAAAATGTCCCCATTACCGGTGGTTGAGAACCAGTTTACCCCGTCTACCGTCTGGAGCACCTCTGTGGGCAACGGGATCGGTGATTTCTATTCCAACCTCCATCCTGCGCTGGCAGATAACGTGGTTTACGCCGCCGATCGTGCGGGCGTGGTGAAAGCGTTAAATGCCGACGACGGCAAAGAGATCTGGTCGGTTAACCTCAACGAGAAAGATGGCTGGTTCTCCCGCGCGCCTGCGCTGCTGTCTGGCGGCGTGACGGTGTCTGGCGGTCATGTTTACCTGGGCAGTGAAAAAGCCCAGGTATATGCCCTGAACACCGCGGACGGTACCGTTGCGTGGCAGACCAAAGTCGCGGGCGAAGCGCTGTCGCGTCCGGTGGTCAGCGACGGCCTGGTGCTGATTCATACCAGTAACGGCCAGTTGCAGGCGCTGAACGAAGCGGATGGCGCGATCAAGTGGACCGTCAACCTTGATATGCCTTCTCTGTCTCTGCGCGGCGAGTCTGCGCCAGCGACGGCCTTCGGCGCGGCGATTGTCGGCGGCGATAACGGTCGCGTAAGCGCCGTGCTGATGCAGCAGGGCCAGATGATTTGGCAGCAGCGTATTTCTCAGGCGACGGGCTCTACAGAAATCGACCGTCTCAGCGATGTCGATACCACGCCAGTTATCGTTGACGGTATCGTCTATGCGCTGGCGTATAATGGTAACCTGACGGCGCTGGATCTGCGCAGCGGTCAGATCATGTGGAAACGTGAACTGGGGTCAGTGAACGATTTCATCGTTGACGGCAACCGTATTTATCTGGTGGATCAGAATGACCGCATACTGGCGTTGACCACCGACGGCGGCGTAACTCTGTGGACACAGAGCGATCTGCTGCACCGTCTGCTGACCTCTCCGGTGCTGTACAATGGTAATCTGGTGGTGGGCGACAGCGAAGGTTACCTGCACTGGCTCAACGTTGAAGATGGCCGCTTTGTGGCACAGCAGGAAGTTGACAGCTCCGGCTTCCAGACCGAACCGGTGTCTGCCGACGGCAAACTGCTGATCCAGGCGAAAGACGGTACCGTATACGCGATTACACGTTAATCGTTCCGGTCGTGCGCGTTAAAAAACGGCTCCTGGTGCAGGGGCCGTTTTCCTGTTTTTAACAACGGCGCAAAAATCGCGTCTGTTGTCTGATGATTTATAAAATGAGGCTTTAAACATGGTACCTGTGGTCGCGCTTGTCGGGCGCCCTAACGTCGGAAAATCCACGTTATTTAACCGTCTAACCCGTACCCGGGATGCGCTGGTTGCGGATTTCCCGGGTCTGACTCGTGACCGTAAGTACGGTCGTGCGGAAATTGATGGTCGCGAGTTTATCTGTATTGATACTGGCGGTATTGACGGGACGGAAGACGGTGTAGAAACCCGTATGGCGGAACAGTCCCTGCTGGCGATTGAAGAAGCGGACGTTGTACTGTTTATGGTGGACGCCCGCGCGGGCCTGATGCCTGCTGACGAAGCCATCGCTCAGCATCTGCGTTCCCGTGAAAAACCGACCTTCCTCGTCGCCAACAAAACCGACGGCCTCGATCCGGACCAGGCGGTTGTGGATTTCTACTCCCTGGGGCTGGGGGAAATTCACCCGATCGCCGCGTCTCATGGTCGTGGCGTTCTCAGCCTGCTGGAGCACGTTCTGCTGCCGTGGATGGACGATGTCGCGCCGCAGGAAGAGGTGGATGAAGACGCCGAATACTGGGCGCAGTATGACGCCGACGAGAACGGGGAAGAAGAGCCGGCAGATGATTTTAACCCGCAGGATCTGCCGATCAAGCTGGCGATAGTCGGACGACCGAACGTGGGTAAGTCTA
This sequence comes from Citrobacter sp. 50677481, assembly GCF_001463265.1. Taxonomy (NCBI): domain Bacteria; kingdom Pseudomonadati; phylum Pseudomonadota; class Gammaproteobacteria; order Enterobacterales; family Enterobacteriaceae; genus Citrobacter; species Citrobacter sp. 50677481. The sequence continues at coordinate 88,578 of NZ_LNHZ01000057.1, forward strand.
CGCTTACTAACCGCATTCTGGGTGAGGACCGCGTGGTAGTCTACGACATGCCCGGCACCACGCGCGACAGCATTTATATCCCCATGCAGCGTGACGAGCGTGAATATGTGCTGATTGATACCGCAGGGGTGCGTAAGCGCGGCAAGATTACCGACGCGGTGGAAAAGTTCTCGGTAATCAAGACGCTGCAGGCGATAGAAGACGCTAACGTGGTGCTGCTGGTGATTGATGCCCGCGAAGGGATTTCCGATCAGGACCTGTCGCTGCTGGGGTTCATCCTTAATAGTGGGCGCTCACTTGTTATTGTGGTGAACAAGTGGGATGGCCTGACGCAGGAAGTGAAAGAGCAGGTGAAAGAGACGCTGGACTTCCGTCTGGGCTTTATCGACTTTGCCCGCGTACACTTTATCTCCGCACTTCACGGCAGCGGGGTCGGCAACCTGTTTGAATCCGTACGTGAGGCCTATGACAGCTCCACCCGTCGCGTCAGCACCGCGATGCTAACCCGCATCATGACGATGGCGGTGGAAGATCACCAGCCGCCGTTGGTGCGTGGCCGCCGCGTGAAGCTGAAATACGCCCACGCCGGTGGTTACAACCCGCCAATCGTGGTGATTCACGGCAACCAGGTTAAAGACCTGCCGGACTCTTACAAGCGTTATCTGATGAACTACTTCCGTAAGTCGCTGGAAGTGATGGGGACACCGATTCGTATCCAGTTCAAAGAAGGGGAAAACCCGTATGCGAATAAGCGTAATACGCTGACCCCGACGCAGATGCGCAAGCGTAAGCGCCTGATTAAACATATCAAGAAAAGTAAGTAATCACTTAAGCCCTCTCTCAGGAGAGGGCACACATCCAGATAGGGAGACTGCTATGGAACTTCGTTGTCCAGACTGCCAAAATCCGCTGGAACGTAACGGTGAGACTGCGCATTGTGCGACGTGCAATGTCGATTATGCCCTTGCGGCGCTGTGCCCGTACTGCCATAAGCCGCTACAGATCTTAAAAGCCTGTGGCGCGGTGGATTACTTTTGCCAGAATGGCCATGGCCTGATTTCAAAAAAACGCGTTGAGTTTGCCCTGACGCGAACTTAATCGCACACGCAATCCTCTCCTTTTTGCCAAAGCTCAACGAGCGAAGCGGGCGCGTCATTTTCCGGCACCAGCACGATGATATCGGCGTATCCCGCCTGATCGTGCCGGGTCCAGACGATCTGAATACGAAAATAGCGCTGATCGCCTCGCCCCGGCGAATCCGCCTGACCCGGCGGCGTGCCGACGGACAGGCTTTGCCGCAGGATGTCGGCAACGCGCTGACGCTGGGCCTCAGACAAGGTGGAAAGGGCAATTTTGCGCTGTTGACTCAGCTTCGGGATAAACGCGACGCCGCCTTCGCGTGCCAGTTCCACAACGGCGTCATCAGTGAGTTCAGGGATATCCATTACATCACTCCTGTGGCTTTCCAGGCGTCCTCAATGGCCTGCGCCGTTTCTTTACCGCTACGTTTTTCGCCGTGATGAATGGTTAAACGCGCGAAATCAATGAAGTCGGCATCCTGCGCCAGTTGGCGATCGCACACTGTATCGTACCAGGCATAGCCAGCCTTCTCCCATGCGTAACCGCCGAGCGCCGTCGCGGCAAGGTAAAACGCCCGGTTAGGAATGCCGGAATTAAGGTGCACGCCGCCGTTGTCCTCACGCGTTTTGATAAAATCGCGCATATGACCGGGCTGTGGATCTTTGCCAAGCAGCGGATCATCATAGGCGGTACCCGGTGCCGACATTGAGCGTAATCCCTTGCCGTTGATACCTTCCGCCAGCAGCCCTTCGCCGATGAGCCAGTCGGCCTGGTCCGCGGTTTGCCCCAGATGGTATTGCTTTACCAGCGCGCCAAACACGTCAGATAGCGATTCATTGAGCGCGCCCGCCTGCTCAAAGTAGATCAGTCCGGCTTCGGATTCCGTGATCCCATGCGCCAGTTCGTGCGCCACCACGTCAATGGCAATCGTGAAACGGTTAAAAATCTCGCCATCGCCGTCGCCAAACACCATCTGCTGCCCGTTCCAGAAGGCGTTCTGGTACTCGCGTCCGTAATGAACCGTGCCGGTGAGAATTAACCCTTTGTTATCCAACGAGTCGCGCTGCCAGTTTTTCCAGAAAAAGTCATGGGTTATGCCGAGATAATCATAGGCTTCATCTACCGCCACGTCGCCATTCGAAGGATGGCCCTCATAACGGACCTGCGTGCCGGGCAGTTCCTGGGTCTGCTTCGCATCGTAAATGTCGCGTTCCAGTTGGCCAGCCTGACTGACGTGCGGCGCGGCGGGCTTGCCCGGCATATGCGCCATCAGGGTCTGCACGTGGCTCAGCGTTTGTCGTGCGCACCGCTGCTGCGGTTCAGAACCTGTTTCGATAATGCGACGCAGGATATAAGGCGGGATGACGCTGTAAAAGTGGGGCATGCTGTTCTCCTGAATTCTGGCAAGGCCGAATAAATAAGGAATAACAGCAGTATAGTGTGAAAATTAAACGCTTTTACGCTGGCGGGATTTTTTTACCGTTTTGACGGCTTTCACTTCGCTTTCCACCCAGCCATCGGTGACCCGGGTGGTCAGCAGATCGCCAGCCTTCACCTGTTTAGTGTGTTTCAGCACATTGCCGTCGGCGCTGCTGGTCACGCTGTAGCCGCGTGCCAGAGTGGAGAGCGGACTGACGGCTTCCAGATGAGTGACCGCATTGCCGAAGCGTTCGCGCGTTTGGCTCAGGCGCGCGCGTATTGTATCCGCCAGACGATATTCCAGTTGCTGAATACGGCTTTGCGCCCGGTGAATGCGTGGCTGAGGATTTTGGTGACTGAGGCGCTGTAATAAGCGGAATTGCTGCTGGCCGGAACGCTTAAGCTGGCTGTCAATCGCGATATTCATCCGCTGTTGTAATCGTTCCAGCGCCGTCTGCTGACGCGCCAGTCGCAGCTGCGGATGCTGCTGTTGCAGACGATGATGCAACTGTGTAAAGCGACGGCTGCGGTTTGCGAGAAAATAGTCCATCGCCATGCCAAGGCGCTGCTGGGCAGACTGAAGCTGGCGCACCAGCTCCTGCTGGTTGCGGCTGACCATTTCAGCGGCTGCTGAAGGGGTCGGCGCGCGCAGATCGCCGACAAAATCGGCAATCGTCACGTCCGTTTCGTGTCCGACGGCGCTCACTACCGGAATGCGACTGGCGAAGATTGCCCGCGCCACCCGTTCATCATTGAAGCTCCATAAATCTTCCAGTGAACCGCCGCCGCGTCCGACAATCAGCACGTCACACTCGTTACGCATGTTCGCCAGTTCGATGGCGCGCACGATTTGCCCTGGCGCATCGTCACCCTGTACGGCGGTCGGATAAATAATGACCGGGAGGGACGGATCGCGGCGTTTGAGTACGTGGAGAATATCATGCAGCGCAGCGCCGGTTTTCGAGGTGATCACCCCGACGCAGCGGGCAGGGGAGGGAAGCGGTTTTTTAAACTGCTGATCGAACAAACCTTCTGCCGAAAGCGTGGCTTTTAGCTGTTCGAATTTTTGCTGGAGCAGCCCTTCACCCGCGGGCTGCATGCTCTCGACGATAATCTGGTAATCGCCGCGCGGCTCGTAGAGGGTGATATTGGCGCGCACCAGCACCTGCTGCCCGTGTTGCGGGCGGAAAGTAATCCGGCGGTTGCTGTTGCGAAACATCGCACAGCGCACCTGGGCGGCGTCATCTTTCAGGGTGAAATACCAGTGGCCTGACGCGGGCTGGGAGAAATTCGAAATTTCGCCGCTGATCCAGACCTGTCCCATCTCTTGTTCCAACAGCAGACGAACCGTCTGATTAAGGCGGCTTACGGTAAAAATGGCGGAAGTCTGAGAGGATAACATGTGAGCGGGATCAAATTCTAAATCAGCAGGTTATTCAGTCGATAGTAACCCGCTTACCGGGGATCGCAAGGTTTTTTTGCAAAAAAGTGTAGATGCAATCGGTTACGCTCTGTATAATGCCACGGCAATATTTATCCACCCCAGGTCAGAGATATTGCCCATGCTACGTATCGCTAAAGAAGCTTTGACGTTTGACGACGTCCTCCTCGTTCCCGCTCACTCCACCGTTCTGCCGAATACTGCCGATCTCAGCACGCAGTTGACGAAAACCATTCGTCTGAACATTCCTATGCTCTCCGCAGCAATGGATACCGTGACTGAAGCGCGCCTTGCTATCGCTCTGGCCCAGGAAGGCGGCATTGGTTTTATCCACAAAAACATGTCTATCGAGCGCCAGGCGGAAGAAGTCCGTCGCGTGAAGAAACATGAATCTGGCGTGGTTACCGACCCGCAGACCGTTCTGCCCACGACCACCCTGCGCGAAGTTAAAGAACTGACCGAGCGCAATGGTTTCGCAGGCTACCCGGTTGTGACCGAAGACAACGAACTGGTCGGCATCATTACGGGCCGCGACGTGCGTTTTGTGACGGACCTGAGCCAGCCGGTGAGCGTCTATATGACCCCGAAAGAGCGTCTGGTTACCGTGCGTGAAGGTGAAGCGCGTGATGTCGTGCTGGCAAAAATGCACGAAAAGCGCGTCGAGAAAGCGCTGGTTGTTGATGACAGCTTCCACCTGCTCGGCATGATCACCGTTAAAGATTTCCAGAAAGCAGAACGTAAACCGAATTCCTGTAAAGATGAGCACGGTCGCCTGCGCGTCGGCGCAGCGGTTGGCGCGGGGGCGGGTAACGAAGAACGCGTTGATGCGCTGGTTGCTGCGGGCGTTGACGTCCTGTTGATCGACTCCTCTCATGGCCACTCCGAAGGCGTACTGCAGCGTATCCGCGAAACCCGCGCGAAGTACCCGGATCTGCAAATCATCGGCGGCAACGTGGCGACTGGCGCAGGCGCGCGCGCCCTCGCTGACGCTGGCGTAAGCGCGGTGAAAGTGGGGATTGGCCCTGGCTCTATCTGCACCACCCGTATCGTAACCGGCGTGGGGGTTCCGCAGATCACCGCCGTATCTGACGCTGTAGAAGCGCTGGAAGGCACCGGCATTCCGGTTATCGCCGACGGCGGTATCCGTTTCTCTGGCGATATCGCGAAAGCCATTGCCGCAGGCGCAAGCGCGGTGATGGTCGGCTCTATGCTGGCCGGTACCGAGGAATCTCCGGGCGAAATTGAACTGTACCAGGGCCGTTCTTATAAATCTTACCGCGGAATGGGCTCGCTGGGCGCAATGTCTAAAGGCTCTTCTGACCGTTACTTCCAGAGCGATAACGCCGCCGACAAACTGGTGCCGGAAGGTATCGAAGGCCGCGTTGCCTATAAAGGCCGTCTGAAAGAGATCATTCACCAGCAGATGGGCGGCCTGCGCTCCTGTATGGGACTGACGGGCTGTGGTACTATTGACGCATTGCGTACTAAGGCGGAATTCGTCCGTATCAGCGGTGCGGGTATTCAGGAAAGTCACGTTCACGACGTGACCATCACCAAAGAGTCCCCGAACTACCGTCTGGGCTCCTGATAAGTTTACGCGCCCTGACGGGCGCTTTTTTTGGTTTCATTTGCCTCGGAATTAGCGTCAATGACAGACAATATTCACAAGCATCGCATTCTCATCCTTGATTTCGGATCGCAGTACACTCAGCTGGTTGCGCGTCGCGTACGTGAACTCGGCGTGTACTGCGAACTGTGGGCTTGGGATGTAACTGAAGCACAGATTCGCGAGTTTAATCCTAGCGGTATCATTCTTTCCGGCGGCCCTGAAAGCACCACCGAAGAAAACAGTCCGCGCGCGCCGCAGTACGTTTTTGAAGCGGGCGTACCGGTATTTGGCGTTTGCTACGGCATGCAGACCATGGCGATGCAGCTGGGCGGTCATGTAGAAGGCTCCAGCGAGCGCGAGTTTGGCTACGCCCAGGTTGAAGTGGTTAGCGACAGCGCGCTGGTGCGTGGTATCGAAGACTCCTTGACCGCCGACGGCAAGCCGCTGCTCGACGTCTGGATGAGCCACGGCGATAAAGTCACCGCTATCCCGTCTGACTTTGTGACCGTTGCCAGCACCGAAAGCTGCCCGTTCGCCATCATGGCGAATGAGGAAAAACGTTTCTACGGCGTGCAGTTCCATCCGGAAGTGACGCACACCCGTCAGGGAATGCGTATGCTGGAGCGCTTCGTGCGCGATATCTGCCAGTGTGAAGCGCTGTGGACGCCGGCAAAAATCATTGACGACGCGGTTGAGCGAATCCGTCAGCAGGTCGGTGATGATAAAGTGATCCTCGGTCTGTCCGGTGGGGTTGACTCCTCCGTCACCGCGATGCTGCTGCACCGTGCGATCGGCAAAAACCTGACCTGCGTCTTTGTCGATAACGGTTTGCTGCGTCTGAATGAAGCGCAGCAGGTGATGGATATGTTCGGCGACCATTTCGGTCTGAACATCGTTCATGTTCCGGCGGAAGACCGCTTCCTCAGCGCGCTGGCGGGTGAAAACGATCCGGAAGCAAAACGTAAGATCATTGGCCGCGTTTTCGTGGAGGTGTTCGACGAAGAGGCGCTGAAGCTGGAAGAGGTGAAATGGCTTGCTCAGGGCACTATCTACCCGGACGTCATCGAGTCTGCTGCTTCAGCAACCGGTAAGGCGCATGTCATCAAATCTCACCATAACGTCGGCGGTCTGCCAAAAGAGATGAAGATGGGTCTGGTTGAACCGCTGAAAGAGCTGTTCAAAGACGAAGTACGCAAGATTGGTCTGGAGCTGGGTCTGCCGTACGACATGCTTTACCGTCACCCGTTCCCGGGGCCAGGTCTGGGCGTGCGCGTGCTGGGCGAAGTGAAGAAAGAGTACTGCGATCTGCTGCGTCGTGCGGACGCGATCTTCATCGAGGAACTGCACAAAGCTGACCTGTACAACAAGGTAAGCCAGGCGTTCACCGTGTTCCTGCCGGTTCGTTCGGTTGGCGTGATGGGCGACGGTCGTAAATACGACTGGGTTGTCTCTCTGCGTGCGGTTGAAACCATCGACTTTATGACCGCGCACTGGGCGCACTTGCCGTATGACTTCTTAGGCCGCGTGTCTAACCGCATCATCAATGAAGTGAACGGCATTTCCCGCGTGGTGTATGACATCAGCGGTAAGCCCCCCGCAACCATTGAGTGGGAATAATGAACCGCTAACGTATAGCTAATCATTTCTGTTCGAATATTAATTCAACCCTCTGTTTTTACAGAGGGTTTTTTATTTTAATCTATTCACATTTACAATGACTGCTTAGCGCGAAAAATGGGCCACAATATTTGAAGAAAGACATCATTGCTATTAACGGTTAGCGAGACTGCGGCATGTTCGACGATGGAAGATCGGTTTATCTTATCGCGCTGAGAAACCTTAACGCTGTGCGGGCGTTTCGACAGAGAGGCTGGACTGTTGAACGTCTTTTTTGTCCTGATGATGATGCCAGGCGCCAATAGAAGAGTAGACAAAGCGTCCAAAGAAGAAGAGAAAACTGATAAGCAGTACGATACGGGTCATGCGACTGTTAAATCGATGTCGTTTTCGCATACTGGTAGCCTGACTCACAAAAGGTTCCTTAAGAGATGCCCCTGCGGGCGATAAGCACATTAAGGCATACTGCGCCGCAATGGTCAATTCATGACGTTGTAAAAATGCGTTAGCTTGTTCATGGGTGGTTGTTATGGAAGTTAATAATCTTATTTACATTAATAATATATAAATGATAACGCGTCGGAATAAAGGTAATAATTAATTAATGGCGGTGAAATTATTTGATGTATGTCAAAATTTGCTTTCCGCTGGCAACTAAAATCGTTGCCTCACGTGATGATCTTTTCATCGCCTTTTTGCGGTCAGGGGGGATGCCTGTCTGATAAAACCCATCGGGAGTCGGGGTTTCTGCTGAGCATCTATGAGACTGAATAAAAATTATATTGCAATCAGAGATAAGTGGTGGGGGCTTCCTCTGGTTTTGCCGTGTTTAATGCTGCCATTAGTGAGCCACGTCAATACTTATGCGCATATGGCTTCCGGGGATGTGGTGCTTTTATATCTTCCGTTAGCATTAATGATGAGCATGATGCACTTTTTCAGTTGGGCGGCATTACCAGGAATTATTCTTGCCATCTTTTTACGCAAATATCCGCAGGTGGGGCTGGCTGAAACGCTACCGGTAATCGCCCATTTCCTCATCGCTATCGTCCTCAGTTGGGGCGGCTATCGCGTCTTTAATCCGCGTCGGAATTGCGTCTCACACGGCGAGCCGCGACTGGTGTTCCAGCGAATTTTCTGGCAGGTATTTTGCTCCGCTACGCTGTTTCTGGTGCTTTTTCAGTTTGCGGCGTTTGTCGGAATGTATGAAAGCCGACTGAATCTGATGGGCGTCACCCCGTTTAACATCAATGCATTAATTAACTATCAGGGGATCCTGGTCGGAAATTTAATTGGCGTCCCGTTTTTCTATTTTCTCCTTCGCGTGATTCGTAACCCGCTTCATTTACGCGGCTATTATTCCCAGTTAAAACTGCAGTTTGATGCAAAAGCCTCGAAGAAGGAGGTCGCCTTATGGTTATTAATCCTCGTTGTATTAATGACCTTGTTATGTATGCCCCTGAATGTTAATAGCTCAATATTCAGCACAAATTATACAATGTCATTATTACTGCCGGTTATGCTCTGGGGCGCGATGCGCTATGGCTATCGCTTCATCTCTCTGCTTTGGGCGCCCGTGCTGATTATTGCGATTCATAATTACCAGAGCTATACCCCCTATTATTCTGGTTATGATGTCCAACTGGCGATCACGTCGTCGAGCTTTCTGGTTTTTTCATTTATCGTCAATTACATGGCGGTATTGGCCACGCGTCAGCGGGTTGTCAACAGCCGCGCGCGCAGGCTGGCTTTCCTCGATCCCGTTGTTCATCTGCCCAATCTCCGCGCGCTCAATCGCGCCCTGAAAAATGCCCCGTGGTCCGCGCTCTGTTTTCTGCATGTTCCTGAGCTCGAAGTGCTGGTGAAGAATTATGGCATTATGCTGCGGATTCAGTATAAGCAGCAGCTTTCACACTGGATAAATGAAAAGCTGTCGCCGGATGAAAACGTCTACCAAATGTCTGGCCCGGACCTGCTGCTGCGCTTAAACACCGAATCACACCAGCAGCGTATTGATCTCCTGGACGAGCACATCAAACGGTTTCGCTTTATCTGGGACGGTATGACTTTCCAGCCGCAGGTGGGCATGAGCTACTGCTACGTGCGGTCTCCGGTGAACCATATTTATCTGCTGCTTGGCGAACTTAGTACCATTGCTGAACTGTCGATTATGACCAACACGCCGGAGAATCTGGAGCGTCGTGGAGCTGTGAATTTGCAGCGCAATGTGAAAGATAAAGTGGCGATGATGAATCGCCTGCAGCACGCGCTCGAACACGATCGCTTCTGCCTGATGGCGCAACCTATCGAAGGCCTGCGTGGCGATGTCTACCATGAGATCCTGCTGCGGTTGAAAGACCGTGACGGCGGACTGATCTCGCCAGAGGTATTTTTGCCCGTTGCGCATGAGTTCGGTCTGGCCTCGCGAATCGATCTCTGGGTCATCGAACATACCTTACGCTTTATGGCCGATAATCGTGCAGAGATGCCCGCGCGCCGTTTTGCCCTGAATCTTTCGGCTCCGTCAATTTGTCGGGCGAAGTTTTCACTGGAAGTCAGCAAGCTACTGAGCAAATACCAGATCGAGGCGTGGCAGTTGATCTTCGAAGTCACCGAAAGCTACGCGCTGCTGAATGCCGAGCAGGCGCAGGTAACGCTGCATAATCTGCAACAGCTGGGCTGTCAAATTGCGATTGACGATTTCGGTACCGGCTATGCCAGCTATGCCCGGCTGAAAAATGTCAGCGCCAACATTTTAAAAATTGACGGGAGTTTTATCCGCAATATGGTATCGAACAGCCTCGACTACCAGATTGTGGCTTCTATCTGCCATCTGGCGCGCATGAAGAAAATGCAGGTGGTGGCGGAATTTGTTGAAAGCGAGGAGATCCGCAGCGCGGTCGCCTCGCTGGGTATTGACTATATGCAGGGATATTTAATCGGCGAACCCCAACCGCTAAGGGACATACTGAAAGCGCAGGTGCCGGTTACCGGCACCTGAGCGGCTTTCATGCGGCGATTTCCGGTGAACGTTCTTCCTCTATTTTCAGACGCCAGCCGGTGACCGCTTCCCAGTATTGCTGCTCTTTTTCCAGATCGAGCAGCACCAGCGCGTTCTGGCTGAACCAGTCATAAGGAAAACGGAGCGTCCAGTGGCTGTCGTCCGTGATGAGCGTCAGCGTCGGGGGCGTAGTCGTGGCCTGGCGCTGATTGTTCAGCAGAACCCCAAGGCGCAGCAACTGGATTAGCGGCAGGTATTGCTTCTTCTTGAACAGCGTAAAGCGCGGCAGATCGTCCAGCTTGATCGCTTTGCGGTGATAGCGAACCAGCGTCGCCATCATGGTTTGCTGCTCCTGATTAAAGCCGGGTAAATCACTGTTTTGCAGAATATAGGCTGAATGGCGATGCAGGCCGCTGTGATTGATATTCAGGCCTACCTCGTGCAGCATCGCGGCCCATCTCAGCAGCGCTTCCAGCTGCGGATGGGCCAGTTTTGGCTGCTGCGCCTGCCACTGATCGTACATCTGCATGGTGGTATCCAGTACGCGTCTGGCCTGATCGCTGTCAATATTGTACTGATTCGCCAGGCTACTGGCGGTACGGCTACGGACGTCCTGGTGGCGAAAGCGGCCTTCCATTTCGTACAGGACGCCTTCACGCAGCGCGCCGTCGGAGAGGCGAAGTTCACGGATGGCCAGCGCATCAAAGACACCGCAAAGAATCGCCAGACCCGGCACAAACACCGCTTTTCGCTCCTCGGATAAACCCGGCAAGCTCAGGGCGTCGAAATTGCGATAGTGCAGTATCTCTGTCACCAGACGGTCCAGACGTTCCGGGGTAATAAAACCGTCTTTTTCCCCCAACTCCAGCAACACTTCATGTGCGGCTTTAATGGTGCCGGAGGCGCCCAGCGCGACGTTCCAGCCCTGAATGCGAAACTGCCAGGTTAAGGTTTCGAGCTTTTGCGCCGCCGCCATTCTGGCGCGCTGGAAGTTCTCCGGGTTGATCGCGCCGCCGGGAAAATAAAGCTGCGCAAAGCTGACGCACCCCATACGACGGCTTTCAACCAGCTTTGGCTCGAAGTTTTCGCCGATCACCAGTTCCGTTGAGCCGCCGCCGATGTCGATCACCAGCTTACGCCCCTTTTCGGGCTGCGTGTGCTCAACGCCCATAAAAATCAGGCGCGCTTCTTCGTTACCGGAGATGATCTCAATAGGGTAGGGGATAACCTTTTCCGCACGCTTGAGAAAGTCAGTGGCGTTCAACGCCTGACGCAGCGTGTGCGTCCCCACAATACAGACGCTGGAGGGCGAAAACCCCTGCAGACGTTCGGCAAACAGCGACAGACAGCTTAGCCCGCGCTCCATGGCTTCTTCACTCAACCGGTTATCCGGGCCGAGGCCGTCAGCCAGATGGACACGCTGCTTCAGACGGCCAATTATCTGCATTGCGCCATCCACCACGCGGGCAATGACCATGTGAAAACTGTTTGAGCCGAGGTCGACTGCCGCAAACTCCTGCGGTCGTGGGGACTTATCATGTATTGGCATAGCGTTAGTCTGGTTGCTCGAGTGATTTGATGTAGTCATAAATCGCCAGTTGCGCCTGTACTTTGCGGCGATTCCCGCGCGGCACGTAGCGATTACTCAGTTCTTTGTCGATATAGCGGGCTTTTACCGTGTCGCTGAACAGGATGTCAATAATATCCAGTACCCGTTGCTTCAGGCGTGGATCAAGCAGCGGCGTCGCTACCTCAATGCGGTAGTCGATATTACGCGTCATCCAGTCCGCGGAGGAGAGGTACACCTGCTTATTGCCGCCATTTTCAAAGATGTAAACCCGGTCATGTTCCAGATAGCGGTCAACAATGCTGATGACGCGAATATTGTCGCTGATGCCTGGAAGAAAAGGAATCAGCGAACACATTCCGCGAACCAGCAGATTTACCGTCACGCCGGAGCTGGACGCCGCATACAGGCGGTCAACCAGCCCTTTGTCGACCAAATTATTCAGCTTCAGGGTGATGCCGGAAGGGCGTCCCTGCTGAGCGTTGGCGATTTCACGGTCAATCATTTCATACAGCAGGCGACGCGAGTTCTGTGGCGAAACCAGCAAATAATCAAACGTTACCGGACGGTACGGGTTCTCAATAAAGTTAAAGACCCGGCGCACTTCGTTGGTGATCCGCGCATCGGCGGTCAGCAGCGAATAGTCGGTATACAGGCGCGCGGTTTTTTCGTTGAAGTTACCAGTGCCGATATGCGCGTAACGCACCACGTCGTCGCCTTCTTTACGCGAAATAAGAAACAGCTTGGCGTGAATTTTTAAGCCCGGCGCGGAGAAGATCACATGTACGCCCGCTTCCGTCAGGCGCTTCGCCCAATGAATGTTGGCTTCTTCATCAAAGCGCGCCTGTAGCTCCACCACCACCGTGACTTTTTTGCCGTTGTGGGCAGCATGGATCATCGAGTCGATAATCCGTGAATCTTTCGCCACGCGATAGATGTTAATTTTGATGGCCAGTACGCTCGGGTCGAAGGAGGCCTGACGCAACAGCTCCAGAACGTGCTCAAAGGTGTGATACGGATAGTAGAGCAGCACATCGCGTTCACGGATGGCGTCAAAGCCATTACGAAACTTCTCATTATCAAACCAGATATGGCGCAGGCGCGGCAGCGGTTTATTCACCAGATTCGCTTTGCCGACATTCGGGAAGTTAATGAAATCTTTGAAGTTGTGGTAACGCCCCCCGGGCACGATGGAGTCATAACGCGAGATGGTCAGTTTTTCCCGCAGCACTTCGACCAGCGCGTTGGGCATGTCGCGCTGATAAACAAAACGCACCGGTTCAGCGGTCAAACGCTGTTTGAGGCTGGAGGACATCAGCTCCATCAGGCTGGATTCCATCTCGTGCACCAGATCGTATTCGGCGTCGCGGGTCATCTTCATCGAATAAGCGTTCAGGGCGTCGTAATCAAAAAAGCCTTTGAAGATGTCATCCAGGCAGTAGCGCAGAATGTTGTCCAGCAGGATCATCGGTTTGCGGCGTCGCGGGGCTTCCGGCGGCAGGTTGACGAAGCGCGGCACTTTGTCCGATGGAATTTCCAGCAGCGCGTAGCGTATCGAATCACCACGAATGATCTCCACCGCGAGGTAGGTGTAATCATCTTTCAGAAACTGAACGAGATCCGTTTCGCGGTTGATCAAAATGGGGGTGATATGCTGGCGCAGGTATTGTTTAAAGTAGTGGCGCAGCCAGCTTTGCTGATTCACCGACAGTTGGCGTTCGTTAATCAGGAAGATCTGGTTGCGCGCCATCTCCAGCAACAGTTCGTTATAAAGACCATCAAATTCCTGATCGGCTTTTAACACACGGGACTGGATCTTGCCTAACAGATGGCGAGAATGCGAATTTGAGCCCTGTTCTTCGCTAATGATAATGCGGCGCTTCAACTCGGCGAAACGCACTTTATAGAACTCATCAAGGTTATTGGAATAGATGCCTAAGAAACGCATCCTTTCGATTAGCGGGTTAGATTTATCCGCCGCTTCCTGGAGCACGCGTTCGTTAAACGCTAACCAGCTCAGCTCTTTCTCGATGTATAGCTTTTCCTGACCCATTAATACTTATACTCCGTTTGATTCACGGGACACGACCTGATCATTATGGCGAGCAATGCTCTCAGATGTCCAACTGTGCCAGAAAAGTATGACAATAAACTGTTTGATAGCATAAAGGCGGGAAGAAAAGTAGGCCGGACAGGGTATTTTGCCGCTATCCGGCGAACGGACGCGTCAGGGCCAGAAGACGGCGCTTCTGGCCTGTGAAGGGACCGAATTAATCGTCAGCCGCATAGCCCTGTGGCGGCAAACGTTGACCATCCAGCCACGCGGCGTTGTCATGCATCTTCAGACGGCCTTCGACGAACCAGCTCACAACCAGGGGATAAATGGCATGTTCCTGGGCCTGAACGCGCGCGGTGATTTCGTCTTCGTCGTCTCCCTCAAAGACGGGCACTTTCGCCTGTAAAATGACCGGACCGCCATCAAGCTCATCGGTGACAAAGTGCACCGACGTGCCGTGTTCCTCGTCGCCATTTTCCAGCGCCTGGCGGTGGGTATGCAGGCCGGGATATTTGGGCAACAGGGAAGGGTGTATATTCAGCAGGCGTCCGTGATAATGAGCGACAAAGGCTGGGCTAAGAATGCGCATAAAACCGGCCAGCACCACTACATCAGGCGCATACGCGTCGATCTCAAGGGTCAGCTCCCGGTCAAACGCTTCACGGCTGGCGAACTGATCGGCCGTCAGCGTATGCACAGGAATGTTCGCTTTTCTGGCGCGTTCAAGGCCGAACGCATCGGCCTTGTTGCTGAATACTGCGCAAAGGGTGCCGTTGATTTTCTTCTCTTTGCAGGCATCAATGATCGCCTGCAAATTGCTTCCGTTGCCGGAAATAAGCACCACAATATTCATTATTCAATAACCACACGCTGTTCGGAATCAGAAGCGTTGATGATACCGATTTTCCACGCGTTTTCACCCTTTGCTTTCAGCAATGCCAGCGCATTGTCCACTTCGCTTGCCGGAAGGGCGATCACCATACCGACGCCGCAGTTAAAGGTACGGTACATTTCGTGCTGGCTAACATTACCGGCGTTTTGCAACCAGTTGAACACGGCAGGCCACTGCCATGAAGATTCGTCGATCACCGCCTGAGTGTTGTCCGGCAGGACGCGTGGAATATTTTCCCAGAAACCGCCGCCGGTGAGGTGGGCGATGGCGTGCACGTCGACGTTCTCGATCAGCGCCAGGATCGATTTCACGTAGATTCGGGTCGGCGCAAGCAGATGATCGGCCAGCGGCTTACCGTCAAGCTCGGTGGTTTCCGGGTCGCAGCCGCTAACCTCAACGATTTTGCGCACCAGCGAGTAGCCGTTAGAGTGCGGGCCGCTGGATCCCAGCGCAATCAGCACATCGCCGTCGGCAACTTTAGAACCGTCGATGATTTCTGATTTTTCCACCACCCCGACGCAGAAACCCGCGACGTCATAGTCTTCACCGTGGTACATCCCTGGCATTTCAGCGGTTTCCCCTCCGACCAGCGCGCAGCCGGACTGCAGACAACCTTCCGCAATGCCCTGAATGACGCTGGCTGCGGTGTCCACGTCCAGTTTCCCGGTAGCGTAATAATCGAGGAAAAACAGCGGCTCAGCGCCCTGAACAACCAGGTCGTTCACGCACATCGCCACCAGGTCAATCCCGATGGTGTCGTGACGCTTAAGATCCATTGCCAGACGCAGTTTGGTCCCTACGCCGTCAGTGCCGGAAACCAGTACCGGTTCACGATATTTTTGCGGCAACGCGCACAGCGCACCGAAGCCACCCAGACCCCCCATCACTTCCGGGCGGCGGGTTTTCTTCACTACGCCTTTGATTCGATCGACCAGAGCATTGCCCGCGTCAATATCAACACCGGCATCTTTGTAGCTAAGAGAGGTTTTATCGGTCACTGCCTGGTTCCCCACGTTATTTCTTGCGGTAAAAGGAAAAATTCGGCGCAATTCTAACAGGGAAAGCAAACGTTTGCGAGCCTGCGTTGCATCCGATTTTATGTGTTCATTTTTACTGCGATTTTCTCGTACGGCGCCGTTTTTATGACCTGCGCCACGAAAATGAAACCGGGTACATTTCGTTGCTTGAATGCGCCGCTAAGTTTGCTCAGTATCGTACTGAAACCGGTTTCTGTTTTGCTAATGCGAATTAACGAGGGGATCTATGTCGGGATTTAAAGCGAATTTCATGTGGGGTGGGGCGGTCGCGGCGCATCAACTGGAGGGCGGCTGGCAGGAAGGCGGAAAGGGAATCAGCGTGGCCGATGTGATGACCGCGGGCGCGCACGGCGTCGCGCGGGAAATCACCGAGGGCGTGCTGCCAGGCAAAAATTATCCCAATCACCACGCCATTGACTTTTACCACCGCTACAAAGAGGACATAAAACTGTTCGCGGAAATGGGCTTCAGGTGTTTCCGCACGTCCATTGCCTGGACACGTATTTTTCCGCAGGGAGACGAAACCCAGCCCAATGAAGCGGGGTTGCAATTTTATGACGACCTCTTTGACGAGTGTCTGAAATACGGCATTGAACCGGTGATCACCTTGTCGCATTTCGAGATGCCGTACCAACTGGTGACGGAATACGGCGGCTGGCGCAACCGTAAGCTCATCGATTTTTTCGTGCGCTTTGCGAAGGTGGCGTTTACGCGCTACCAGCATAAAGTGAAATACTGGATGACGTTTAACGAGATTAACAACCAGGCGAATTATCATGAAGACTTCGCGCCGTTTACTAACTCCGGGTTGAAATACCAGCCGGGCGAAGATCGCGAACCGATAATGTACCAGGCGGCGCACTACGAGTTGGTAGCCAGTGCGCTGGCGGTGAAAGCTGCCCGCGAAATCAACCCGGCGCTACAGGTCGGCTGCATGATCGCCATGTGCCCCATATACCCGCTGACCTGTGCGCCGGACGATATGATGATGGCGATGAACGCCATGCACCGCCGCTACTGGTTTACCGACGTCCACGTACGCGGTAAATACCCGCAGCACATCCTTAACTATTTCGAACGCCGCGGCTTCGCGCTGGATATCACCGACGCCGATCGCGCCGCGTTGTCTGAGGGCTGCGTTGATTACATTGGCTTTAGCTATTACATGTCGTTTACCACCAAAGCGACGGAGGATAATCCACAGCTTGACTATGACGAAACGAAGCATCTGGTCGCCAACCCCTATGTGCAGAAGTCGGATTGGGGGTGGCAGATCGATCCCGTCGGCCTGCGCTATTCGTTGAACTGGTTCTGGGACCACTATCAGCTGCCGCTGTTTATTGTTGAGAACGGCTTCGGCGCCATTGACGTTCAGCAGCCTGACGGATCGGTGGACGACAGTTACCGTATTGACTACCTGGCCGCGCACATCCGCGAAATGAAAAAAGCGGTGGTGGAGGATGGCGTGGATCTGATGGGGTACACGCCATGGGGATGCATCGATCTGGTTTCCGCTGGCACGGGCGAAATGAAAAAACGCTATGGCTTCATCTACGTCGACAAAAATAATGACGGGAGCGGCACATTGGCCCGGCAGCCTAAAAAATCTTTCGCATGGTATCAGCAGGTGATTAAAAGCAACGGTGAAACGCTCTGATTTCAGCGACTTGACCCGCCGCCCCGCGCAGAATGCGGGGCGTGTTTTATACTCATCAGCCAAAGGTAAATAACTTTGCTTGATCCAGGTCATGCATACGTTATGTTGCGCCCAGGAGGAAAAGCGGTATAATCCGGCGATTTTTTTGTGGTTGCCACTCGTCTGAGGAAAGGAGAAGAGTATGAAGATCGTGGAAGTCAAACACCCACTCGTCAAACACAAGCTGGGTCTGATGCGTGAAAACGACATCAGCACCAAACGCTTTCGTGAACTCGCCTCGGAAGTAGGCAGTCTGCTGACCTACGAAGCGACTGCGGGCCTGGAAACCGAAAAGGTGACCATTGAAGGCTGGAATGGCCCGGTTGAAGTCGACCAGATTAAAGGGAAAAAAATTACCGTCGTGCCTATCCTGCGCGCAGGTCTGGGGATGATGGAAGGGGTACTGGAAAACGTACCAAGCGCGCGTATCAGCGTGGTCGGGATGTACCGCAACGAAGAAACCCTGGAGCCGGTTCCTTATTTCCAGAAGCTGGTGTCCAACATCGACGAGCGTATGGCGCTGATCGTTGATCCGATGCTGGCGACCGGAGGTTCCGTTATCGCCACCATCGATCTGCTGAAAAAAGCCGGTTGCAGCAGCATCAAGGTGCTGGTGCTGGTTGCCGCGCCGGAGGGCATTGCCGCGCTGGAAAAAGCGCACCCGGACGTGGAATTGTACACCGCGTCGATCGACCAGGGATTGAACGAGCACGGATACATTATTCCGGGGCTTGGCGATGCCGGTGATAAGATCTTTGGGACGAAATAAGTGAATCATTAAATATCAGCCGACTTTAAGAGTCGGCTTTTTTTTGAATAGAACAACTCAACTGCTAATAACAAAACACACAGAGGAAAACACTATGACGCGCCGTGCTATCGGGGTAAGTGAAAGACCGCCGCTTTTACAGACAATCCCGCTTAGTTTGCAACACCTGTTCGCCATGTTTGGCGCAACCGTGCTGGTGCCCGTTCTGTTTCATATTAACCCGGCCACTGTTCTGCTGTTTAACGGCATCGGTACGCTGCTCTATTTGTTTATCTGTAAAGGGAAAATCCCGGCTTATTTAGGGTCGAGCTTTGCCTTTATCTCCCCGGTGCTGCTCCTGCTGCCGTTAGGCTATGAGGTGGCGCTGGGCGGCTTTATTATGTGCGGCGTGCTGTTCTGCCTGGTCTCTTTCATCGTGAAGAAGGCAGGCACTGGCTGGCTGGACGTGATGTTTCCTCCTGCTGCGATGGGCGCCATTGTTGCCGTTATCGGTCTGGAACTGGCGGGGGTCGCTGCTGGCATGGCCGGACTGCTGCCGGCGGAAGGTCAGTCCGCGGATGCGAAGACCATTATTATCTCCATGGTGACGCTGGCGGTGACCGTGTTCGGTTCTGTACTGTTCCGCGGCTTTATGGCGATTATTCCGATCCTCATTGGCGTGCTGGCGGGCTATGCGCTTTCCTTCGCGATGGGCGTTGTCGATACCACACCGATCGCCGAGGCGCACTGGTTTGCGCTGCCGACATTCTACACCCCGCGTTTCGAGTGGTTCGCTATTCTGACCATTCTGCCAGCGGCGCTGGTGGTGATTGCTGAACACGTCGGGCACCTGGTGGTTACGGCGAATATCGTTAAAAAAGATCTGGTACGCGATCCGGGTTTGCATCGCTCTATGTTCGCTAACGGTTTATCAACGGTGATCTCCGGCTTCTTCGGCTCTACACCGAACACCACCTACGGCGAAAATATTGGCGTCATGGCAATTACCCGCGTGTACAGCACCTGGGTGATTGGCGGCGCGGCGATCTTCGCTATTCTGCTCTCCTGCGTAGGCAAACTCGCAGCGGCTATCCAGATCATTCCGCTACCGGTGATGGGGGGGGTATCCCTGTTGCTGTATGGGGTGATCGGCGCGTCCGGTATCCGCGTGCTGATTGAATCGAAGGTGGATTACAACAAAGCGCAGAACCTGATCCTGACCTCCGTTATTCTGATCATTGGCGTCAGTGGCGC
Source organism: Citrobacter sp. 50677481 (assembly GCF_001463265.1). Classification (NCBI taxonomy): domain Bacteria; kingdom Pseudomonadati; phylum Pseudomonadota; class Gammaproteobacteria; order Enterobacterales; family Enterobacteriaceae; genus Citrobacter; species Citrobacter sp. 50677481. Next base: position 107,995 of record NZ_LNHZ01000057.1, read on the forward strand.
GAAGGTTCACATTGGCGCCGCTGAACTGAAAGGCATGGCGCTGGCCACCATCGTCGGGATTGGCCTGAGTCTGATCTTCAAGTTAATCTCAGTATTGCGTCCGGAAGAAGTGGTACTGGATGCGAAAGACGCGGATACGCCGCAGCAGTAACACAGAAACCGGGCAGGGACGCTGCCCGGTTCTATCACAGCGGAATTCTGTGTTAAACTCATCGCGATTTAATGAAATCTGGGTTGAGGTATCTCTGAACACACCGGCACAGCTCTCCTTGCCACTTTATCTTCCTGACGACGAAACTTTCGCAAGTTTCTGGCCGGGGGATAACGCCTCTTTACTGGCCGCACTGCAAAACGTGTTGCGTCAGGAGCATAGCGGATACATTTATCTCTGGTCGCGTGAAGGCGCGGGCCGCAGTCATTTATTGCATGCCGCCTGCGCGGAACTGTCGCAGCGCGGCGACGCGGTCGGCTATGTGCCGCTGGACAAGCGCACCTGGTTTGTTCCGGAGGTGCTCGACGGGATGGAACAGCTTTCGCTGGTCTGTATCGACAACATCGAATGTGTCGCCGGCGATGCGCTGTGGGAAATGGCGATTTTCGATCTCTACAACCGCATCCTCGAGTCTGGAAAAACGCGTCTGCTGATCACCGGCGATCGTCCGCCACGCCAGCTTAATCTCGGCTTGCCCGATCTGGCCTCGCGGCTGGACTGGGGGCAAATTTACAAGCTTCAGCCTCTGTCGGATGAAGACAAACTTCAGGCGCTCCAGCTGCGCGCCCGGCTACGTGGCTTTGAGCTACCCGAAGACGTGGGGCGCTTTTTGCTTAAACGGCTGGATCGCGAAATGCGTACGCTGTTTATGACGCTGGACCAGCTCGATCATGCCTCGATTACCGCCCAGCGTAAGCTGACGATTCCGTTCGTCAAAGAGATCCTCAAGCTTTAACCGCAGACTGCTCTGGGTCTGTCTGATGTAATTCTGCTTCGCTGACGCCCGTCACGGTGAGAATGAGTGGCAGGTCGAGCCCGTTTTTCAGCATCTCTTTTGCGATACGTAACGCCGCGAGCTTTTGCCCTTCTTCAAAGCCTTCGTTTCTCAGATATTCTGCCAGCGTCATAATTGTGTCCTTATATTCGGTTGGTTGGTTTGCCAGTGTCTGGAAAAAAGCGCGTTGATTTTCTACTTTTCCATTTTTTGATACGTAAAGCAATACTGTTTTAAGCTGCTCGTGGGTGATGTTGTTTTGATTGATTAATATTACTAGTTTATCTGTTAATTCATTTAAATCGCGCAAGCGAATATGTTTTTGCACTATTTCCAGAATCGCCATTCGTCGATGCTGCATAATTTCATCATCGGGTATGATGGTAATATCGACTAAAGGAAAGGCGTGATTATAGAAATTTTCAGCCAGCGACGGCAGCGCAAACGCATCCAGCCAGCGCATTGAGTATGGATAAGGGCTAACCAGACCGTGATAGAACAGAACCGGGATCACCAGCGGCAATGTGTCGTGTCCGGCGTCAAGGTGACGTTGCATGGCGGCAATGGCATAGCGCATCAGGCGAAACGCCATGTGCCGGTCGGGAGAGCTCTGATGTTCAATTAACGCGTAAATATAACCGTTACCTACGCGCGTCTTTAATGAGTAAAGAATATCCGAATAATAGGCGCGCATCGTCTCCTCAATAAAACTGGCAGACTCCAGACGAAGCGTACTGAGGTCACAAAGTTTATGCAGCGCACGGGGTAAATGACTCTCCAAAAAATCACGCGCGGTTTCGGGATGGGATAAAAATTGTTTAAACACGGCATCATGCGGTGTCGAGGTGTTCTTTTTATTCATGGCATCCTTTTCCTTCTTTAATGAATAGTCCGCAATCTAGCAGAAAGAAAAATAAAGAAGAGAAAGAAGCGGCAAGGATGCGAGTAGCCTCGGAAAATTATTGAGAGCCAAATAATAGAAAAGCGCCGCAATCGATACTGAGGCGGCGCATGGGCGGTTAGCGGACGATGTCCAGCACCTGCTCTGGCGGTCGTCCGATTCGTGCCTGGCCGTTCGCCACCACAATCGGGCGCTCCATCAGTTTGGGATTTTCTACCATCGCCTGAATCAGTTGCGCCTCCGTCAGATTGCTGTCTGCCAGATTGAGCGCTTTGTAGAGATCGTCTTTCTGGCGCATCAGTTCGCGGGCGCTGGTCATGCCCAGCATTTTCAGCAGCTGACGCAGTGTTGTCGCATCGGCGGGGGTGTCGAGATAAAGCACCACTTCCGGCTCCACGCCGTTGGACTGCAGCAGGCTCAGCGTTTCACGACTCTTGGAACAACGCGGATTATGGTAGATTTTTACCGCTTCTGACATGACTTCTCCTTGTATCGCTATCCGGGCAAAGGACAGATAATTACATTTTGGTGTAAGGCTTAAAGCGTTCTTGCAGCTGACGCAACTGGTCGATACGGGCATCGTAACGCGCCTGCTGCTGGCTGCCCAGCTTCGCCTGTGAGCTGGCGCTGCTGAGTAATGAGATCGCCTGATCGAGACGGCCCGCCAGCGCGTAGCCTTCCGCGCGGGCCGCAAGCTCTTGATCGCGATGATTCAGCGCAGCTTGCGCCTGGGCAAGAAGATCCCAGCCATTGCTGTCGTCTTTATAATTAAACGTATAGCGGTTGAGGATCGTTGCGGCTTCCTGCGCCTGTCCACCCTGCAGCAGCGCGTTCGCGAGGTTAAGCTGCAGGACAGGGTTCACCCGCAAATCGCGCGCATTTTTCAGACGCGCGATCGCGTCATGGGTTTTCTTCTGTCCGAGGTCGATGTCGGTGGCCAGATCCAGATACCAGGCGTTCCCCGGCTCCGCCGATAACAGCGGCTGGAGCGCTTTGCGCGCTTCATCATATTTACTGCCTTCCATTGCCTGAAGCGCCCGGCCATATTGCGCGGCGCGCTGCTGGCGGACGTTGCCTTTCGCCAGTTCATCCAGCAGATCGCTGGTTAACTGGTTGCGTCCGGAATTATACATTCCCAGGGTGCGCACTTTCGCTAAATAGAACGCTTCCGATGATTGCACCACGACCGGACGCATCTGGTTTGCCCGGTTACGGGCGTCAGAAAGTCGGCTTTCCGGCAAGGGGTGGGTTAACAGGATTTCCGGCGGACGGGAGGAGTAGCGCGCCTGGTCGAGGAGTTTCTCCAGGAATGTCGGCATAGCTTGTGGATCGAACCCGGCACGCTGAAGCACCTGGATCCCTATACGGTCGGCTTCCTGTTCGTTCTGCTGGGTAAAGCTGATCATTCCCTGACGCGTGCCCGCCAGCGTCCCGGTGAGCGCCGCCATCCCCGCCTGCGGGCTGGCCATTGCTAACAATATGGAGCCCAGTGCGCCAACCCAGGTGAGCGGCGCGCTGCGTTTTTGATCTTCCATCGCCCGCGCCAGGTGGCGTTGGGTAACGTGGGAAATTTCGTGCGCCATGACCGAGGCGAGTTGGCTTTCATTATCAGAGTAGCGAAACAGCGCGGAGTGCAGCACGACGTTACCGCCGAAGAAGGCGAATGCGTTGATTTCGTCGTTATTTATCAAAAAGAAATGGAAGGGCGTTTTGACCGAGTCGGCATGGGAAACCAGGCGCATCCCGAGTCCGTTAATGTACTGTACCAACAACGGGTCGTTAATCAACGGCGCGCTGCCGCGCAGCTGGCGTACATAATAATCGCCCATCTGCAATTCCTGCCCGATGGAAAGGGTGCTTGCAGCCGACGTTCCCATGTCCGGCAATGAGTCCGCAGCGTCTGCGAACGCGGGCGCCGCCTGACCGAGGGTCAGTGCGGCAATGAGGGTAGCCACCAGGTTTTTCTTAAACTGCCTGAACATAACCTCTGTCCTGTTTTCTTTGAGATAGTCATTTGACCGATGCCGGGCAGTATCGTTCCCGCTCTGCCTGCAAGGGCAGTGTAGCGGTGAAACCTGCGGATGAATACCCTGCACAAATGACTTTTCAGTTTCCTGAATCAGTCATAAAAAGCGAAGTCTTTTTTGTGACATTTCGATACAATTCGGGATCGCAATCCCGCTAATGAGGTTCAGGGAAGGTTTTATGCTCGAAATGTTGATGCAATGGTATCGCCGTCGCTTTAGCGACCCGGAGGCGATTGCTTTGCTGGTGATCCTGGTTGCCGGGTTCGGCATCCTTTTCTTTTTTAGCGGATTACTGGCTCCGCTGCTGGTGTCTATCGTGCTGGCTTATTTACTCGAGTGGCCGACCGTCCGCCTGGAGAAGATCGGCTGTTCACGCCGCTGGGCGACGTCGATTGTGCTGGTACTGTTTGTAGGCATTTTACTGCTTATGGCGTTTGTGGTGATGCCGGTGGCCTGGCAGCAGGGGATATACCTGATCCGCGACATGCCCGGCATGTTGAATAAACTCTCTGATTTCGCCGCGACATTGCCGCGTCGTTATCCTGCGTTAATGGATGCGGGCATCATTGACGCCATGGCGGAAAACATGCGTACCCGCATGCTGACGATGGGCGATTCCGTAGTGAAATACTCACTGGCGTCTCTGGTTGGCCTGCTGACCCTGGCGGTTTATCTGGTGCTGGTGCCGCTGATGGTGTTTTTCCTGCTGAAGGACAAAGAGCAGATGCTGAATGCGGTGCGCCGGGTGCTACCGCGCAACCGTGGGCTGGCGGGGCAGGTCTGGAAAGAGATGAACCAGCAAATCACCAACTACATCCGCGGTAAAGTGCTGGAAATGGTGGTAGTGGGTGTGGCGACCTGGCTGGGCTTCCTGCTGTTTGGCCTGAACTATTCGCTGCTGCTGGCGGTGCTGGTCGGCTTTTCGGTTCTTATCCCCTATATCGGCGCCTTCGTGGTGACGATCCCGGTAGTGGGCGTGGCGCTGTTTCAGTTTGGTCTGGGGACCGAGTTCTGGAGCTGTTTCGCGGTCTATTTGATCATCCAGGCGCTTGACGGCAACCTGCTGGTGCCGGTTTTGTTCTCTGAAGCGGTGAATCTGCACCCGTTGGTGATCATTCTCTCCGTGGTCATTTTTGGCGGCCTGTGGGGTTTCTGGGGCGTTTTCTTCGCGATTCCGTTAGCGACCTTAATTAAAGCCGTGGTCCATGCCTGGCCTGATGCGCAGCGCGTTGACGCAGCGTAACTCTTTTCATCCGGTAACGTTCTGTTACCGGATTGCTTCTCCCCTCTAAATGTTTTCTGAATATACCGCCACGCTGTCGTTTTTCTTCCTTTTTGTCTTTAACGTGACCCGGGTGATGAATTTTTGTCACGCATGGAAAAGACCGACAGGAGAAAAAAATGGGTCACAACACACACACGCAACAGAAACCGGGGTGGGGCGGTTATCTCGCCTTTTTCATTACGATTCTCTTTTTTTCAGGGATGTTTGCGAAAAGCACGGAATGGTGGCGGGTTTTCGATTTTACCGTGCTCAACGGCACGTTTGGTCAGATCAACGCGGCGGGAGATAAAGCCCTCTCGTTTCGCGGGATCGGTGGAACGGGAGCAAAAGACGGATTTCTTTTCGCCCTCGAACTCGCGCCGTCGGTCATTCTGTCGTTAGGGATTATTTCGGTGACGGAAGGGCTGGGTGGCCTGCGCGCCGCCCAACAGTTGATGACGCCCGTTCTGCGTCCTTTACTGGGGATTCCAGGGATTTGCTCGCTGGCGTTGATTGCGAACCTGCAAAATACCGACGCTGCGGCAGGGATGACTAAAGAAATGGCGGAAGAGGGGCTCATTACCGGGCAGGAGCGCGCGATTTTCGCCACGTGGCAAACCAGCGGTAGCGCCTGCATAACCAATTATTTTTCTTCTGGCGCAGCGCTGTTCACCATGATTACCGTGCCGGTCATTACCCCGCTGGCGGTGATTCTGGTCTTTAAGTTTGTCGGCGCGAATCTGTTAAGGCTGTGGATATCGCTGCTGGAAAATCGTCGTCTGCAACGGGAGGTCTGAGATGAGCGCGCAGGTACGTAAAAATGTCATGGATATGTTTATCGACGGCGCGCGGCGCGGTTTTACCATCGCCACTACCAGCCTTCTTCCCAACGTGGTGATGGCGTTTGTCATTATCCAGGCGCTGACGGTGACAGGACTGCTTGATATCGTTGGCCGCGTCTGCGAGCCGGTGATGGCGCTCTGGGGCTTGCCAGGCGAGTCTGCCACCGTACTGCTGGCTGCGGTAATGAGCATGGGCGGTGGCGTAGGCGTTTGCGCGAGCCTGGTGGTGGCGGGATCGCTGACGGGGCATGACGCGACCGTCCTTTTACCTGCGATCTACCTGATGGGCAACCCGGTACAAAACGTCGGACGCTGTCTCGGGACAGCGGGTGTCGATCCGCGGTATTATCCGCACATCATCGCCGTGTGCGTGATTAACGCGCTGGTGTCGATCTGGGTCATGCAACTTATTGTTTAACAAGGAAGGTTATGAACTGTTCAATTCTGAACCTGACGCTGTTTCAGCGTGGACATGTCTACGCCCCTGACGATCTTGGCGTACAGGATATTCTCGTCGCCAGCGGCAAAATTGTGGCGATTGCTCCCACTATCGCGCCGGGCGATTTTCCTGGCTGCCAGTGTATTGATCTGGCAGGCGCCGTTGTCTGCCCGGGTTTTATCGACCAGCATGTGCACCTGATTGGCGGCGGAGGCGAAGCGGGGCCTCATACCCGCACGCCGGAAGTGCGTTTGTCGCGGCTGGTGGAGGCCGGGATCACGTCCGTAGTCGGGTTACTGGGGACTGATGGGATAACCCGTCATCCGGAGTCGCTCCTCGCGAAGACCCGCGCGCTGGAAACGGAAGGTATCAGCGCGTGGATGCTCACCGGCGCCTACTCGCTGCCCTCTCCGACCCTCACCGGCAGCGTCGATCGTGACGTGGCGCTGATCGATAAGGTCATTGGGGTGAAGTGCGCGATTTCCGATCACCGCTCGTCTGCCCCGGACGCCGCCGCGCTGGCTAATATGGCCGCACAGGCGCGCGTCGGCGGACTACTGGGGCAGAAAGCGGGCGTGAGCGTGTTTCATATGGGCAGTAGCCCCAGGATGCTCGAGCCGTTGTATGAGATCCTCGCGAATGCCGATGTGCCCATCACAAAACTCCTGCCAACACATGTTAACCGCGCCGAGTCGCTGTTCCATGCGGCGCTGGAATATGCGCACGACGGTGGCTATATCGACATCACCAGCAGCATTGATGAGCCTGTCGATCCCGCCACGGCGATCGTTACCGCGCTACAGAATGATGTTCCGTTGTCGCGTCTCACCCTCAGTTCAGACGGTAACGGCAGCCAGCCGGAGTTTGATGAAAACGGCAATCTGATCGGCATCGGCGTGGCGGGATTCGACTCGCTGGCACAGACGCTGCGCCAGTTAGTCACTATTCATCATCTGCCGCTGGAGCAGGCGTTGTGCCCGCTTACGCGTACGGTGGCCGAATTTCTGGGCCTTGCCCATAAAGGCCGGTTAGCGGTCGGATGCGACGCTGATATTCTGGTGTTTAATGAAGCGCTGGAAGTGACACATCTGTGGGCGAAAGGCAAAGTCATGGTGCGGGATAAAAAAGCGTGCGTAAAAGGCACGTTTGAGTAAAACGCGTGGCAGCCGGCCTACAAAAGATAGCCTGTAGGCCGGAAACGGTCAGGCGTTTTCTTTCAGCCAGTTCAGTACGACATCGTGGTGATTGCTGGTTTTGAAGTCGTCGAAAACGTGTTCAACTTTACCGTCTGCGTCGATCAAAAAGCTGATGCGGTGAATACCGTCATAGGTTTTCCCCATAAAGGATTTCTCACCCCAGACGCCAAACTGTTCGCAAACCTGATGATCTTCGTCAGACAGCAGGGTAAAGTTCAGCAGTTCTTTTTCGGCAAAACGGGAAAGTTTTTCGGGTTTGTCGGTGCTGATACCCAGCACATCCACACCCGCCTTTTTCAACTCATCCATGTTATCGCGTAGGCCGCAGGCCTGAACGGTACAGCCCGGCGTCATGGCTTTCGGATAGAAATAGACCAGAACACGCTGTCCCTGGAAGTCGGTCAAATTTACTTGTTCCCCGTCTTGATCCGGCAAGCTAAATTTCGGTGCGATGTCACCGGCTTTCAGTGGATTCATTACTTAACTCCATCCTGTTCATCATGTTGTGAATAATTAACAACGTTAATACTGCCTTGTGCATTGAGTTCTGTACATAGGGCTTTAAACGCCTGCTCGATATTTTCCGCATCGTGTGATGCCGGACTGTGCGCCGTAATCTGCACGTGCAGCTGCGCAGGCGTTTCATTTTCAGCGGGTTGCGTGCGTGAAACCAGTTCCGCAATGTTCATTTGATGGCTATCAAACAGGGCTGTAAAACGCTCAATTAAATGAGGTGAATCCGGCACATCGACCTGAACCCATACTGTGGCGGGCATCGGCGGACGAGGACGGGCAGTGGTGCGCTTCATCACTATCAATAAATCCAGCTCTGCGCCTTTTAACGGCAAGGTCGATTCGATCAGGGTGATGGCATTCCAGCTACCGGACAGCAGCATGATAAACGTAAACTCCTCACCCAGCATGGCCAGTCGGCTGTCTTCAATATTGCAGCCACAACTGCTCACATGACGGGTGATCGTGTTCACAATTCCCGGGCGATCGGCACCCAGCGCAGTAATAACCAAATAATGTTGCGATGAAGGTGTCAAACCTGTTCTTCCTTTGATAGGTGGGGTAATCATAAGGAAAGCATAAAAAAAACCGGCATACAACAACCAGAAGGGCTCTGGTCACTTGCTTTTATTACCGTACCAAACGTACCATTGAGACACTTGTTTGCACAGAGGATGGCCCATGTTCACGGGAAGTATTGTCGCGCTTGTTACGCCGATGGATGAGAAAGGTAATGTCTGCCGGTCAAGCCTGAAAAAACTGATTGATTATCATGTCGCCAGCGGCACCTCGGCGATCGTTTCTGTGGGTACCACCGGCGAATCCGCTACGCTGAGCCATGATGAACATGGCGACGTGGTGATGATGACCCTGGAGTTAGCCGATGGCCGTATCCCGGTGATTGCCGGAACGGGCGCCAATGCGACCGCAGAAGCCATTAGTCTGACGCAGCGTTTCAATGACAGCGGAATTGTCGGCTGCCTGACGGTGACGCCGTATTATAACCGTCCGACGCAGGAAGGGTTGTTCCAGCATTTCAAAGCCATCGCGGAACATACTGACCTGCCACAAATTCTGTATAATGTGCCATCCCGTACCGGCTGCGATATGCTGCCGGAAACCGTAGGCCGTCTGGCGGAATTGAAAAATATTGTCGCCATTAAAGAGGCCACGGGGAACTTAAGTCGTGTTCATCAGATCAAAGAGCGGGTTTCTGACGATTTTCTGCTGCTTAGCGGCGACGATGCGACCGCGATGGACTTTATGCAGTTAGGCGGTCATGGCGTAATCTCCGTTACCTCTAACGTCGCCGCGCGCGACATGGCGGAAATGTGCAAGCTGGCGGCGGAAGGGCGTTTTGCCGAGGCGCGGGCGATCAACCAGCGTCTGATGCCGTTACATAACAAACTGTTTGTCGAACCCAACCCGATCCCAGTGAAATGGGCATGTAAGGCGTTGGGCCTTGTGGCGACCGATACGCTGCGCCTGCCAATGACGCCGATCACGGACCAAGGTCGTGACATCGTCGAAGCGGCGCTTAAGCACGCCGGTTTGCTGTAAAGTTTAGGGAGATTTGATGGCTTACTCAGTACAAAAGTCGCGCCTGGCCAGGGTTGCGGGTGTTTCGCTTGTTTTGCTGCTCGCTGCCTGTAGTTCTGATTCGCGCTACAAGCGCCAGGTGAGCGGTGATGAATCCTATCTGGATGCCGCGCCGCTTGCTGAACTCCATGCTCCAGCAGGTATGATTCTGCCGGTGACCACGGGTGACTATAACATTCCGGTGACCAACGGCAGCGGCGCTGTCGGTAAAGCGCTGGACATCCGTCCGCCTGCTCAGCCGCTGGCGCTGGTTAGCGGGGCGCGTACCCAGTTTGCTGGCGATACCGCAACGCTGCTGGTGGAAAACGGACGCGGTAATACGCTGTGGCCGCAGGTCGTTAGCGTGATTCAGTCTAAAAACTACACGATTGAAAAGCGTGACGACGCCAGCCAGACCCTGACAACCGACTGGGTTGAATGGAACCGTCTTGATGAAGACCAGCAGTACCGTGGCCGTTATCAGATTTCGGTGAAACCGCAGGGCTATCAGCAGGCGGTGATGGTGAAACTGGTTAATCTGGAACAGGCGGGTAAGCCGGTTGCTGACGCCGCTTCACTGCAACGTTACAGCGCGGAAATGATGAACGTTATTTCCGCGGGTCTTGATAAGACCGCGAATGACGCCGCGAACGCCGCGCAGAACCGCTCCGCCGCTACTATGGATGTGCAGAGCGCCGCGGATGAGACCGGTTTACCGATGCTGGTCGTGCGTGGTCCGTTCAACGTTGTCTGGCAGCGTCTGCCCGCCGCGCTGGAGAAGGCAGGCATGAAGGTAACCGACAGCACCCGCTCTCAGGGCAGCATGGCGGTGACGTACAAACCGCTGTCTGATAGCGACTGGCGTGAGCTGGGCGCAAGCGATCCGGGCCTGGCGTCCGGCGACTATAAGCTGCAGGTCGGTGACTTAGACAACCGCAGCAGCATGCAGTTTATCGATCCGAAGGGGCATACCCTGACGCAGAGCCAGAACGACGCGCTGGTGGCCGTCTTCCAGGCAGCGTTTAGCAAGTAAAAATACAGGGCTGGAGAAATCCGGCCCTTTTTATTTTCGTGCTACGCAAACGTGTGCGTGGCATAATGTTTCCCGTTTCGACTACAAATTCACACCCAGGAGTATTGAAGATGCAAAAGCAAGCTGAGTTGTATCGTGGTAAAGCGAAGACCGTATACAGCACGGAAAACCCGGATCTGTTGGTGCTCGAATTCCGCAATGATACGTCAGCAGGGGATGGCGCGCGCATTGAACAGTTTGATCGTAAGGGCATGGTGAACAACAAGTTCAACCACTTTATCATGACCAAACTGGCAGAGGCCGGTATCCCGACGCAAATGGAGCGCCTGCTCTCAGACACCGAATGTCTGGTAAAAAAACTGGATATGGTGCCGGTAGAGTGCGTGGTGCGTAACCGTGCTGCTGGCTCTCTGGTCAAACGCCTGGGTATTGAAGAAGGCATCGAACTGAATCCGCCACTGTTCGATCTGTTTCTGAAAAACGATGCGATGCACGATCCGATGGTGAACGATTCTTACTGCGAAACCTTCGGCTGGGTGAGCAAAGAGAACCTGGCGCGCATGAAAGAGTTGACCTACAAAGCCAATGACGTGCTGAAGAAGTTGTTTGATGACGCAGGTCTGATCCTTGTCGACTTCAAACTGGAGTTTGGTCTGTACAAAGGTGAAGTTGTGCTCGGTGATGAATTCTCGCCGGACGGCAGCCGTCTGTGGGATAAAGAGACCCTCGACAAGATGGACAAGGACCGTTTCCGTCAGAGCCTGGGCGGCCTGATTGAAGCCTACGAAACCGTTGCGCGTCGTCTGGGCGTGAATCTCGACTAACAGACCCGGCGGGCCGGGACTTTTTCTCCGGCTCGCTTGCGCTTTCCAGTGGTAATCTTGTGCTGAACCGCCTACGATCATCATCATAATGAATAGAGAGATGAGGTGATTATGCGCTGGCAAGGGCGACGTGAAAGTGACAATGTGGAAGACCGACGCAGCCGTTCTGGCGGCGGCCCGTCTCTGGGCGGTCCCGGTTTTCGTTTGCCGAGCGGAAAAGGCGGTCTGGTTCTGCTGATTGTCGTTCTGGTCGCAGGCTATTATGGGGTCGACCTGACGGGCTTGATGACCGGGCAGCCGGTTTCGCAGCAACAATCTTCACGCTCCATCAGTCCAAACGACGATGAAGCGGCCAAGTTTACCTCCGTGATTCTGGCGACAACGGAAGACACCTGGGGGCAGCAGTTTGAAAAAATGGGGCGTACCTACCAGCAGCCTAAGCTGGTGATGTACCGCGGCGCTACGCGCACCGGATGCGGCACCGGGCAGTCCATTATGGGACCGTTCTACTGTCCGGCGGACGGTACGGTCTATATCGATCTTTCCTTCTATGACGAAATGAAAAACAAGCTGGGCGCGGACGGCGATTTCGCCCAGGGCTACGTTATTGCGCATGAAGTCGGTCACCATATCCAGAAACTGTTGGGCATTGAGCCAAAAGTTCGCCAGCTGCAGCAAAATGCCTCGCAGGCGGAAGTTAACCGTCTTTCCGTGAGAATGGAACTGCAGGCTGACTGCTTTGCGGGCGTCTGGGGTCACAGCATGCAGCAGCAGGGCGTACTGGAGGCTGGCGATTTGCAAGAAGCGCTGAATGCCGCCGAAGCCATTGGCGACGATCGTCTGCAGCAACAAAGCCAGGGACGCGTGGTACCGGACAGCTTCACTCACGGCACGTCTGAACAGCGCTACACCTGGTTTAAACGCGGCTTCGACAGCGGCGATCCGGCGCAGTGTAATACCTTCGGCAAAGCGCTCTGATTGCAGAGGCAGGGATGTCCGACGTTATGACGCTGAATGCGCTCACCGCGCAGCTGGCGCGCGAGGGGATCCGCCGCCTGCTGGTGCTGAGCGGCGAGAATGACTGGTGCCGGGAACAGGCGTTGCGCCTGCGGGCACAGCTTCCCGGCGACTGGCTCTGGGTTTCGGACGATGCGCCCTCGGCGCCCTGCTGTTCGCCGCAGGCGCTGCAAACCCTGCTGGGTCGAGAATTCCGTCATGCGGTTTTTGATGCGCGTCAGGGGCTGGATGCGGCGGCGTTCGCAGCCTTAAGCGGTACGCTGCGCGCGGGAAGCTGGCTGGTCCTGTTGGTTCCGCCGCTGGCGCGTTGGTCCACGCAACCGGATGCGGATTCGCTTCGCTGGAGCGACTGCGCTCAGCCCATCCCGACGCCCAATTTTGTTCGCCATTTCTGCCATGTCCTCCTCTCTGACGGGGAGACGCTGTGCTGGCAGCAACATCAGCCGTTTACCGTCCCGCATTTTCCGCAGCGTCCTGCGTGGCAGCCTGCCAGCGGTGAGCCGTTGCCGGAACAAGCCGCCCTTCTGGCGAAACTGTCAACGATGCCGGAAGGCATTGCCGCCGCGATCGCCGCCCGCGGTCGCGGCAAGTCCGCCCTGGCGGGCCAGCTGATTGCGCGTATTGCCGGGACGGCGATCGTCACCGCGCCTGCGAAAGCGGCAACGGACGTGCTGGCGCAGTTTGCTGGCGATAAATTCTGCTTTTACTCACCGGATGCGCTGCTGGCAGCCGACGTACGCGCCGACTGGCTGATCGTGGACGAAGCGGCCGCGATCCCCGCGCCGCTCCTGCACCGCCTTGTATCGCGTTTCCCCCGCGTCTTATTGACCACCACCGTTCAGGGCTACGAAGGCACCGGACGCGGATTTTTGCTTAAGTTTTGCGCCCGTTTTCCGACGCTTCAACGCTTCGAACTCCAGCACCCCGTTCGCTGGGCCAAAGGGTGCCCGCTGGAGAAAACCGTCAGCGACGCGCTGGTATTTGACGATGACGATTTTGCCACTTTGCCGCAGGGTGACGTAACCATCACCCCCTTTGAGCAAAAAAGCTGGCGAACGCGCCCGGCGCTACCGCTGGCGGCTTACCGGCTGCTTTCCGGCGCGCACTATCGCACCTCGCCGTTGGACCTGCGCCGGATGATGGATGCGCCGGGGCAGCATTTTTTTCAGGCAAGCTGCGCCGGACAAACCGTTGGCGCGCTATGGCTGGTGGATGAAGGCGGGCTGAGCGGTGAACTCAGCCAGGCCGTCTGGGCGGGTTACCGTCGGCCTCGCGGAAATCTCGTGGCGCAGTCGCTGGCGGCGCACGGCGGCGATCCGCTGGCCGCCACGCTGGCCGGTCGTCGTGTCAGCCGGATAGCCATACATCCCGGTCGGCAGGGGGAGGGTATTGGTCAGCAACTGATTGCCCAGGCCCATCATGCCCCCTGTGATTACCTTTCCGTTAGCTTTGGCTACACGCCGCTGCTTTGGCGTTTCTGGCAGCGCTGCGGCTTCATTCTGGTCCGCATGGGGAATCACAAAGAAGCCAGCAGCGGCTGTTACGCCGCGATGGCGATACTGCCGTTAACGGCGGCTGGAAAACGACTCGCGAATGAGGAACATGGGCGTTTACGCCGCGATGCGGAAGTCCTTAGTCAATGGAATGGCGAGACGATTCCGGTAGACCCCCTCAAAACGTCTACGCTTAATGAAGATGACTGGCGCGCCCTGTCTGGTTTTGCCTTTGCTCACCGGCCATTGCTCACCTCGCTTGGCTGTCTGAACCGCCTGTTGGCCTCCTGTACGCTGCCACTCCCGGCGCTGCGGGGCGGCATACAGGATCGACATAGTGACGCGCAGTTGTGCGGCGCACTGAGACTTTCCGGGCGCAAAGCGTTATTGAGGCAACAACGGGACGAGGCGGCGCAGGCGCTTGCCGCGTTAGATGATGAACGTTGCCGGCAGTACCGCGATCGCATTGTGCAATGGCAATTTTTTCACTAACTCCTTCAATTTTCTGGCATGGTCATTGCGATTGGGGGGCGTAGAATTGACACCCTAAGCTAAGGAGAATGCCATGAAACATGATCATTTTGTTGTTCAACGTCCGGGCAAACCTGCGCAGCAGCTGTTGCTCCTGTTTCATGGCGTTGGAGATAATCCGGTCGCAATGGGCGAGATCGGCTCATGGTTTGCACCCGTCTTTCCGGACGCGCTGGTGGTGAGCGTGGGCGGCATCGAGCCGAGCGGCACAGCGTCGGGACGGCAATGGTTCTCGGTGGACGGGGTGACCGAGGAAAATCGCCAGGCGCGGATAAATGCCGTGATGCCTGCCTTTATTGACACTGTGCGCGAGTGGCAACAGCAGAGCGGCGTCGGAGCTAACGCTACGGCGCTGATCGGTTTTTCGCAGGGGGCGATCATGGCGCTTGAAAGCATCAAGGCTGAGCCAGGCCTGGCTTCCCGCGTGATTGCGTTCAATGGCCGCTACGCCAGCTTGCCGGAAACGGCAACCACCGCGACGACTATCCATCTGATTCATGGTGGGGAAGATCGGGTGATTGAGCTTTCCCATGCGGTGGCGGCGCAAGACGCGCTGCAACGTGCGGGCGGCGACGTGACGCTGGATATCGTGGACGATCTGGGACATGCGATAGACGATCGCAGCATGCAGTTTGCGCTCGACCATTTACGCTACACCGTGCCGAAGCACTATTTTGATGAAGCACTCAGCGGCGGGACGCCAAAGGATGACGATATCATCGAGATGATGTAAGTCAGGAGCGGAAAAAAGCGAAATGATGTTTTCCGCCTGGGCGATGAAATGGCCGGAAGGCAACGTCGCCTTTTCCGGCCCCTTTCAGTCCGTAATGGGGTTATTTCTTCGGTTGGTCTTTCTTCGGCCAGTCGTCCTCATCATCCCACTTATCGTTGAAATCACGATGCGGGGGAAGCTCCGGCTTGTTGGCGAGAAATTTTTTATGGTCGACGCGCTTGAGATCTTTTATCACGTTCAGCAGTACGCCTACCAGAAACACCAGTACCAG
The DNA here is from genome assembly GCF_001463265.1 of Citrobacter sp. 50677481. NCBI lineage: Bacteria > Pseudomonadati > Pseudomonadota > Gammaproteobacteria > Enterobacterales > Enterobacteriaceae > Citrobacter > Citrobacter sp. 50677481. The sequence continues at coordinate 123,643 of NZ_LNHZ01000057.1, forward strand.
AATCCACCAATATTTAGCCAGCCAGTCCATGCGCTTTACCTCTTAACGGAACATCGTCAGGCGACGAGTTGTTCCATGATACGTTGATACATACGGGCAAGCAGTTGCAGATCGGCGGCGTTTACACATTCATTGATTTTATGAATCGTGGCATTCACCGGGCCGAGCTCCACCACCTGCGCCCCCATGCGGGCAATAAATCGTCCGTCGGATGTCCCGCCCGTGGTCAGTAACTGCGGTTTAATTTCATTATAGTGCTCAATGGCATTCACCACCGCATCCACCAGCTTCCCGCGCGCCGTCAGGAACGGCTGGCCGGAGAGCCACCAGTCGACGGTATAACGCAACTGATGTTTGTCCAGCAGGGCATGAACCCGCTCTTTGATCATCTCATCGGTCAGCTCAGTGCTGAAGCGGAAGTTAAACTGCACAAACAGCTCGCCGGGGATCACATTGTTGCTGCCGGTTCCCGCCTGGATATTGGCGATCTGCATACTGGTGGCCGGGAAGAAATCATTGCCCCGATCCCATTCAATGCCCACCAGTTCGTTGAGCATCGGCGCGGCGCGGTGCACCGGGTTATCCGCCAGATGCGGATAGGCCACGTGTCCTTGCACGCCATGAATCGTCAGGTTACAGGTCAGAGAACCGCGGCGGCCGTTTTTGACGACGTCGCCTACCACTTCGGTGCTCGACGGCTCGCCCACCAGACAATAGTCGAGGCGCTCATTACGCGCCATCAGCGCTTCCACCACCTTGACGGTGCCGTTCTTCGCGCTGGCTTCTTCATCGGAGGTGATCAGAAACGCCAGGCGTCCTTTGTGGTTGGGATGCTGCGCAACGAAACGTTCTGCCGCCACCACCATGGCCGCCAGCGAACCTTTCATATCCGCCGCGCCGCGACCAAACAACATACCGTCACGAATTGTCGGTTCGAAGGGCGGGTTGATCCAGCGGTCGGCATCACCCGCAGGCACTACATCGGTGTGACCGGCAAACGCTAACGTCTCGCCCTGACCGCGCCATGCCCAAAAATTCTGTGTATCCGCAAAATCCATACGCTCAACGGTAAAACCGATGGCGCGCAGGCGTTCAATCATCAACGCCTGACATCCCGCATCGTCCGGGCTAAGGGAAGGGCGGCGAATAAGCTGCTGTGTCAGCTCAATAACCGGGCACGACATAGACTACACCTCGTCAAAAAACTGCTGATAACTGGATTCACTAAAACCCAGCAGCATAGGCTTCCCGGGCGCGCAGAGCAATGGGCGTTTGATGATTGCCGGCATTTCCAGCATTAACGCGGTGGCTGCTGCGGCATCGGTAATGGCATTGCGTGTGGCTTCATCGAGTTTTCGCCAGGTGGTGCCGCGAGTATTCAACAACGCTTCCCAGCCCAGTTCTTCGATAAACGTAGTAAGTAGCGCGGGATCCAGGCCGTCTACGCGGTAGTCATGAAAGCGATAATCCCGGTTTTGCGCCTCCAGCCAGCGGCGGGCTTTTTTAATGGTATCGCAGTTTTTGATGCCGTAAAGGGTAATCATTTGCATCCTTATTATCGTAAACTGATTTTTTAATCAGTAATAATGTTGTGACTGATAATATGATTTGTCATGTAATGGTGATCAGAAAATATATCATTGTTGAAGGAGTGTGAATAATAATTCTCCTGATCTGCGCCGGATCGATGTTTATCGCGATTCGGAATTTACCTCTTGCATCCGGCTGTTTTTTAATCAAAATAAACGCTGCCGATAATAAGGTATGATTGTTTCAAAATATTGCAGTAAGTCACATAAAATTTATGGGTTCAGCGCCATGATGTTTACATCACTTCACGGTCTCCCCGGAGGATGTAATCACAGCAATCGGCTAATTTAACTTCACCCGGCGTGAAGGTGTTTTGTAGAATACCCATAATAAGAAGCAGAGGTCGTTATGATTGAACGTGAACTGGGGAACTGGAAAGACTTTATCGAAGTTATGCTTCGTAAATAAAATTCTGGAAAGGCATCCAAATAACAGAACAGATCGTGTGAGACGCATCACACTGAAAAGGCGACCCGTTGGCAGGTCGCCTTTTTGTTTGTTTATTCCGGACGCGGCTTCAACGGGAAGCGTCGGCGCACCAGCACGAAAAACAGCGGTACGAAGTAGATAGCCAGAATTGTCGCCGAGATCATCCCGCCCATCACGCCGGTACCGACCGCATGCTGACCCCCCGAGCCTGCGCCGTTGCTGATCGCCATCGGCAGTACGCCGAAGATAAAGGCCAGCGAGGTCATCAGGATAGGTCGCAAGCGCTGGCGACAGGCATGCAGCGTGGCCTCCAGCAGATCGTGGCCTTTTTCGTTCATCTCATTGGCGAATTCCACAATAAGAATGGCGTTTTTCGCTGACAAACCAATCACCGTCAACAGTCCTACCTGGAAATAGACATCGTTTTCCAGACCGCGCATCCAGGTGGCGAGCAGGGCGCCAATCACCCCCAACGGCACCACCAGCATCACCGAGAACGGCACAGACCAGCTTTCATACAGCGCCGCCAGGCACAGGAATACCACCAGCAGCGAAATGGCGTAAAGGGCGGGTGCTTGTGCGCCGGACAGCCGTTCCTGATACGACATCGCGGTCCACTCAAGCCCAAATCCGGTTGGAAGCTGGCGTACCAGCGACTCCATCACGTCCATCGCCGTACCGGTGCTGACGCCAGGCGCCGCCTCGCCGACGATTTCAACGGCGGAGTAGCCATTATAGCGCTCCAGTCGCGGCGAGCCCGTTTCCCAGCGCGAGGTGGCGAAGGCCGAGAAGGGCACCATGCCGCCGCTGTTGTTGCGCACGTACCACAGATTGATGTCTTCCGGCAGCATACGGTATTTCGCCGCCGCCTGAACATACACCTTTTTTACGCGCCCGCGGTCCATAAAGTCGTTGACGTAGCTCGACCCCCAGGCCGTTTGTAACGTATCGTTGATGTCATCAATAGAGACGCCTAGCGCCTGAGCTTTGCGCTGGTCGATATCGATCTGCAACTGCGGGCTGTCGTCCAGACCGTTGTGGCGTACGCGAGTCAACTGGTTGTCGTTCGCCGCAAGCCGCAACAACTGGTCGCGCGCGGCCATCAGGGCATCGTGACCGGCCCCGGCGTGATCCTGCAACTCCATGTCGAAACCCGCAGAGCTGCCCAGGCCGCTGATAGCCGGCGGGCTGCTGGCAAACACCCGCGCCTCTTTAATCTGGTTAAACGCTTTGGTCGCGCGCTCGATAATGGCAAACGATGTGCCGGTCGTGGTGTTGCGCTCGTCCCAGTCTTTTAAACGAATAAACATTCGCGCCACGTTCTGGCCGTTGCCGCCGGGGCCGGAGCCGACGGTGGCAAACACGGACTGGACGTTCTCTTTTTCGTGGGTAAAGAAGTATTTTTCGACCTGCTGTACCACTTTCAGGGTTTGTTGCTGCGTAGAACCGCTCGGCAACTGCACCGAGGTGATGAACATCCCACGATCCTCGAGCGGCAGGAAGGAGGTCGGCAGACGCAGAAACAGCACCACCATTCCCCCGAGCAGCAGCACGTAAATCAACATCCAGCGCAGGCTGCGGTGAAGGATCTTCGCCACGCCTTTTTCGTAGCGCTCGGCGTTACGGTTAAAGGTGCGGTTAAACCAGCCGAAGAAGCCTGTCTGCCCGTGATGCTCCCCTTTATGCAGCGGTTTTAGCAGCGTGGCGCACAGGGCAGGGGTGAGGATCATCGCCACCAGCACCGACAGCACCATCGCCGCGACAATCGTAATGGAGAACTGGCGGTAGATTGCCCCGGTCGTGCCGCCGAAGAATGCCATTGGCACAAATACCGCCGAGAGCACCATCGCGATACCGACCAGCGCCCCCTGAATTTGTCCCATCGACTTACGCGTCGCTTCGCGCGGGGAAAGTCCCTCTTCGCTCATGATGCGTTCGACGTTCTCCACCACCACAATGGCATCATCGACCAGCAGGCCGATAGCCAGCACCATCGCGAACATCGTCAGGGTGTTGATACTGTAGCCAAAGGCGTAAAGTACCGAGAAGGTCCCCATCAATACCACCGGTACGGCGATAGTGGGGATCAGTGTGGCGCGGAAATTTTGCAGGAACAGATACATCACGAGGAACACCAGCGCGATGGCCTCCAGCAGCGTTTTCACCACATCTTCGATTGAGGCCTTCACGAAGGAGGTGGTTTCATAGGCGACCTTGTATTCCAGCCCGTGCGGAAAATACTGCGCCAGTTCATCCAGCCGCGCGAGCACCTGGGTCGCTGTCGCCATTTCATTCGCGCCAGAGGCCAGTTTTACCCCCAACCCGGAGGCCGCATGGCCGTTAAAGCGGCTGAGATAATCATACTTTTCCGCCCCCATTTCGACGGTGGCGACGTCTCCCAGCGTCACTTCCGAGCCATCCTGATTCACCCGCAGTGTAATGGCGCGGAACTGTTCAGGGGTTTGCAGTAGCGACTGGGCGTTAATGGTGGCGTTCAGCGCCTGAGTATCAATGGAAGGCGTACCGCCGAGCTGACCCACCGCAATCTGCGCGTTTTGCGATTCAATGGCGTCGGTCACATCTTTCGCGGTCATCTGGTAGCTGTTGAGTTTGGCGGGATCCAGCCAGATACGCATTGAATATGGCGAACCGTAAGCATCAATATCGCCCACGCCGTTAACCCGGCTTAGCGGGTCCTGGATATTACTGGCGACGTAGTCCGCAATGTCCTGCTTATCCATTGAGCCGTCGGTGGAGACGAAGGCGATAGTCAGAATGTTGGTGTCCCCGGTTTTACGCACGGTTACGCCTTGATTCTGCACCGCCTGCGGCAGCTTACGCATGGCCGACTGCAGCTGGTTTTGCACCTGCTGAACCGCCTCATCCGGATCGGTTCCGGCGACAAAGCTCAGCGTCACCGAGGCCTGGCCGGTCCCGCTGCTTTGTGATGACATGTACATCAAATTGTCGAGGCCGGTCATGTTCTGCTCAATGACCTGGGTAACGGTGTTCTCAAGCGTTTGCGCGGATGCGCCCGGATAGTTAGCGGTGATGCGCACGTTGGGCGGCGCAAGGTCCGGATACTGCTCAATCGGCAAAGAAAAAATAGCCAGGGTTCCTGTCAGGCACAACAGGATAGCCAGCACCCAGGCAAAAATGGGGCGATCGATAAAGAAATTCGCCATCAGAAAGAGGACCTCATTTTTCTTGATAACTTATCGGTGTGATGTGCTTCACTGTAGCGGCAAGGCACAAACCAAACGTGGAGAAAAAAAGGAGATAATGTAAATTATCATGCCTCTTTGCGGCGTTTGTCAGCTTCCTGCGCGCTTACGTCCGGTTTTGTGAAATTCTACGTCAGATGTGCGGTATCGTCTTGCGAATCTGTCGAACGAAAGCTAATGCTCACTAACGTGCCGCCGCCGGACGGTTGAGAAAAACTCAGCGTGCCGCCAAGCCGTTCCGCACGTTCCCGCATAATATTCAGGCCGTAATGCCCTGCCGGTTCATCCGGTTCGCCAATGCCCACGCCGTTATCGCGAATATAGACCGTATGATCGCCATCCGGCGCGGTCACGCAACTGACGGCGATTTCACTGGCATTCGCGTGCTTCATCGCGTTAAGGACCGCTTCGCGAATAATTTGCAGTAAATGCACCTGCATCTGCGCGTCAAGCGCCAGCGTCGGCAGGCGGCAGTCCAGCGTCAGTTTCGCGGGCGTCTGACCTTGCAGTGTTTCCAGCATCTCATGCAGCGCGGAGGGAAGATCGGCCTGCTGCAGCGTCAGGCGGAAGGTCGTCAGCAGTTCGCGTAACTGGCGGTATGCATCATTCAGCGCCCGGGAGAAGTCATCCATGATTGACTGCGCAGGGGCGTTATCTTCCGGAATCGAACGCTTCAGCAGCGTCAGTTGGATGCGCAAATAAGAGAGCACCTGCGCAAGCGAGTCGTGCAGTTCGCGGGCGATAGTGGCTCGTTCCTCCATCAACAACAGCTGCTGGAAATGCTTTTGCGCCTGGTTAAAGTACAAGCCGCGCCCAAGCATCGTTGAAACACTGTTCAACAGGGGGATTGCGCTGTTCACGTTCTGGCTTTGCCAGTGCAGTTCACCGTAAACCGTGTCCTGCATCGTGACCGGCAGGATCTGCATCGGCAATTCGGCTTGTTTTTCGCCTTCGCTGATGCGCCAGTTCTCGCCAACGGTCAGTTCCAGAAACTGGGCGGCTTCGTTTTCGCGCACAATTTGCAGGATATGACGAAAACAGTGAACGTCAATCTGGCTGGTATTCAGCGCTTGCGAACACTGGTAAAGCACCTCAAGGCGACGTCTGGACTCGTGCAGGTCGCGGGTTTTTTCCTCCACGCTGGCTTCAAGCGAACGGTACAACTTGTGCAGCTCGCTCGACATCTGGTTGAAGGTTTTCGCCAGCAACCCCAGTTCGTTCGGCAGATGGGTTTCCAGCGGAGGGGAATCGAACTGGCCGTGTTCAATACGCTGGCTGGCCATCACCAACTGACTTAACGGACGTACTACCTGATGGCGAATACGTCGCAGGGTGAAAAAAACAAGGGTAAAGATACCGATGCCGCCCGCCAGCGACGTGCCGACAACCAGCATGACCTTGCGTTCGGCGTAGTGCTGTAACGCCAATACGAACAGATCGATCTTATCGACATAGGCATTAATGTTGGCCTGATACCAGGGTAAATCGCCGTCAATCAGCCGCTTATTCATCTCCAGCCAGTTGGCGTGCAGTTGCCCGTAGCGGCTTTTTACCGCCTGCGGCACGTACCAGGCGTTCAGATTGCTGAGAGCGGGAGAGTTCAACGCCTGCTGGAAAAGCTGGCGATGGGCGGTCAACTGCGAACTGCGGCTTTGCAGATCGTAACCCAGCCGGTAGCTCTGCATGCGCAGCGAACCGGCGACGTTAATCGCCTCGGCATCGCGCAGGCTGCTCGCCAGCGTTAACAGCGCTACGCCGGTGGACAGAATCGACAGCAGAACAATGTAAAAAAAGGCCCGGGCCAGGCTGGCCGAGACGGGACGTTTGACGATCACTGGCGTGAGTTCCTTTAACCGTGTTCAGGATGAAACGCAGTTTCATTGAAGCTGAAATAAATTGATCTGCTTCAGGTTCTGTAGAAATAGTTGTGCTTCCTGGGCAGATGAACATTGCCGACGCCCTGCTTAGTCGGTAATAACACGTAAAGAATAAGGTTTTTACAACCAAAAAAGAAGGTCGCCATGAACCGTTTTATTATGGCCAACAGCCAACAGTGCCTGGGATGCCATGCCTGCGAAGTGGCTTGCGTTATGGCCCACAATGATGAGCAACACGTCCTGAGTCAACAACATTACCGGCCCCGGATCGCGGTCATCAAGCACCAGCATCAGCGCAGTGCCGTCACCTGTCACCACTGCGAGGATGCTCCTTGCGCCCGCAGTTGCCCGAACGGCGCCATCAGCCATATTAACGATAGCGTACAGGTCAATGCGCAAAAATGTATTGGCTGTAAATCCTGCGTGGTGGCATGCCCGTTTGGCGCGATGCAGATTGTCCTGACGCCGGTCGCGAAAGATCAGGTTAACGCGACCGCCTACAAGTGCGATCTTTGCGCAGGGCGCGAAAACGGACCGGCCTGCGTGGAAAACTGCCCGGCGGACGCGCTGCAACTGGTGACGGAAGGGAGCTTAGCCCGCCTGGCGAAAGCGCGACGACTGCGTACCGCGCGCCAGGAAATCCAGCCCTGGCATGCGGAAACAGGAGGACAAACATCGCCGGGTATCAGCAAAATCGAGCAGATGCGCGCCACGCCTGCGCGCGGTGAGCCGGATAAGCTGGCCATTGACGCGCGCAAAACCGGCTTTGATGAAATCTACCTGCCGTTTCGCAGCGCGCAGGCAAAGCAGGAAGCGTCGCGCTGCCTGAAATGCGGCGAGCACAGCATTTGTGAGTGGACCTGCCCGTTGCACAATCACATTCCACAGTGGATTGAACGGGTGAAGGCTGGCGACATTGATGCGGCGGTAGAACTCTCTCATCAAACCAACTGCTTGCCGGAAATCACCGGGCGTGTTTGTCCTCAGGATCGTCTCTGTGAAGGGGCCTGTACGGTGCGGGACGAATATGGCGCGGTGACCATTGGCAATATTGAACGTTACATATCCGATCGCGCGCTGGCAAACGGCTGGCGACCGGACCTCAGCGACGTACGGCAAAGTAATAAACGGGTGGCGATTATCGGCGCGGGTCCGGCGGGCCTGGCCTGTGCGGACGTGCTGGCGCGTCACGGCATCAGCGCCACGGTTTTCGACAGGCATCCGGAGATCGGCGGGCTGCTGACCTTCGGCATTCCGGCGTTTAAACTCGACAAATCGCTGCTGGCGCGCCGCCGGGAAATCTTCAGCGCAATGGGCATTCATTTCGAGCTGAACTGCGAAGTAGGTCGCGACGTCAGGCTGGAGACGCTACTGGACGAATACGACGCGGTGTTTGTCGGCGTAGGGACCTACCGTTCGATGAAAGCCGACTTACCTAACGAAGATGCGCCGGGCGTGTATGACGCGTTGCCGTTCCTTATTGCCAACACCAAACAGCTGATGGGGCTGGATGAACACCCGGATGAACCGTACATCAATACCGCCGGGTTAAACGTCGTGGTGCTTGGCGGGGGAGATACGGCCATGGACTGCGTGCGTACCGCGCTGCGTCACGGTGCAAGCAAAGTGACCTGCGCCTACCGTCGCGACGAAGCCAATATGCCCGGCTCGAAGAAAGAGGTGAAGAACGCGCGCGAAGAGGGGGCTAATTTTGAATTTAACGTTCAGCCTGTTGAGCTGGAACTGAATGCCGAAGGCCGGGTTTGCGGCGTGCGCTTCCTGCGTACCGAGCTTGGCGAGCCGGACGCCCAGGGCCGCCGCCGTCCGGTACCCATCGCCGGCAGCGAGTTTGTGATGCCCGCGGACGCGGTGATCATGGCGTTTGGTTTTCATCCGCACGGCATGCCGTGGCTGGAAACCCACGGCGTGAAGGTGGATAGCTGGGGACGCATAGCGGCAAACGTTGAAAGCGCCTACCGCTACCAGACCACTAACCCGAAAATCTTCGCCGGTGGTGATGCGGTACGCGGCGCAGATCTGGTGGTGACCGCGATGGCCGAAGGGCGTCATGCCGCGCAGGGGATTATCGACTGGCTGGGGGAATAGTCCCTGTGCCTGATGGGGGGGTTAAGCAGGCGTCGACTTCGCGCTCCTGATGTCGGATAAGACGCTCGGCGTCGTCCGGCATCGCACATAATTCAGCGTAATCCCACGCAGACAAATCCGGATCCGCGGCGTAGTATGTTTTCTCACCTTACGCTGTGGAGCCGGTATGTCGCAAAAAATTACCCTCGTTAAAGACAAAATCCTTTCTGATAACTATTTCATCCTGCGCAATATCACCTACGATCTGACCCGCTCAAGCGGCGAGGTGATTCGTCACAAGCGCGAAGTGTACGACCGCGGCAACGGCGCGACCATTCTGCTGTATAACGCTGAGAAAAAAACGGTGGTGCTGATCCGTCAGTTCCGCGTCGCGACCTGGGTTAACGGCAATGAAAGCGGACAGCTCATTGAAACCTGCGCCGGACTGCTCGACAACGATGAGCCGGAAGCCTGTATCCGCAAAGAGGCCATTGAAGAAACCGGCTACGCCGTCGGCGAAGTGCGTAAATTATTTGAGCTGTATATGTCCCCCGGCGGCGTCACGGAACTGATCCATTTCTTTATTGCTGAGTACAGTGACAGCCAGCGCGCAAATGCGGGTGGCGGCGTCGAAGATGAAGAGATCGACGTGCTGGAGCTTCCCTTTACCCGGGCGCTGGAGATGATTAAAACGGGCGAGATACGAGACGGTAAGACCGTGTTATTGCTTAACTATTTGCATTCTTCGCATTTAATGGATTGATAATTAAAGGTTATATTTCTTTACGAATTATTGACGCAATCCGATAAATCCGATTGAGGATGGCTAACTGCGCAACGAAGATACGACCTGTTGCTCGTTTGACTTCTGGGGTTATCACCGTCCATGCGCTATCGCGTCATTTTCCTTTTCCTGCTCGGCCTGCTTCCGGGTCGACTGTTATGGGCGGCCCCGGCGCAGCAGGCCTTTTCTGACTGGCAGGTGACCTGTAATAACCAAAACTTCTGCATTGCGCGTAATACCGGTGACCATGGCGGTCTGGTGATGACCCTCAGCCGTAGCGCAGGCGCACATACTGACGCCGTTTTGCGTATCGATCTTGGCGGCTTAAAAACGCCAGAGGGCGAAAAAGAGATCGCGCCGCGACTGCTGCTTGACGGTCATCCTCTGGCCCTGAACGGCCAGCGCTGGCGCGTCACGGCATGGCATCTCATGACTGACGATACGGCGACGATAAGCGAGTTTCTGCAGACGATTCAGGAAAGCGACGCGATTACCCTGCGTAAAGGCAGTCAGCGCATTTCGTTAACCGGGCTGAAGGCCGCGCTGCTGTTTATTGACGCGCAGCAAAAGCGCGTGGGAAGCGAAACGGCGTGGATTGATAAAGGCGACGATCCGCCCCTCAGCGTGCCGCCCGCGCCCGCACTGAAAGGCGTGGCGGTAGTTAACCCCACGCCCACGCCGCTGTCCCTTGAAGAACGAAACGATCTGCTCGATTACGGTAACTGGCGAATGAACGGTATTCGCTGTTCGCTTGATCCGTCGCGCCGGGATGTCCGCGTCACTGCGCTCACCGATGATAAAGCCCTGATGATGATTGCCTGCGAAGCCGGCGCGTGGAACACCGTCGATCTGGCGTGGGTTGTGTCGCGCAAAAAACCGTTGGCTTCCCACGCTGTTCGTCTGCGTCTGCCGTTTAAAAACGGGTCGGGGAGCAATGACATGGAGTTGATGAACGCCAGTTTTGATGAGAAATCCCGCGAGTTGATAACTCTGGCGAAGGGGCGGGGAATGACGGATTGCGGTATTCAGACCCGCTGGCGCTTTGACGGTCAACGTTTTCGCCTGGTGCGTTACGCGGAAGAACCGAGCTGCGATGGCTGGCATGGGCCAGATGCCTGGCCCACGCTGTGGATTACGCGCTAAGGTGAAGACAGATATCAGGCCTTCAGCACTTTCTGCGCCTTCGCAACGATATTCTCGACCGTAAAGCCAAAGTACGGGAACAGCTTGTCGGCAGGCGCCGATTCCCCGTAACCCGTCATACCGACAATTGCGCCTTTCAGGCCGACGTATTTGTACCAGTAGTCGGCAATACCGGCTTCGACCGCCACGCGCGCCGTCACGTTTGACGGCAGCACCGACTCACGGTATGTCTCGTCCTGGGCATCAAAAATGTCCGTTGAAGGCAACGAAACCACCCGCACGTTACGTCCTTCGCCGGTCAGCTTTTCCGCCGCCTGCAGCGTAATTTCCATCTCCGAACCGGTGGCGATCAGAATGATGTCCGGCTTGCCGCCGCTGTCTTTTAGCACGTAGCCGCCGCGGGCAATCTCTTTTACCTGCTCCGGCGTACGCTCGACCTGCGCCAGATTCTGACGTGACAGAATAAGCGCTGTTGGACCGTTATGACGTTCCACCGCCAGCTTCCAGCCGACCGCCGCCTCAACCTGATCGCATGGTCGCCAGGTGCTGAAGTTCGGCGTCAGGCGCAGGCTCGCCAGTTGTTCCACCGCCTGGTGGGTCGGGCCATCTTCCCCCAGGCCAATGGAGTCATGGGTATACACCATGATCTGCCGCGCCTTCATCAGCGCCGCCATGCGTGCGGCGTTTCGCGCATACTCGACAAACATCAGGAAGGTAGCGGTGTAGGGGACAAATCCGCCGTGATGAGCAATGCCGTTGGCGATGGCGGTCATGCCGAATTCGCGCACGCCGTAATGGATATAATTTCCCGCGGGGTCCTCTTTCAGCGAGGTGGAGCATTTCCAGATGGTCAGGTTGCTGGGCGCCAGATCCGCCGAGCCGCCAAGCAGCTCCGGCAGCAGCGGTCCATAGACATTGAGCGTGTTTTGCGAGGCTTTGCGGGTGGCGATTTTCGCCGGATTCGCCTGCAGGTCGTTGATGAATTTCTGCGTCGTCTCTTCCCAGGCTTCCGGCAGGCCGCCGCTCATCCGGCGGCTAAACTCGGCGGCAAGATCCGGATACGCCTTCTCATAGGCGGCAAATTTTTCTTTCCAGCGCTGTTGCGCTTTTTCGCCTTTCTCACGGGCATCCCAGGCGCGATAAATCTCTTTTGGGATCTCAAACGCCGGATGGCGCCAACCCAGCTTCTGGCGGGTCAGCGCGACTTCTTCTTCGCCCAGCGCTGCGCCGTGCGACTCCTCTTTACCTGCTTTGTTCGGTGAGCCAAAACCAATAACCGTACGGCAGATAATCAGCGACGGCTTGTCCTTCACGCTCTGGGCTTCCTGAATCGCTTTCTTCACCGCTTCCGGATCGTGGCCGTCTATTTCATGCACCACATGCCAGTGGTAGGCTTCAAACCGTTTAGCCGTGTCATCGGTAAACCAGCCTTCGGTTTCGCCATCAATGGAAATGCCGTTGTGATCGTAAAAGCCGATCAGTTTGCCGAGACCCAGCGTGCCCGCCAGCGAACACACTTCGTGTGAAATCCCTTCCATCAGACAGCCGTCGCCCATAAACACATATGTGAAGTGGTCGACGATCTCATGATCCGGCTGGTTGAACTGCGCGGCGAGAGTGCGTTCCGCAATGGCCAGGCCGACGGCGTTCGCCAGCCCCTGACCCAACGGGCCGGTGGTGGTTTCTACACCCGGCGTATAACCGATTTCCGGATGGCCCGGCGTTTTGGAGTGTAGCTGGCGGAAGTTTTTTAACTCCTCCAGCGGCAGGTCGTAGCCGGACAGGTGCAGCAGGCTGTAGAGCAGCATCGAGGCATGACCGTTAGAGAGAATAAAGCGGTCACGGTCGTACCAGGTGGGATCGGTCGGATTATGCTTGAGAAAATCGTTCCATAGCACTTCGGCAATATCGGCCATCCCCATCGGGGCGCCGGGGTGGCCGGAATTGGCTTTCTGCACGGCATCCATACTGAGCGCGCGAATGGCGTTGGCAAGTTCTTTACGGGACATATTTCTCTCCGTGGCAGTGTTTAAAGTTTGGCAGCGAGCAGGTCTTCCAGTTTGCGCTGGTCGACGGCGAACTGACGGATGCCGTCTGACAGCTTTTCAACCGCCATTGCGTCCTGGTTATGTTCCCAGCGGAATTCGGCTTCGCTCATCGGCGTCGGACGATGGAAGGTTTGCGAAGAGGGCACCAGCTTGCGAATGACCGGTTCTTCTTTTTCCTGCAGCTGTTTCAGCAGGTCAGGGGAGATGGTCAGGCGGTCGCAGCCTGTCAGCGCCAGAATCTGTTCGGTACGGCGGAAGCTGGCCCCCATGACGATGGTTTCATAGCGGTGCTGCTTGTAGTAGTCATAGATGTTCCGCACGGATTTCACCCCCGGATCTTCATCCACCACATACGGATCCATCGGACTGCGCGCCTGATACCAGTCATAGATGCGCCCGACAAAGGGGGAGATCAGATACACGCCCGCTTCAGCGCAGGCGCGGGCCTGGGCGAAAGAGAACAGCAGCGTCAGGTTGCAGTTGATGCCTTCTTTTTCTAACGCTTCCGCCGCGCGAATGCCTTCCCAGGTGGAGGCCAGCTTGATCAAAATGCGTGATTTTTCGATGCCCTGCTGCTGATACAGGTCGACCAGATGACGTGCTTTCTCGATGCTTTTTTCTTTATCGAACGAGAGGCGGGCATCGACTTCGGTCGATACGCGACCGGGGATGCTTTTCAGAATTTCCGCACCAAAATTGACCGCCAGCTTATCGCAGGCTTCCGCGACCTGCTGCTCCTGGGTTTTACCGCGTTTTTTACCCCATTCGAGGGCGTCGTCGATCAGGTGGCTGTAATGGTCAAGACCCGCCGCTTTCAGCAGCAGCGAAGGGTTGGTGGTGGCATCCTGGGGCTGATAATGGCGAATCGACTCAATGTCGCCGCTGTCCGCCACGACAGTAGTGAATTGTTTGATGCCGTCTAACTGGTTCATAGGAAATACTCCTTGAAAAGTAAAGTGTTAGGTGAGTGCGTTAATTCACACTTCTGGAAAATTCATGAACTGCATAACAAAAAAGCATAGCAGACAGGCATGGTATTGCTGGCGCAACCGGGTAACATGGTTGTTATGAGTTGATTACAATTTCATTATTTTGAGTCGTAAGAGTTTGGCGACCTTCAAAGTTTGCGCCCCGCACAGCGGTGATAATGTGCGGCGCACCAGGCTGTTGCGTCTCATTTTTTGATCGTTACGTGAAAAGGAACAACAAGATGGATGACCAGTTAAAACAAAGCGCGCTTGATTTCCACGAATTCCCTGTCCCCGGTAAGATCCAGGTCTCTCCAACCAAGCCTCTGGCGACCCAGCGCGATCTGGCGCTGGCCTACTCGCCGGGCGTCGCGGCCCCTTGTCTGGAAATTGAAAAAGATCCGCTGGCGGCCTACAAATACACCGCGCGCGGCAACCTCGTCGCGGTGATCTCTAACGGTACGGCAGTGCTCGGCTTAGGCAATATCGGCGCGCTGGCCGGTAAGCCGGTGATGGAAGGCAAAGGCGTACTGTTCAAAAAATTTGCCGGTATCGACGTGTTCGATATCGAAGTCGACGAGCTGGATCCGGATAAATTTATCAACGTGGTGGCCGCGCTGGAACCGACTTTCGGCGGCATCAACCTCGAAGACATTAAAGCGCCGGAATGTTTCTATATTGAACAACAGCTGCGTGAACGGATGAACATTCCAGTGTTCCATGACGATCAGCACGGAACCGCCATTATCAGCACAGCCGCTATTCTGAACGGCCTGCGGGTGGTGGAAAAGAACATCTCCGATGTGCGAATGGTCGTTTCCGGCGCGGGCGCGGCGGCTATCGCATGTATGAACCTGCTGGTGGCGCTGGGGATGCAAAAACACAATATTGTGGTCTGCGACTCGAAAGGCGTGATCTACAAAGGTCGCGAGCCGAACATGGCGGAAACCAAAGCGGCCTATGCGGTGGATGATGACGGCAAACGCACGCTGGATGATGTCATTGACGGCGCGGACATCTTCCTCGGCTGCTCCGGCCCGAAAGTGCTGACCCAGGAGATGGTCAAGAAAATGGCCCGTGCGCCAATGATTCTGGCGCTGGCGAACCCGGAACCGGAAATCCTGCCGCCGCTGGCGAAAGAGGTTCGCCCGGACGCGATTATCTGTACAGGACGCTCGGATTATCCGAATCAGGTGAACAATGTCCTGTGCTTCCCGTTCATTTTCCGCGGCGCGCTGGACGTTGGCGCCACCGCAATCAACGAAGAGATGAAGCTGGCGGCGGTACATGCGATAGCCGAACTGGCCCACGCCGAGCAGAGCGAAGTGGTGGCCTCGGCCTATGGCGATCAGGATCTGAGTTTCGGGCCGGAATACATCATTCCGAAACCGTTCGATCCGCGTTTAATCGTTAAAATCGCCCCGGCCGTAGCGAAAGCGGCGATGGACTCCGGCGTGGCGAAACGGCCCATCGCCGACTTTGACGTCTATGTCGATAAGCTGACCGAATTTGTCTATAAAACCAACCTGTTTATGAAGCCGATCTTCTCCCAGGCGCGCAAAGAGCCGAAGCGCGTGGTGCTGCCGGAAGGGGAAGAGGCGCGCGTGCTGCATGCCACCCAGGAGTTAGTGACCCTGGGACTGGCGAAGCCCATCCTGATTGGCCGTCCGGGCGTGATCGAGATGCGCATCCAGAAGCTGGGATTACAGATCAAAGCGGGCGTTGATTTTGAGATCGTCAACAACGAATCCGATCCGCGTTTCAAAGAGTACTGGAGCGAGTATTACCAGATCATGAAGCGCCGAGGGATCACCCAGGAGCAGGCGCAGCGGGCGATGATCGGCAATCATACGGCCATTGGCGCGATCATGGTGCAACGCGGTGAAGCCGATGCGATGATCTGCGGCACTATCGGTGACTACCATGAGCACTTCAGCGTGGTCAAAGAGGTGTTCGGTTACCGTGAAGGCGTGCATGCGGCGGGGGCGATGAACGCGCTGCTGCTGCCGAGCGGTAACACCTTCATTGCCGATACCTATGTCAATGAAGATCCGACGCCGGAAGAGCTGGCGGAGATCACCCTGATGGCGGCGGAGTCGGTGCGTCGCTTTGGTATTGAGCCGAAGGTGGCGCTGCTTTCGCATTCCAACTTTGGGTCATCCAATGCGCCAGCGGCCAGCAAAATGCGCGAAGCGCTGGCGCTGATCAAACAACGGGCTCCGGAACTGATGATCGACGGCGAAATGCACGGTGACGCGGCGCTGGTGGAAAGTATTCGCAATGACCGGATGCCGGACAGTCCGCTGAAAGGTTCCGCCAATATTCTGGTGATG
Organism: Citrobacter sp. 50677481; assembly: GCF_001463265.1. Lineage (NCBI taxonomy): Bacteria > Pseudomonadati > Pseudomonadota > Gammaproteobacteria > Enterobacterales > Enterobacteriaceae > Citrobacter > Citrobacter sp. 50677481. Next base: position 140,124 of record NZ_LNHZ01000057.1, read on the forward strand.
CCGAATATGGAAGCGGCACGTATTAGTTACAACTTACTGCGCGTTTCCAGTTCTGAAGGCGTGACCGTCGGGCCAGTATTAATGGGCGTGGCGAAGCCAGTACATGTATTAACGCCGATCGCCTCTGTGCGGCGGATTGTTAATATGGTGGCGCTGGCGGTCGTTGAAGCACAAACGCAACCGCTGTAATTTCACTTTAATTCATTTCGGCGCGGGTCTCTCCCGCGCTTTTTTATTTCTGCGTAATAGTGATCTCCTTCACCTTTTAAATCACCTTGCCGAATTTTGTTATTTACCCCAGCAAAAAATTGCCACGATAAGACCAGTTTCAACAGGGGCGGTGGCCAATGGATAAAGAACGCATCATTCAGGAATTTGTGCCGGGTAAACAGGTCACGCTGGCGCATCTCATTGCGCATCCAGGTGAAGAACTGGCGAAAAAGATCGGCGTTCCCGAGGCAGGCGCTATCGGCATTATGACGCTGACGCCAGGTGAGACCGCCATGATTGCAGGCGATCTGGCGATGAAAGCCGCCGATGTCCATATCGGCTTTCTCGACCGGTTCAGCGGCGCGCTGGTGATTTATGGAACCGTCGGCGCGGTAGAGGAAGCATTATTGCAAACGGTCAGCGGACTAGGGCGCTTATTAAATTTTACCCTGTGTGAGCTGACCAAAAGCTAATTCGGAGCCGGTATGAAACGTATTGCGTTTGTGGGGGCGGTAGGCGCGGGAAAAACGACGCTTTTTAACGCGCTGCAGGGAAATTATTCCCTCGCCAGGAAAACGCAGGCCGTGGAATTTAATGCCGACGGCGATATTGACACCCCCGGGGAATATTTCAGCCATCCCCGCTGGTACCACGCCTTAATAACCACGCTGCAGGACGTCGACACGTTGATTTATGTCCATGCGGCAAATGACAGAGAAAGTCGCTTACCTGCCGGGCTGTTAGATATTGGCGCCAGTAAACGACACATTGCGGTGATCAGCAAAACGGACAGGCCGGATGCCGACGTGCCTGCTACGCGGGCGTTACTGCGCGGGATGGGCTTTGCAGAGCCGATTTTTGCCCTCAACAGCCAGGATCCGGGCAGCGTACAGCATCTGGTGGACTATCTGAGTGAGCTTAGCCAAAAGGAGGAAGGGGCAGGTGAAAAAACTCATCACAGCGAATGACATACGTGCGGCTCATGCACGCGGCGAACAGGCGATGTCGGTGGTCCTGCGCGCCAGCATTATCACCCCGGAAGCGCGAGAGGTCGCGGAACTGCTGGGCGTGACGATAACGGAATGCGACGAATCTGCCCCGACGACGAGCAGCGCGGACGCGGACAAATCCGATACCCAGCGCATTCGTGAAACCATCATAGCGCAGTTGCCGGAAGGGCAGTTCACCGAAAGCCTGGTTTCGCAACTGATGGAGAAAGTGCTGAAAGAAAAACAGTCGCTGGAGCAGGCCGGGATGCAGCCGGGCTTTAAATCCGTTACCGGCAAAGGCGGAATCAAGGTTGTTGACGGCAGCAGCGTGAAGTTTGGTCGTTTTGACGGCGCCGAACCGCACTGCGTGGGCTTAACCGATCTGGTGACTGAGCAGGATGGCAGCAGCATGGCCGCCGGATTTATGCAGTGGGACAACGCTTTCTTCCCGTGGACGCTGAACTACGACGAAATCGACATGGTGCTGGAAGGCGAACTGCATGTGCGTCATGAAGGCGAAACCCTGATCGCCAGAGCCGGGGACGTCATGTTTATCCCTAAAGGCTCCAGCATTGAATTTGGCACGCCGACGACCGTGCGTTTCCTGTACGTAGCGTGGCCTGCGAACTGGCAATCGGTATGAACGACTTCATCACCGAAGCATGGCTCAGAGCGAACCATACGCTCAGCGAGGGTGCGGAGATCCATCTTCCCGCTGACGCCCGCCTGACGCCCTCTGCCCGTGAACTGCTGGAAAGTCGCCGTCTGCGCATCAAATTTCTTGATGAGCAGGGCCGCCTGTTCATCGACGACGAGCAACAGCAACTGCAGCCGGTGCACGGCCTGACCAGCAGCGACACCCATCCGCAGGCCTGCTGCGAACTGTGCCGCCAGCCGGTGAAGGAGAAGCCCGACACGCTGACCCATCTGACGGCGGACAAAATGGTCGCGAAAAGCGATCCGCGCCTGGGTTTTCGCGCCGCGCTGGACAGCACTATCGCGTTGACTGTGTGGCTGCAAACAGAACTGTCGGACCTCTGGCAACCGTGGCTGGCGGATATTCGTTCGCGGCTTGGCAATATTATGCGCGCCGACGCGATGGACGAGCCGCTGGCGGCGCAGTCGATTGTCGGCCTGAACGAAGACGATCTGCACCGCCTTTCTCATCAGCCGTTGCGCTATCTCGACCACGACCATCTGGTGCCGGAAGCCCGCCACGGGCGCGACGCGGCGCTGCTTAACCTGCTACGCACCAAAGTGCGCGAAACGGAAACCATTGCCGCGCAGGTCTTTATCAACCGCAGTTTTGAGGTTCTGCGACCGGACATCATGCAGGCGCTGAACCGCCTTTCCAGCGCGGTCTACGTGATGATGATTTTGTCCGTCGCGACGCAGCCGCTTACCGTCAGTCAGATCCAACAGCGACTGGGAGGTGAACAATGATCATTGAACGCGCCCGCCAGTTGGCCTTACAGGCGCCTGCCAGGGTGGTGTTTCCGGATGCGTTAGACCCGCGCGTGTTAAAAGCGGCGCACTACCTGCAACAGCAGGGGCTGGCGCGCCCGGTTCTGGTCGCCAGCCCATTCGCTCTGCGTCAGTTTGCGTTGAGCCACCGCGTGGCCCTGGACGGGATTCAGGTCATCGACCCACAAAGCAATCCCGCAATGCGCGAGGATTTTGCCCGCCGTTGGCTGGCAAAAGCAGGCGAAAAAACGCCGACGGATGCGGTGGAAAAACTGAGCGACCCGCTGATGTTTGCCGCAGCGATGGTCAGCGCGGGGCACGCTGATGTGTGCATTGCGGGCAATCTGTCATCGACAGCCAACGTGCTGCGCGCCGGACTACGCATCATTGGCCTTCAGCCTGGCTGCAAAACCTTGTCGTCCATTTTTTTGATGCTGCCGCAGTACGTTGGGCCAGCGTTAGGGTTTGCCGACTGTAGCGTGGTGCCGCAGCCCACGGCGGCGCAACTGGCGGATATCGCCATCGCCAGCGCGGCGTCATGGCGCGCCATTACCGGCGACGAGCCGCGGGTGGCGATGCTGTCGTTTTCCAGCCACGGCAGCGCCCGTCATCCTAACGTCGCTAACGTGCAGCAGGCGACAGAGATCGTGAGGGAACGCGCGCCCCAACTGCAGGTGGACGGTGAACTGCAGTTTGACGCCGCCTTCGTGCCGGAGGTCGCCGCGCAAAAAGCGCCCGACAGTCCGCTGCGGGGCAACGCCAACGTGATGGTCTTTCCGTCGCTGGAGGCGGGCAATATCGGCTACAAAATCGCCCAGCGTCTGGGAGGATACCGCGCTGTCGGGCCGCTGATTCAGGGGCTGGCCGCGCCGCTACATGACCTGTCACGGGGCTGTAGCGTACAGGAAATTATCGAACTGGCGCTGGTGGCTGCGGTGCCGCGCCAGACTGACGCGAGCCGCGTACGCGATTCGCAAACCCTGGTTGTATAAACGGTCCCGTTCTGGACCCCATGAGAGGAAAACACAATGGAAGCTTTAGGAATGATTGAAACCCGGGGCCTGGTTGCACTGATTGAGGCCTCTGATGCGATGGTGAAAGCCGCGCGCGTGAAACTGGTTGGTGTGAAGCAGATTGGTGGTGGTCTGGTGACCGCGATGGTGCGCGGCGACGTCGCGGCGTGCAAAGCGGCAACGGATGCTGGCGCCGCCGCCGCGCAGCGCATTGGCGAGCTGGTCTCAGTACATGTTATCCCACGTCCGCATGGCGATCTGGAAGAAGTCTTCCCGATCAGCTTCAAAGGCGACAGCAACATCTAAGCATGAAACGTGGTGCCGGATGGCGCTGTGCTTATCCGGCCTACGGGAGACCACCCACGGCGTTCGGATTGTGTAGGCCGGATAAGGCGCCAGGCGCGGTCATCCGGCAACAAGGAGGCGGGTATGAAACTGGCTGTCGTTACAGGACAAATCGTCTGCACCGTCCGCCATCAGGGACTGGCCCACGACAAGCTGCTGATGGTCGAGATGATTGATGCTGCGGGCAACCCGGACGGGCAGTGCGCTGTCGCTATCGACAGTATCGGCGCGGGTACCGGCGAATGGGTACTGCTGGTCAGCGGCAGCTCGGCGCGTCAGGCGCACCGCAGTGAAGCCTCGCCGGTGGATCTGTGCGTCATTGGCATCGTCGATGAAGTGGTGGCGGGCGGTCAGGTGATTTTCCATAAATAGGACTGAACATCATGAATCAACAGGACATTGAACAGGTGGTAAAAGCGGTGCTGCTGAAAATGAAGGACAGCAGCCATCCGGTGGCCGCCGTTCATGAAATGGGCGTTTTTGCCTCCCTGGATGATGCGGTGGCAGCCGCAAAAATCGCCCAGCAGGGGCTGAAAAGCGTGGCGATGCGCCAGCTTGCGATTCACGCCATTCGTGAGGCGGGCGAAAAACACGCCAGAGAACTGGCGGAGTTTGCCGTCAAAGAAACCGGCATGGGCCGTGTCGAAGATAAAGTGGCCAAAAATATCGCCCAGGCGCGCGGTACGCCGGGTGTGGAATGTCTGTCGCCGCAGGTACTGACCGGTGATAACGGACTGACCCTGATTGAAAACGCGCCGTGGGGCGTGGTGGCCTCGGTGACGCCGTCCACCAACCCGGCGGCGACGGTGATTAATAACGCCATCAGCCTGATTGCTGCCGGCAACAGCGTGGTGTTTGCCCCGCATCCGGCGGCGAAAGGCGTTTCACAGCGCGCCATCACCCTGCTCAACCAGGCGGTGGTGGCGGCGGGCGGCCCGGAGAACCTGCTGGTCACGGTGGCGAATCCGGATATCGAAACCGCCCAACGGCTGTTTAAATACCCGGGCATCGGCCTGCTGGTGGTCACTGGCGGCGAAGCGGTCGTCGAAGCCGCCCGTAAACACACCAACAAGCGGCTGATTGCCGCAGGGGCCGGTAATCCGCCGGTGGTGGTGGATGAGACCGCCGACCTCGCGCGCGCCGCCGAATCCATCGTGAAAGGCGCGTCCTTTGATAACAACATTATTTGCGCCGACGAGAAGGTATTGATTGTCGTCGACAGCGTTGCCGACGAATTGATGCACCTGATGGAAGGCCAACAGGCGGTGAAACTGACCGCCGCGCAGGCCGAACAGCTTCAGCCGGTACTGCTGAAAAATATTGATGAACGCGGCAAAGGCACCGTCAGCCGTGACTGGGTGGGCCGTGACGCGGCGAAAATCGCGGCAGCCATTGGTCTGAAGGTGCCTGAGCCAACCCGGTTGCTGTTTGTCGAAACGCCCGCCAGCCATCCGTTTGCCGTCACCGAACTGATGATGCCGGTGCTGCCGGTCGTACGGGTGGCAAATGTCGATGAGGCGATCGCGTTGGCGGTTGAGCTGGAAGGCGGCTGTCACCATACGGCGGCTATGCACTCGCGCAATATCGACAACATGAACCAGATGGCCAACGCCATTGATACCAGCATTTTCGTCAAAAACGGGCCGTGCATTGCCGGGCTGGGGCTGGGCGGCGAAGGCTGGACCACGATGACCATCACTACGCCAACCGGGGAAGGGGTCACCAGCGCGCGCACCTTTGTGCGTCTGCGTCGTTGCGTGCTGGTGGATGCGTTCAGAATCGTTTAAGGGATAAAACATGGCGCACGACGAACAACGCTGGCTGACGCCGCGACTGCAAAAAGCCGCGCAGCTCTGTAATCAGACGCCCGCTGACAGCGAGTCTCCGCTGTGGCTGGGCGTGGATTTGGGCACCTGCGACGTAGTGTCGATGGTCGTCGACGGCGACGCGCAGCCCGTCGCGGTGTGCCTCGACTGGGCTGACGTCGTGCGTGACGGCATCGTCTGGGATTTCTTCGGCGCGGTCACCCTGGTGCGCCGTCATCTCGATACGCTCGAAAAACGGCTCGGCTGCCGCTTCACCCATGCGGCGACCTCATTCCCGCCGGGCACCGATCCGCGCATTTCAATCAACGTGCTGGAGTCGGCCGGGCTGGAGGTGAGCCACGTGCTGGATGAACCGACTGCAGTGGCGGATCTGCTGCAACTCGATAACGCCGGCGTGGTGGATATCGGCGGCGGCACGACCGGCATCGCCATCGTGAAGCGGGGGGACGTGACCTGGTCCGCCGACGAAGCGACCGGTGGTCATCACATTTCACTGACCCTTGCCGGAAACCGGCGCATCCCGCTGGAGGACGCCGAGCAGTACAAGCGCAGTAATGCGCAGGAGATTTGGCCGGTGGTTAAGCCGGTGTACGAAAAAATGGCGGAGATTGTCGCCCGGCACATTGAAGGGCAGGGGATTAACGATCTGTGGCTGGCGGGCGGTTCCTGCATGCAGCCGGGAGTGGGCGAACTGTTTCGCCAGCGTTTCCCGACTTTACAGGTGCATCTGCCCCAACACAGCCTGTTTATGACGCCGCTGGCTATCGCTAACAGCGGGAAAGAGAAAGCGGAGGGAATCTATGCAAGCTGACTTGCAGACGGCGCTCTTTCAGGCATTCGATACCCTGAATCTGCAACGCGTGAAAACCTTTAGCGTTCCGCCGGTCACGCTGTGTGGACTCGGCGCGTTGAGCGCTTGCGGACAGGAAGCGCAGACGCGCGAACTCAGCCATCTGTTTGTGATGGTCGACAGTTTTCTGCATCAGGCCGGATTGACCGCGCCGCTTGAGCGCAGCCTGGCGATGAAGGGCGTGGCGATGACGGTCTGGTCGTGTCCACCAGGGGAACCCTGTATTACCGACGTCTGTGCCGCGGTTGCGCAGCTGCGCGAGGCTAAATGCGACGGCGTGGTGGCGTTTGGCGGCGGATCCGTGCTGGATGCGGCAAAAGCGGTCGCGCTGTTGGTCACCAATCCCAGCCTGACGCTGGCAGAGATGACGCAAACCAGCACGCTGCGTCCGCGCCTGCCGCTGATCGCGGTGCCTACCACCGCCGGTACCGGATCGGAAACCACCAACGTTACGGTGATTACCGACGCGGCGAGCGGGCGCAAACAGGTGCTGGCGCATGCCTCTTTGATGCCGGATCTGGCGATTCTTGACGCCGCGCTGACCGAAGGCGTGCCGTCATCGGTCACGGCAATGACCGGTATTGATGCGCTCACTCACGCGGTGGAAGCGTACAGCGCGCTGAATGCCTCCCCGTTTACTGACAGCCTGGCGATTGGCGCGATAGCGATGATCGGCAAATCGCTGCCGAAAGCGGTGGGCTACGGACACGATCTCGCCGCGCGCGAAAGTATGCTGCTTGCCTCCTGTATGGCGGGAATGGCGTTTTCCAGCGCCGGACTGGGGCTGTGCCATGCGATGGCGCACCAGCCGGGGGCGACGCTGCACATCCCTCACGGCCAGGCGAATGCCATGCTGCTGCCAACAGTGATGGGGTTTAACCGAATGGTGTGCCGTGAACGCTTTACGCATATCGGGCGGGCGTTGACCAATAAGAAATCGGACGATCGCGATGCCATCACGGCGGTGAGCGATCTGATCGCCGAAGTGGGCCTGACGACGCGCCTCGGCGACGCAGGCGCGGAAGCAGCACATTACAGCGGCTGGGCGACGGGGGCGCTGGAGGATATTTGTCTGCGCACCAACCCACGCACCGCCAGCCGGGAACAGATTATCGACCTGTACACGGCGGCACATTAACAGCCTGATAAGCGCAGCGCCATCAGGCCCACGAATCACAAAAGACAGGGAGTAGAGGCTATGGGAATTAACGAAATCATCATGTACATCATGATGTTCTTTATGCTGATTGCCGCCGTGGACAGGATCCTGTCACAGTTCGGCGGTTCAGCGCGTTTCCTCGGAAAATTCGGCAAAAGCATTGAAGGGTCCGGTGGACAGTTTGAAGAAGGTTTTATGGCGATGGGCGCGCTGGGGTTGGCCATGGTTGGTATGACCGCGCTGGCGCCGGTGTTAGCGAAATTGCTCGGACCGGTGATTATTCCACTGTATGAAATGCTCGGTGCGAACCCGTCAATGTTTGCCGGTACGCTGCTGGCCTGCGACATGGGCGGTTTCTTCCTCGCCAAAGAGCTGGCGGGCGGCGATGTGGCGGCGTGGCTATACTCAGGGTTAATTCTCGGCGCGATGATGGGGCCAACCATCGTCTTCTCTATTCCGGTGGCGCTGGGGATCATTGAGCCGTCTGACCGCCGCTGGCTGGCGCTCGGCGTGCTGGCGGGCATCGTGACGATCCCCATCGGCTGTATCGCCGGGGGGCTGGTGGCAATGTATTCCGGCGTTGAGATCAACGGTCAGCCGGTGGAGTTTACCTTCGCGCTGATCCTGATGAACATGATCCCGGTGATCATCGTTGCGGTGCTGGTGGCGCTGGGGTTGAAGTTCATTCCGGAAAAGATGATCAGCGGCTTCCAGATCTTCGCCAAATTCCTCGTGGCGCTGATCACTATCGGCCTGGCGGCGGCGGTGATCAAATTCCTGCTCGGTTGGGATCTGATCCCTGGGCTTGATCCGATCTTCATGGCCCCTGGCGACACGCCCGGCGAGGTGATGCGCGCCATCGAAGTGATCGGTTCTATCTCCTGCGTGCTGCTCGGCGCTTATCCGATGGTGCTGTTGCTGACCCGCTGGTTCGAAAAACCACTGATGCGCGTCGGCGGCCTGCTCAAAATCAACAATATGGCGGCGGGCGGCATGGTGGCGACGCTGGCGAACAATATCCCGATGTTCGGCATGATGAAGCAGATGGATACCCGCGGCAAAGTGATCAACTGCGCATTTGCCGTCTCTGCCGCCTTCGCGCTGGGCGACCACTTAGGCTTCGCGGCAGCCAACATGAACGCGATGATTTTCCCGATGATTGTCGGCAAGCTCATTGGCGGCGTCACGGCGATTGGCGTGGCGATGATGCTGGTGCCAAAAGATGAAAATGTCCCGGCAGAAATCGACGTGGAGGCGCAATCGTGAACACTCGCCAGCTACTGAGCGTTGGTATCGATATTGGCACCACCACCACCCAGGTGATCTTCTCACGACTGGAACTGGTCAACCGCGCGGCGGTGTCGCAGGTGCCTCGTTACGAATTCATTAAACGCGAAATTAGCTGGCAAAGCCCGGTTTTCTTTACGCCTGTCGATAAGCAGGGTGGGTTAAAAGAGGCCGAACTCAGGGCATTAATCCTTGAACAATACCAGGCGGCCGGCATCGCGCCGGAAACCGTGGACTCCGGGGCGATCATCATCACCGGCGAGAGCGCGAAAACCCGCAATGCGCGCGGGGCGGTGATGGCGCTGTCGCAGTCGCTCGGCGACTTTGTCGTCGCCAGCGCCGGTCCCCATCTGGAGTCGGTGATTGCCGGACACGGCGCGGGCGCGCAAACCCTTTCAGAGCAGCGGATGTGTCGGGTGCTCAATATCGACATCGGCGGCGGGACGTCGAACTACGCGCTGTTTGATGCCGGAAAGGTCACCGGTACCGCCTGCCTGAACGTGGGGGGCCGTCTGCTGGAAACCGACGGCCAGGGACGCGTGGTTTACGCTCACCAACCCGGTCAGAAGATCGTCGCAGCGCTGTTCGGCGAAGGAACTGACGCCCGCACACTTACTGTGGCGCAGGTCGTTGAGGTGACGCAGCGGATGGCGGAACTGATTGTGGAAATCATTGACGGCACGCCGTCACCGCTGGCGCAGGCGCTGATGCAAACCGCGCTGCTGCCTGCCGGGGCGAAACCAGATGTGATTACGCTTTCCGGCGGAGTGGGCGAATGCTACCGCAACCTGCCCGCCGATCCGTTCTGTTTTGCTGACATCGGACCGCTGTTAGCGACGGCGCTGCACGAACATCCCCGCCTGCGGGAGATGAACGTGCAGTTTCCGGCGCAGACCGTGCGGGCCACGGTGATCGGCGCGGGGGCGCATACGCTGTCGTTGTCCGGCAGTACGATTTGGCTGGACGACGTTCAACTGCCGCTGCGCAATCTGCCAGTGGCGATCCCGCAGGATGACGCGGATCTGTTGCATGCCTGGCAGCAGGCGCTCATTCAACTCGATCTCGATCCCCAAAACGACGCTTACGTGCTGGCGCTGCCCGCCTCGCTTCCGGTGCGTTACGCCGCGTTACTGTCGGTCATCGACGCGCTGACCGCTTTTGTCGCGCGTTTTCCCAATCCGCATCCCCTGCTGGTGGTGGCCGAGCAGGATTTTGGTAAAGCCCTGGGCATGTTGTTGCGCCCGCAGTTACAGCAACTCCCGCTGGCGGTCATCGATGAGGTGGTCGTGCGGGCGGGGGACTATATCGACATTGGTACGCCTCTTTTTGGCGGATCGGTTGTGCCGGTGACGGTGAAATCACTCGCATTTCCTTCCTGAGGGAACGACTTATGAAACTAAAGACCACATTGTTCGGCAATGTATATCAGTTTAAGGATGTTAAAGAGGTGCTGGCAAAGGCCAACGAACTGCGTTCGGGGGATGTGCTGGCAGGCGTCGCAGCGCAAAGTTCGCAGGAGCGCGTGGCGGCGAAACAGGTACTGTCAGAAATGACAGTGGCGGATATTCGCAATAATCCGGTGATTGCTTATGAGGAGGACTGCGTGACGCGTCTGATTCAGGATGACGTCAATGAAACCGCTTATAACCGCATTAAAAACTGGAGCATCAGCGAACTGCGCGAGTACGTGTTGAGCGACGAAACATCCGTTGACGACATCGCTTTTACCCGTAAAGGACTCACCTCTGAAGTGGTGGCGGCGGTGGCGAAAATTTGTTCCAACGCCGATCTGATTTACGGCGGCAAGAAAATGCCGGTGATTAAAAAGGCCAATACCACGATCGGTATTCCAGGCACCTTTAGCTGCCGCTTACAACCGAACGACACCCGCGACGATGTGCAGAGTATTGCCGCGCAAATCTATGAAGGGCTTTCTTTTGGCGCAGGCGATGCGGTGATTGGCGTCAACCCGGTCACCGACGACGTGGAAAACTTAAGCCGCGTGCTGGATACCGTTTACGGCGTCATCGACAAGTTCAACATCCCGACCCAGGGTTGCGTGCTGGCGCACGTCACCACCCAGATCGAAGCGATCCGCCGCGGCGCGCCGGGGGGACTGATCTTCCAGAGTATTTGCGGCAGCGAGAAGGGATTAAAAGAGTTTGGCGTCGAGCTGGCGATGCTGGATGAAGCGCGCGCAGTAGGGGCGGAATTCAACCGCATCGCCGGGGAAAACTGCCTGTACTTTGAAACCGGGCAAGGTTCGGCGCTTTCCGCTGGCGCTAACTTTGGCGCGGATCAGGTGACAATGGAAGCGCGTAACTACGGGCTGGCGCGGCACTACGATCCGTTCCTCGTTAATACGGTGGTGGGCTTTATCGGGCCGGAATACCTCTATAACGATCGCCAGATTATCCGTGCGGGCCTGGAAGATCACTTTATGGGCAAGCTGAGCGGCATTTCGATGGGCTGCGACTGCTGCTACACCAACCATGCCGACGCCGATCAGAACCTCAACGAAAACCTGATGATTCTGCTCGCCACCGCCGGCTGCAACTACATCATGGGCATGCCGCTCGGCGACGACATCATGCTCAACTATCAGACCACCGCCTTCCACGACACCGCAACCGTGCGCCAGTTGCTGAACCTGCGCCCGTCGCCGGAGTTTGAACGCTGGCTGGAAACGATGGGCATTATGGCAAACGGTCGTCTGACCAAACGGGCGGGCGATCCGTCACTGTTCTTCTGATGACGCGGGGATGAGACACCATGGATCAAAAACAGATTGAAGAAATTGTACGTAGCGTGATGGCGTCAATGGGCCAGGACGCGCCACAAACCGCCGCGCCGTCCGCGCAGGGATGCCATAAGCCGCAGTGCGCTACGCCCGTCGCCAGCGAAAGCTGTGAGGTCGATTTAGGATCCGCACAAGCCAAAGCGTGGATTGGCGTTGAGCATCCGCACCGCGCCGACGTGCTCACAGAGCTGCGTCGTAGCACCGCCGCGCGGGTTTGCACGGGGCGCGCCGGGCCGCGCCCACGCACCCAGGCGCTGTTGCGCTTTCTCGCCGATCACTCGCGTTCGAAAGACACGGTGCTGAAAGAGGTGCCGGAAGAGTGGGTGAAAGCCCAGGGGTTGCTGGAGGTGCGTTCGGAAATCAGCGACAAAAACCTGTATCTGACCCGCCCGGACATGGGGCGTCGGCTGAGTCCGGAAGCGGTCGAGGCGCTGAAAGCGCAGTGCGTGATGAATCCGGACGTGCAGGTGGTGGTATCCGACGGTCTTTCCACTGATGCGATCACTGCCAACTATGAGGAGATTTTGCCGCCGCTTCTCGCCGGGCTGAAGCAGGCGGGGCTGAAGGTCGGCACGCCGTTCTTTGTGCGCTATGGCCGCGTGAAGATAGAAGATCAGATCGGCGAGATCCTCGGTGCGAAGGTGGTTGTCCTGCTGGTCGGCGAACGTCCTGGGCTGGGGCAGTCAGAAAGTCTCTCCTGCTACGCGGTCTATTCCCCGCGTGTGGCGACCACCGTGGAAGCCGATCGCACCTGTATTTCGAACATCCACCAGGGCGGCACCCCGCCGGTCGAAGCGGCCGCCGTCATTGTCGATTTGGCCAAACGCATGCTGGAGCAAAAGGCGTCCGGCATCAACATGACCCGTTAAAGGAGGCATCATGCCAGCATTAGATTTGATTCGACCCTCGGTCAGCGCGATGCGCGTGATTGCTTCCGTAAACGACGGGTTTGCGCGCGAACTGAAATTACCGTCGCATATACGTAGCCTCGGTCTCATCACGGCAGACTCTGATGACGTGACGTATATTGCCGCAGACGAAGCGACGAAACAGGCGATGGTGGAAGTGGTGTATGGCCGCTCGCTATACGCCGGCGCTGCCCACGGCCCGTCGCCTACCGCCGGAGAAGTGCTGATTATGCTCGGCGGACCAAACCCGGCGGAGGTTCGCGCCGGACTGGACGCGATGGTCGCCCATATTGAAAGCGGCGCTGCGTTCCAGTGGGCGAACGATGCGGAAGATACGGCATTTCTCGCGCACGTGGTGTCGCGCACCGGTTCGTATCTGTCGTCAACCGCGGGGATTGCGCTGGGCGATCCGATCGCTTATCTGGTTGCGCCGCCGCTGGAGGCGACCTTTGGTATTGATGCGGCGATGAAATCTGCCGATGTTCAACTGGTGACCTACGTGCCGCCGCCGTCGGAAACCAACTATTCCGCTGCGTTTTTAACCGGGAGCCAGGCGGCCTGTAAAGCGGCCTGCAATGCCTTTACCGATGCGGTTCTGGATATCGCCCGTAGTCCCATCCAGCGCGCGTAACGGAGGTTGCCGATGATCAATGCGCTGGGATTACTGGAAGTGGAGGGCATGGTCGCGGCGGTGGATGCCGCGGATGCCATGCTGAAAGCCGCCAACGTTACGCTGCTGAATCACGAAGTGCTTGACCCTGGCAAGGTGACGCTGGTAGTGGAGGGCGATCTGGCGGCCTGTCGGGCGGCGCTGGATGCCGGAAGCGCCGCGGCGCAGCGCACCGGACGCGTCATCAGCCGAAAAGAGATTGGGCGGCCCGAGGATGACACCCAGTGGCTGATCGGCGGGTTTCAGCGTGCATCGGCGCCTCCCGCGCCGAAAACGGCGCCGCAGCCGCCTGGCGTACCGGACAACGCCGATGCGCTGTTGGCAAAACTCGCCGGGGTGCGTCAGGGCATGACGGTGGGCGAGGTCGCCGCGCACTTTGGCTGGCCGCTGGAGCAGGCCCGGGCGGCGCTGGAGCAGCTTTTTACGGACGGGGCGTTGCGTAAACGCAGCAGTCGCTATCGCATAAAAAATTAATCTGTCGGAGGGCCGGGCGTCTCAACAGGCGTCCGGCATAAAGATCATGAAAAAGACCCGTACAGCTAACTTGCACCATCTTTATCATGAAGCATTACCCGAAGACGTAAAACTGACGCCGAAGGTGGAAGTGGACAACGTTCACCAGCGGCGAACCACGGACGTGTATGAGCACGCCCTGACCATTACCGCCTGGCAGCAGATTTACGATCAACTGCATCCCGGCAAATTTCATGGCGAGTTCACGGAAATCCTGCTCGATGATATTCAGGTGTTCCGTGAATACACCGGACTGGCGCTGCGCCAGTCATGTCTGGTCTGGCCGAACTCTTTCTGGTTTGGTATTCCGGCGACGCGCGGCGAGCAGGGGTTTATTGGCAGCCAGTGCCTCGGCAGCGCGGAGATTGCGACCCGGCCGGGGGGGACCGAGTTTGAACTGAGTACTCCGGACGATTACACCATTCTTGGGGTGGTGATTTCGGAAGATGTGATCTCCCGGCAGGCCAACTTTTTACATAACCCGGAGCGGGTGCTACATATGCTGCGCAGCCAGGCGGCGCTGGAGGTCAAAGAGCAGCACAAAGCGGCGCTGTGGGGCTTTGTTCAGCAGGCGCTGGCGACGTTTAGCGAGAGTCCGGAGAATCTCCATCAGCCCGCTGTACGAAAAGTGCTTGGCGATAACCTGCTAATGGCGATGGGGACGATGCTGGAAGAGGCGCAGCCAATTCATACGGCGGAAAGCGTTAGCCATCAGGGCTACCGCAGGCTGCTGTCGCGGGCGCGGGAGTATGTGCTGGAAAACATGTCTGAGCCGCTGACGGTGCTGGATCTGTGCAATCAACTGCACGTCAGCCGTCGCACGTTGCAGAATGCGTTTCACGCTATTTTGGGGATTGGCCCAAACGCGTGGTTGAAAAGGATCCGCCTGAACGCGGTGCGCCGCGAACTGATCAGTCCGTGGTCGCAAAGCGCCACGGTCAAGGACGCCGCGATGCAGTGGGGATTCTGGCACTTGGGCCAGTTCGCCACCGACTACCAGCAGCTGTTTGCCGAGAAGCCGTCGTCGACGTTACATCAACGAATGCGCCAGTGGATGTGAGGCAATGGTGGCTGCGTGATTGCCGCATGGCGCGCCGCTTATCCAGCCTGCGAAGCGGCGCGACTCACACCCAGTCGCGTACCTGAATAAAGTCACTCAATGCGGCTTCCGGGCTACCGTCTTCCGGCTGCCAGTCGTACTCCCAACGCACCAGCGGCGGCATCGACATCAAAATCGATTCGGTGCGTCCGCCTGTCTGTAACCCAAACAGGGTACCGCGATCCCAGACCAGGTTAAATTCCACATAACGCCCGCGACGATACAACTGGAAGTTACGCTCGCGCTCGCCCCAGGGCATCGCTTTGCGACGTTCGACGATCGGCAGGTAGGCGTCGGCATAACCGTTCCCCACCGCCTGCATAAAGGCGAAACAGCGATCGAAATCCGGTGTGTTCAGATCGTCAAAAAACAGCCCGCCGATGCCGCGCTGCTCATTGCGATGCTTCAGGAAAAAGTAGTCGTCACACCATTTTTTATAGCGGGGGTAGAGCTCGTCGCCAAACGGCAGACACAGATCGCGCGCGGTCCGGTGCCAGTGAACGGCATCGTCGGCAAAACCGTAGTAGGGCGTGAGGTCAAAACCGCCGCCGAACCACCAGACCGGATCGGCACCGGGCTTTTCGGCAATAAAAAAGCGCACGTTAGCGTGGCTGGTGGGAACGTACGGGTTGAGCGGGTGTACCACCAGCGAGACGCCCATCGCTTCGAAACTGCGTCCGGCCAGCTCAGGACGATGGGCCGTGGCGGAAGCGGGCATCGCCTCGCCATGGACATGGGAAAAATTTACGCCCGCCTGCTCAAAAATGCCGCCGTTACGCAGTACCCGACTGCGTCCACCGCCGCCAGCTTCACGCTGCCAGCTGTCTTCAATGAATGTCGCGCCGTCAATGGCGCTGAGCTGCTGGCAAAGGGTGTCCTGCAAGGTCAGCAGGAACTGTTTAACGCGTTGTGCATCGGGTTTCATATTCAGCGTTTCTTCGAATGGGCTTTCTGGTTATCGAACCAGTGGAAATAACTGACGACGCCATTGGCGATGGCGGTCGCGATTTTCTGCCGGAACGCCGCAGTGCCCAGCAGTCGCTCTTCTTCCGGATTCGTGATAAAGGAGGTTTCTACCAGCACCGACGGTATTGACGGTGATTTTAGCACCACAAACGCCGCCTGTTCCGTGGAACGGCTGTGCAGCTTGTGCACGGGTTTGATCTTCTTAAGAATGTGCGATCCAAGCGTCAGGCTGTTTTTAATGGTGTCCGTCTGCACCAGGTCGAACAGCACCTGTTGTAACAGGTGATCCCTGTCGGTGGTTTTTTTACCGGCCACCTCGTCGGCGCGGTTTTCGCGGTCGGAAAGGTATTTCGCCATTGCGCTACTGGCGCCGCGATTAGACAATGCGAACACTGACGCGCCTGAGGCGCTTGGGTTCGTAAAACCGTCGGCGTGGATCGACATAAACAGATCGGCGCCGTGCTTATGAGCGATTTCCACGCGATCGTACAGAGGGATAAACGTATCCCCCGAACGCGTCAGGCGGCAGTCGATTCCCTGGCTGCGTAATATTGAACGCACATTTTTGGCGATCGCCAGCACGACATGTTTCTCTTTCGAGCCGTTGCGACCAATCGCGCCGGTATCAATGCCGCCGTGGCCGGGGTCCAGCACCACGATCCGCTTGCCGCCCGATTTTTTTTTCGCGGGCTGGCTGTGTCCGTTGCTGGTTTTCAGGGGAGCTTCTTTTGCTGTGGCGTGGGTCATCCCCGAAATGGTCAGGGCAGCCAGCCCGGCTTTCAGCACCTGGCGGCGCGATGTGAGTGTTTTTAGGGGTTTAAAAGTGCTCATACGGCCTGAGTTGTAAAAATATTTAATCCAGATGTTATATCGTATCGCGTAATCCGTTACGACTGTTGATGTTGAGAATTGTTTTACTTTTCATTTCAATACATGACAGCTCGTTATTATGCCATTTTTTTCACCGCTTCGCGTCAGATATTGGCTGAATCAACGCTTTGCGCCATAATCTTGGTTTTTAGACCCGAAAAGGCGGCAAATACCATGGAGATACGCGTTTTTCGCCAGGAAGATTTCGAAGAGGTGATCACCCTTTGGGAGCGCTGCGATCTGCTGCGTCCGTGGAACGATCCTGAAATGGATATTGAGCGTAAGCTCAATCATGATGTCAGCCTGTTCCTCGTGGCTGAAGTCAGCGGCGAGGTGGTCGGGACGGTGATGGGGGGATACGACGGCCATCGCGGATCCGCTTATTATCTTGGCGTGCACCCGGAGTTCCGGGGACGTGGTATCGCCAACGCGCTGCTCAACCGGCTGGAAAAGAAGCTCATTGCGCGTGGTTGTCCAAAGGTGCAGATCATGGTGCGCGAGGATAACGACGTGGTGCTCGGCATGTATGAACGGCTGGGCTATGAACATGCGGACGTGCTCTGTTTGGGTAAGCGCCTGATCGAAGATGAAGAATACTGAGTTTCATCCTGCTGATTACGACGCTCACGGTCACTTGCGCCTGCCTGCGCTGTTCTGGCTGGTATTGTTGCTGCAGGCCCGAACCTGGGTGCTGTTTGTGATTGCCGGTTCCTCCCGGGAACAGGGCAATACGCTGCTGAATTTGTTTTATCCCGATCACGATAATTTCTGGCTTGGATTGCTGCCTGGCGTCCCGGCGGTGCTGGCTTTCCTTCTTAGCGGGCGGCGCTACGCTTTTCCTGCGATCTGGCGAGGGCTTTACGCGGCACTGATCCTGGCGCAGGCGGTGCTGCTGGGCTGGCAGCTTGTGCTATGGCTGCAAGGGGAAGCGGTTAACGGCGTCAGTCTGGCGCTGGTGGTGGCGGATGTCGTGGCGTTGATCTGGCTGATCTCCCATCGTCGGTTACGCGCCTGCTTCACCCTTGAAAAAGAATAACGGCACTTTTTGGCGAACCGGGACTCCAAGCAACGATGATGAATAAAGAAGGAAGTGTGATGAAATCGCTGCGTTTGATGTTATGTGCGATGCCGCTGGCGCTGACCGGGTGTTCGACGCTCTCGTCTGTAAACTGGTCTGCGGCGAATCCGTGGAACTGGTTTGGCTCCTCGACGGAGGTGACCGAGCAGGGCGTTGGCGCATTGACTGCCGCCACGCCGCTTAATGAACAGGCGATAGCCGACGCGCTGGACGGGGATTATCGCCTGCGCAGCGGAATGAAAATCGCCAACGGCAACGTCGTGCGCTTTTTTGAAGCCATGAAGGACGACAAGGTGGCGATGGTCATTAATGGCGAACAAGGCACCCTTAGCCGCATCGATGTTCTCGACAGCGACATTCCTTCCGAAGCCGGGGTCGACGTGGGCACGCCGTTTAGCGATCTCTACAGCAAAGCCTTTGGCAACTGCCAGCCAGCCACTGATGACGACCGCGTCGCGGTGGAGTGTAAAGCGCAAGGCAGTCAGCATATTAGCTATCTCTTTTCCGGCGAATGGCATGGGCCGGAAGGCTTAATGCCGTCTGATGACACGCTTAAAGAATGGAAAGTCAGCAAGATAATCTGGCGTCGTTAATTTGCGTCTGAACAAACCGCTGGGCGTAAAAACAGGGTAAAATAACCTCCATCAATGCCACGACCGCGTGGCATTCTCATTTTCCAGGAGGAATGATGTCTCAGGTTCAGAGTGGCATTTTGCCAGAACATTGCCGCGCCGCGATTTGGATTGAAGCGAATGTTAAAGGCGACGTTGACGCACTGCGCAGCGCCAGCAAAGTCTTCGCCGATAAGCTGGCGACGTTTGAAGCGAAATTTCCCGAGGCGCATCTGGGCGCGGTCGTGGCTTTTGGACACGACACCTGGCGTGCGCTGAGCGGCGGCGTCGGGGCCGAAGAGCTGGAAAATTTCATCCCTTACGGTAAGGGACTCGCACCGGCCACCCAGTATGACATCCTGATCCACATTCTTTCCCTGCGTCACGATGTGAATTTCTCCGTAGCCCAGGCGGCGATGGAGGCCTTTGGCGACTGCGTTGACGTTCAGGAAGAAATCCATGGCTTCCGCTGGGTGGAGGAGCGCGATCTCAGTGGTTTTGTTGACGGTACCGAAAACCCGGCGGGTGAAGAAACGCGTCGTGAAGTGGCGGTCATTAAAGACGGTGTGGATGCAGGCGGCAGCTATGTGTTCGTGCAGCGTTGGGAACATAACCTGAAGCAGCTCAACCGCATGAGCATTCACGATCAGGAAATGATGATTGGTCGCACGAAAGACGCAAATGAAGAGATCGACGGCGACGCGCGTCCGGCCACCTCTCATCTGAGCCGTGTCGATCTTAAAGAAGACGGTAAAGGGCTGAAAATTGTTCGCCAGAGTCTGCCTTACGGCACCGCGAGCGGCACCCATGGCCTGTACTTCTGCGCTTACTGCGCGCGTCTGCATAACATTGAGCAGCAGTTGCTGAGCATGTTCGGTGACACCGACGGTAAACGTGACGCGATGCTGCGCTTCACCAAACCGGTGACTGGCGGCTATTACTTTGCCCCATCACGGGATCGCCTGCTGGCGCTGTAAGCGAATCAACCTGTAACCTGATAAGCGTAACGCCATCAGGAAAGCCGTGCCGGATAAGGCGTTGTTTGAACCCTTATCCGGTACGATTCGGTCATTTTATCGCCGCGTAGACCTGATCCACTACCCACCCATATGTCGCCATCGGCAGCAGGCCACTCATGAACAGGTTCGGATTCGTTTGGGGATCGGCAACCGGTGAATGAGGTTTATTGCTCAACATCACAATGGCCAGATGGTTTACCGGATCGATAACGGTAAGCGTCCCCGTCCAGCCTGTGTGACCGTAGGCCTGCGCACTGGCCAACGCGCCAAATGTTGGCGTCATGCTGGCATTCCCGTTAACCCGCCAGCCCAGGCCGAACGTGGCGTCCTGCGCCGAGCGTTGGGTAAACATTTTCACCGTCTCCGGGCTGAACAATCTGACGTTGCCGTAGCCGCCGCCGTTGAGCATGGTTTGCATCAGTACGGCGAGATCGCCGGTGGTGGAAAACAGTCCCGCGTGGCCGGAGACCCCTCCCATCGAGTAGAAGGCTTTTTCATCGTGCACTTCGCCCCATAACGTCGTGGTGCGAATATGCGGGAAATAAATCACGCCATCGCGGGTGTTGCCGTTCAGCTCCGTCGCGGCGATCTGCGGTGGACGAAAGCCTTTCTGAAGGGGATTAAACACCGTATGGCTTAAACCCAGCGGACGATAAATGGCGTTTTCGACATAGTGGTCGAGAGGCTGGTCGGTGATGGACTCGACGATAAAGCCCAACAACATATAGTCGACGTCGCTGTAAATATGCTTCGTGCCGGGGCGGTATTCCAGCGGTGTACGTTTGATCATCGCCAGCGTCGTGGCCTTATCCTGCGAGTACAGTTTCCCGGCGACGGCCTGGTTCGGATACTGCGGGTCAGCAGGGAAGCCGCCGGAGTGATGCAGCAGGTCCGCAATCCGTAACGCATTCTTCCCTTTAATCACATCTTCTGGCGCATCGGCAAAACCAGGAATATACGTCGAGACGAGATCGTCCGGATGCAGTTTGCCTTCTGACATCAGCTTTTGCAGCGCAAAGTTAGTGGCGTACATTTTGGTGTTGGAGGCGAGGTCGTACAGAGTATCCGTGGTCGCCCTGATAGGCTGAGGCATCAGAACATGACCGTCGTATTTTTTGGCGTCGCCCCACGCCTTGCGATAGACAATATGGTTGTCTTTCACGATGAGCAGGTTCACCCCGGGATAGCCCGCCGCCACCTGTTGCGCTATCCAGTTATCCAGCCTGTTCAGACGTTCAGTATCCATTCCGACTTTTTCAGGCGTACTTTCCGTAAGAACCGGAAATGGGGTTGCGCTGAGGCTAAAACTCAGGGTCAGCGCGGACATAAGCAGAAAACGTTTACGCATAATTTAGTCCAGATTGACATTACGGCAGCCAAACAGCGCGGTAAAAATAAAGCCGCCAACGTAAGCCACCAGCATCCCCCCGGCGTACACCGCCATGGCTGGCAGGATCCCTTGCGCAGAGGTCATTAAAGGCAAGGCCACCAGCCCTGACGGACCGAATGCGCTGTTCAGCCCCATAGGCAAACCTGACCAGGCCACCAGACCGATAAACAGCCCGCCTGCGGCGCCGCCCAGACAGGCGGTAATAAACGGTTTCATTCGCGGCAGCGTCACGCCGTAAATAAGTGGCTCACCGACGCCGAGCAGCCCGGGGATTATCGCTCCGCGGATCTGGCTGCGGATGGCGCTGTGTTTTTCCGCGCGCCAGTAGAGCGCCAGCGCCGCGCCGACCTGACCCGCGCCCGCCATAGAAAGGATAGGGAACAGGCTGTTGAACCCCTGGCTGCTCATTAACGCCAGATAAACCGGAATAAACCCCTGATGGACGCCAAACACCACCGCAACCAGAAACAGCCCCGCCAGCACGGCGCAGCCTAACGGGTTACTGTTGAGGTGGATAAACAGCCAGGACATTCCTTCGAACAGCCAGCCGCCGAGCGGCATAATCACCAGGTAGGCCAGCGCGGCGGTGACCAGTAAGGTCAGCGTGGCGGTCAGAAGCATATCGAGATCGTCCGGCATAAAGCGGCGAATGACGTTCTCAATTCGCGCACTTGCCCATGCCGCAATCAGTACGCCGATTATGTTCCCGCGAGGATCGATTGTCAGGCCAAAGAAATCCTCAATGCCTGCGTAATAACCGGTGGTCGCGGCGGGGTTATAGCCCAGCAGAAACAGTGAGGCGATGATGGCGCCGTTTACGCCCGTTCCACCAAAGGCCTGTGCGGCGTTATAGCCAATCAGGATCACCAGGAAGGTGAAAAGTCCTTTACTGAAGACCTTCATAAAGTTCAGCGCGTCGGGCAAGGCGCCCTGCGCATCTGCCGGCACGTGCAGCACCGTAGCAAGAAGTGTGGCAATCCCCAGCAGCAGGCCTGCGGCAATAAAACCGGGGATCAGCGGCGTAAAGATAGTGGCAAACCTGGCGAGGAACTGCTGAATGCCGGAGGTCTGTTTCGCTTTGATCTGCTTTTTGGTGTTTGCGGCAATCTCCGCCGCGCCAGCCGTAACGGCAGGGCCGCCGTTTTCAAGGAGGGCATTCATGGCATCCGCTGCCCGCTGCGCTTTGCCGGGGCCAAAAATGACCTGAACCTGATTATCCGACAGCACCACGCCTTTAATGCCCTCCAGCGTTTTGATGCTGGCGTCAATCAGACGACTGTCATGTACCGTCAGGCGTAAACGCGTCATGCAGTTTCCGCACCGGGCAATGTTTTCCGCTCCGCCAACCCGGGAGAGGATTGCCTGCAGGAGATCAACGCTGATTTCTTTTGCCATTCGCTTTATTCCTTCTCCGGTCCCGGGTGAATGCTACCGCCGCCATTTTGTCGAGAGCGCCACAAACTTTACAGCTTAACGGGGCTGCTACTATGGAAAATGAATGGAATCATATATTCTCTGTTTTACATCGCAATGGAATCGTTGAATTGCCGTGTGAAGAATGTGAGGGTAGTCATACTCTGGTAAACAATCGGGTATCCTGCCGGGCAGGCGGTAGAATTGAGAAATCCGTTAACAGGGGAGAGTAAGACGACATGTTTTTTCTGGCGAAAATACGCAGCGCTGAAGCAGAATTTACCGACAATGAACGCAAGATCGCTGAATTTCTGTTGGCTCATCTCAACGAGCTAAAAACCGTCTCCTCCCGTCAGCTCGCGAAGCAGTTGCAGGTTAGCCAGTCGAGTATTGTCAAATTTGCCCAAAAGCTGGGGGCGAAGGGGTTTACTGAATTACGAATGGCGCTGATTGAGGAAAACAGCGCCAGGCGCGAAAAAAAGCAGGATAAAGCGCTACATCTGCACAGCTCAATCACCAGCGAAGACAGCCTGGAGGTCATTGCCCGTAAGCTGAATCGCGAAAAATTATCCGCCCTGGAAGAGACCAGTGACTTGATGGATTTCGTCCGGCTGAAACAGGTGATTGAAACCATCAGTCGCGCCGGGTTTATTCAGATAACCGGACTGGGCGGGTCGGCGCTGGTGGGACGCGATCTGTCGTTTAAACTGATGAAGATTGGCTATCGCGTGGCCTGTGAAGCGGATACGCATGTGCAGGTGACGGTTGCGCAGGCGTTGCAGAAGGGCGATGTGCAACTGGCGATCTCCTACAGCGGCGCCAAAAAGGAGATCGTACTCTGCGCGCAAGCGGCGCGCGAACGGGGGGCGACGGTGATTGCCATTACTTCACTTGCTGATTCCCCGCTGCGCCGGCTGGCGCATTTCACGCTGGACACGGTTTCGAGTGAGAAGGCATGGCGCAGTTCATCTATGTCGACGCGTACCGCCCAGAACTCGGTCACCGACCTGCTCTTTGTCGGGTTGGTACAGCGCAATGATGTCGAGTCATTACGAATGATCGAACGCAGCAGTGAGTTGATAAATCTGCTCCGGGACTGATTCCGGCGCATTTTTTCCTAAGATTTACCTTAATTAGTGAGCTGTTCCTCAGCACTTATCTGTTTTTAATGTATTTTCGTTGTTAATGGAGTGTAAGACTTCATATTCACAAGGAGAGCATTGAAATGGGTAAACTCACGGGCAAAACAGCATTGATTACGGGCGCATCGAAGGGCATTGGCGAAGGGATCGCCAGAGTGTTTGCTCGCCACGGCGCGAACTTAATCCTGCTGGATATCTCCGATGAGATTGAAAAGCTGGCGGACGAACTGGGTGGACGCGGTCATCGCTGCACGGCCGTGGTGGCGGATGTAACGGATCCGGCGTCTGTCGCCGCAGCGATCAAGCGAGCGAAAGAGGTGGAAGGACGCATCGATATCCTCGTCAACAACGCGGGCGTGTGTCGCCTCGGCGGTTTCCTCGAGATGAGCGATGAAGATCGCGACTTCCATATTGATGTCAACATTAAAGGCGTCTGGAACGTCACGAAAGCCGTATTGCCGGAAATGGTAAAACGTAAAGATGGCCGCATTGTGATGATGTCTTCGGTGACCGGCGATATGGTGGCCGATCCGGGTGAAACTGCTTATGCGTTGTCGAAGGCGGCGATTGTCGGCCTGACCAAATCGCTGGCGGTGGAATTTGCGCAATCGGGGATCCGCGTGAACGCCATTTGCCCGGGCTACGTACGTACGCCAATGGCGGAAAGCATCGCCCGCCAGTCCAACGCGGACGATCCGGAATCGGTGCTGACAGAAATGGCGAAGGCGATACCACTGCGTCGTCTGGCCTGTCCGCTGGAAGTGGGCGAACTGGCGGCGTTCCTGGCCTCCGACGAGTCCAGCTATCTCACGGGCACCCAAAACGTGATTGACGGCGGCAGCACGCTGCCGGAAAGCGTCAGCGTCGGCGTCTGACCGACGTTACACCCCTTCCGCTGACCGGAAGGGGTTCTCTTATTCCCTTTTCAACTTTCAAATCAGCAAACGGTATATAAAACCGTTACTCCTTTCACACTGGTTATAAATATTATGGCTATTAGAAAGTCATTAATTTTATAAGGGTGCGCAATGGCCGTTAACTTACTGAAAAAGAACTCTCTGGCGCTGGTTGCGTCGCTGTTGCTGGTCGGGCAGGCGCAGGCGACGGAACTGCTTAACAGCTCCTATGACGTTTCCCGTGAGCTGTTTGCCGCCCTTAACCCGCCATTTGAACAACAGTGGGCGAAAGATAACGGCGGCGACAAGCTGACCATCAAACAGTCTCATGCCGGTTCTTCAAAACAGGCGCTGGCGATTTTGCAGGGGTTAAAAGCTGATGTGGTCACCTATAACCAGGTCACTGACGTGCAGATCCTGCATGATAAAGGCAAGCTGATCCCGGCGGACTGGCAGAGCCGTTTGCCGAACAACAGCTCGCCATTCTATTCCACGATGGGCTTCCTGGTGCGTAAAGGCAATCCGAAAAACATTCAGGACTGGAACGATCTCGTGCGCTCCGACGTGAAGCTGATCTTCCCAAACCCCAAAACCTCCGGTAACGCGCGCTATACCTATCTGGCGGCCTGGGGCGCGGCAGATAATGCTGACGGTGGCGACAAAGCCAAAACCGAGCAGTTCATGACTCAGTTCCTGAAGAACGTCGAAGTGTTTGATACCGGCGGACGCGGCGCCACCACCACGTTCGCCGAACGCGGGCTGGGCGATGTGCTGATAAGCTTCGAGTCCGAAGTGAACAACATCCGTAAACAGTACGAAGCGCAGGGCTTTGAAGTGGTGATCCCGAAAACCAACATTCTGGCGGAATTCCCGGTCGCGTGGGTCGATAAAAATGTGCAAGCCAACGGGACGGAAAAAGCGGCGAAAGCGTACCTGAACTGGCTGTATAGCCCACAGGCACAGACCATCATTACCGGTTTTTATTACCGGGTGAATAACCCGGAAGTCATGGATAAGCTGAAGGATCAATTCCCACAGACCGAACTGTTCCGCGTGGAAGATAAGTTTGGCGCCTGGCCGGATGTCATGAAAACCCATTTCGCCAGCGGCGGCGAACTGGACAAACTGCTGGCGGCGGGGCGTAAGTAATGTTTGCTGTCTCCTCCAGACGCGTACTGCCGGGCTTTACCTTAAGCCTGGGCACCAGCCTGCTGTTCGTCTGCCTGATTTTGCTGTTGCCGCTGAGCGCGCTGGTGATGCAGCTCTCGCAGATGAGCTGGGCGCAATACTGGGAGGTCATCACTAACCCGCAGGTGGTCGCAGCCTATAAAGTGACGTTGCTGGCGGCGTTCGTGGCGTCGATTTTTAACGGCGTATTTGGCCTGCTGATGGCGTGGATCTTAACCCGCTACCGTTTCCCGGGTCGCACGCTGCTGGACGCGCTGATGGATCTGCCGTTCGCCTTGCCAACCGCTGTCGCAGGTTTGACGCTGGCCTCACTGTTTTCAGTCAATGGTTTTTACGGCCAGTTTTTGGCGAGCGTCGACATCAAAGTTACGTATACCTGGCTGGGGATTGCGGTGGCGATGGCCTTTACCAGCATTCCGTTTGTGGTACGCACCGTGCAGCCGGTGCTGGAAGAACTGGGCCCGGAATATGAAGAAGCGGCGGAAACGCTGGGCGCAACGCGTCTGCAAAGTTTTCGTAAAGTCGTGCTACCGGAACTGTCGCCTGCGCTGGTGGCGGGAGTTGCCCTGTCCTTTACCCGCAGCCTCGGCGAGTTCGGGGCGGTGATTTTTATCGCCGGGAATATCGCCTGGAAAACGGAAGTGACGTCGCTGATGATTTTCGTGCGGTTGCAGGAATTTGATTACCCCGCCGCCAGCGCGATCGCTTCGGTGATCCTCGCGGCTTCGCTGCTGCTGCTGTTTTCGATTAACACTCTGCAAAGTCGCTTTGGCCGACGCGTGGTAGGTCACTAATGGCGGAAGTTACTCAATTGAAGCGTTATGACGCTCCCCGCATTAACTGGGGAAAATGGCTTCTGATTGGCGTCGGTATGCTGGTTTCAGCGTTCATTTTGCTGGTGCCGATGATTTACATCTTCGTACAGGCGTTCAGCCGTGGGCTGATGCCGGTTATTGAGAATTTATCTGACCCGGACATGCTCCATGCCATCTGGCTGACGGTGCTGATTGCGCTGATCGCGGTGCCGGTGAACCTGGTGTTTGGCGTTCTGCTGGCCTGGCTGGTGACGCGTTTTAACTTTCCCGGTCGCCAGCTTTTGCTCACGCTGCTGGATATTCCGTTTGCGGTATCGCCGGTGGTCGCCGGGCTGGTGTATCTGCTGTTCTATGGTTCCAACGGCCCGCTGGGCGGCTGGCTGGACGAGCATAACCTGCAAATTATGTTCTCCTGGCCGGGGATGGTGCTGGTCACTATCTTTGTCACCTGTCCGTTTGTGGTGCGAGAACTGGTGCCGGTGATGCTCAGTCAGGGTAGTCAGGAGGACGAGGCGGCGATTTTGCTCGGCGCTTCCGGCTGGCAGATGTTCCGCCGCGTAACGCTGCCCAATATCCGCTGGGCGCTGCTGTACGGCGTGGTACTGACCAACGCCCGGGCGATTGGCGAATTTGGCGCGGTGTCGGTGGTGTCCGGCTCAATTCGCGGCGAAACGCTGTCGCTGCCGTTACAGATTGAACTGTTGGAGCAGGACTATAACACCGTTGGCTCCTTTACCGCCGCCGCGCTGCTGACGCTGATGGCGATTATTACCCTGTTTTTAAAGAGCATGTTGCAATGGCGCCTGGAGAATCAGGAAAAACGCGCGCAACAGGAGGAACATCATGAGCATTGAGATTGCCAATATTAAGAAGTCTTTTGGTCGCACCCAGGTGCTGAACGATATCTCGCTGGATATTCCTTCTGGTCAGATGGTGGCGCTTCTGGGGCCGTCCGGCTCTGGTAAAACCACGCTGCTGCGGATTATCGCCGGGCTGGAGCACCAGAGCAGCGGGCATATTCGTTTTCACGGCACTGATGTCAGCCGCCTGCATGCTCGCGACCGTAAGGTCGGGTTTGTGTTTCAGCACTACGCGCTGTTTCGCCATATGACCGTCTTTGACAACATCGCTTTTGGCCTGACGGTGCTGCCGCGTCGTGAACGACCGAATGCGGCCGCTATCAAGACGAAAGTGACCAAACTGCTGGAAATGGTGCAACTTGCGCACCTGGCGGATCGTTTTCCGGCGCAACTTTCCGGCGGGCAGAAACAGCGGGTGGCGCTGGCGCGCGCGCTCGCCGTTGAGCCGCAAATTTTATTGCTCGACGAACCCTTCGGCGCGCTGGATGCCCAGGTGCGTAAAGAGCTCAGGCGCTGGCTGCGTCAGTTGCATGAAGAGCTGAAATTCACCAGCGTGTTTGTGACCCACGATCAGGAAGAAGCGACTGAAGTGGCGGACCGGGTGGTGGTGATGAGCCAGGGCCATATTGAACAGGCCGACGCGCCGGATCAGGTCTGGCGCGAACCGGCCACCCGCTTCGTGCTGGAGTTTATGGGCGAGGTGAACCGACTGCAGGGCACTGTTCGCGGCGCGCAGTTCCACGTCGGCGCGCACCGCTGGCCGCTGGGTTATACCCCTGCGTATCAGGGGCCGGTCGATCTGTTCCTGCGTCCGTGGGAAGTGGACATTAGCCGTCGTACCAGTCTCGACTCGCCATTGCCGGTACAGGTGATCGAAGCCAGCCCGAAAGGCCACTATACCCAGTTAGTCGTGCAGCCGCTGGGGTGGTATAACGAACCGCTGACGGTGGTGATGCAGGGCGACGATACCCCGGCGCGCGGCGAACGCCTGTTTGTCGGCCTGCAAAATGCCCGGCTGTATAATGGCGAGCAGCGCATTGAGCGCCATGAAGATGTGGTATTGGCAGAAATAGCGTAATCCCGGGATGATTTTACCCAGGCCCGATAAGCGTAGCGCCATCGGGCATTGAGTTGGACAAAAGACGTGAACACACTAGAACAAACAATCGGCAATACGCCTTTGGTGAAATTGCAGCGGATGGGGCCGGACAACGGCAGTGAAATCTGGCTCAAACTGGAAGGTAACAATCCCGCCGGGTCGGTGAAAGATCGCGCTGCGCTATCGATGATCGTGCAGGCGGAAAAGCGCGGGGAAATTAAACCAGGCGACGTACTCATTGAAGCAACCAGTGGAAATACCGGGATTGCGCTGGCGATGATTGCCGCGCTGAAAGGCTACCGCATGACCCTGCTGATGCCGGACAACATGAGCCAGGAGCGACGCGCGGCAATGCGCGCTTATGGCGCAGAGCTGATTCTGGTCAGCAAAGAGCAGGGCATGGAAGGGGCGCGCGACTTAGCGTTAGCCATGTCAGAACGCGGAGAGGGTAAACTGCTCGATCAGTTTAACAACCCTGATAACCCGCTGGCGCATTACAGCACCACCGGGCCGGAGATCTGGCAGCAAACTGCCGGGCGCATCACCCATTTTGTCTCCAGTATGGGCACGACCGGCACAATCACTGGCGTGTCGCGTTTTCTGCGCGAGCAGGCGAAGCCTGTCACCATCGTTGGCCTGCAACCGGAAGAGGGCAGCAGCATTCCGGGGATCCGCCGTTGGCCTGCGGAATATATGCCGGGAATATTTAACGCCTCGCTGGTTGACGAGGTACTGGATATTCATCAGCAGGCTGCGGAAAACACCATGCGCGAGCTGGCGGTGCGGGAAGGGATTTTCTGCGGTGTCAGTTCCGGTGGCGCGGTGGCCGGGGCGATTCGTGTGGCGCAGGCGACGCCGGGCGCCGTCGTTGTGGCGATTATCTGCGATCGTGGCGATCGTTACCTTTCCACGGGTGTGTTTGGCGAAGAGCATTTCAGCCAGGGGGCGGGGATATAACCAATGCCGGTCAGTGTGTCACTGACCGGTTTGACGTAGATTAGGCTTTTTCTTTTAAATCAGCAGTCAGCAGTTCACGAACGAAGTTATCCGTTTTCTCTGCCGCAGGCGCTTTGCGGTCATACGTTCTGGGAAAAACAGCAATGGTCTTTCCCTGCCAGGGAATAAACCAGTAAACACCGTCATCCGGCGACAGGTAATCTCTGATGGATTCCTCTTTATGGAAGACCCAACGCACGGCGTTGTTCTGACTCCCTGAAATATCCTGTGCGGTGTGCTCGAATTTAATGCCTTCCGTCTGATCTTTCGCCATTTTCAGACGCTGCAGGATAAATGCTTTTGGCGACGTATCTGACGGTAATATCTGAACCAGGAAACTGTCTGGATTTTTTTCAGAGGAATACAGGAGATAATCCGTCCCTGCATACTCCAGTATTGTCTGGGCAGTGAGTAAGGGAAAAATCAATCCATCATCTTTATTTTCTCTTATCGCCCCGTGCGCGGTGTCTACGCTCCACTGCTGGCTATCGCCAATGAGGCCGGCTGCCTGGATATATTTCGCCAGAAGCTCATAACCGTCTTTCCCTTCTTCAAAACGTAATGCACTGAGCGCTGAGTAGAATAAAATTTTTTCGTAGTCCCAGTCGTTATGAGTATAGGGGAACTGCGCCCGCGCTTTTTCGAACGCCTGACTGGCATCGGCATACTTTCCCTTACGATAATCCGCAAGGCCTGTAATGCTGTAAAATTTTTGATATTCAGCCGGGAATGCGGCGATCTGTAACCCTTTTTGCGCGATGATCCTGGCTTTGTCCCAGTTCTCATCAGGAGCATCAGGCGCGGACAGTCCTACCCCAAGAGGATACAATTCAGCTTCAATCGAGCGCATCGTTTGCTGGTGATAGAGTTTTGGCGGATTATCCCATTTAATCTGCGCAAACAAATCAGCAATCGACTTTATTGCGGCCTGGCTGTCGCTTTCAGGAATTTTCGCTTTTATGGTGACCCGCCAGTCACCTTGCTTAATTTTCCATGTGACGGAAATTTGTTCCTCTGCTGCTACAACAAATTTCTGCTGGAGATTTTTATCCACCGGGAAATCTGGTATATGGCCGATATCTGTTACGGGCGGCGCAACGTTTTTATCCTCAGGTGATACCATTGAGTCTTCTTTTTCGACTTCATTATAGGTCATCGTGAAGCGAATCTTTCCACCGGATGATAATATGTAGGTCAGGTCTGTCGGGTAATCCCGGGTTTCACCCGAGTCAATATCAACCAGCAACCATTTCTTTGCGTTAATAACAGGGAAGCGCATATTAGCCACCCGCCAGGACAGTTGGTTATTTTTTTCGTCTATGTGCCAAAGATCAGGTGAGATTTTTTTACCTCCTTCGCCGGAATACACACGTTTAATTAAAAGGATGGCATCCGTTTGTTTTTCTGCGAACCAGGCATATTTAGCGGCAGAAATTAAAAATCCTTTAATGAAATCATCATATTCTGCCAGCGGTAGTGCATTTTCGAACAGGCTCTGTGCTTCAGCGTAGCGGTGTTTTTTTTCCAACAGCCATGCCAGGGTATCCAGTTCTGATGACAACTCATAGTGGTTAATGTCACAGCTTACCTTCATTTTTTCCAGACTGGACAGTAGCGCCCGCTGTGCAGTAATAAAATCTCCCTGCTGAATTAATCCCATTGCTTCCTTGTAGCTGTCGAGTTGCTGGCGCCGTATCAGATATTGTTGCTCTTGGTCGTAATAGGGTAGCTTTTGGCACAGTTCATTTCGTTCAACAGGAGATGAGGTGGCTGCGGCAAACGTTGGCGCGACAAAGGAACAAACCAGAGCGAATAAAACGTGCCTGTTAGTTAGAAACATCATTACGTTCTCCAGAAACTGACGACGATGCAGGGGCAGAGTACTGTGCCAGTTGTTTGGCAAATTTATCCAGCTCGGGCAATACCGCGTTGTCCTTGTTATCGACCACCGCAAGGATCGCGCCATAACCGCTCTGGTAAGGAAACGTCCAGTAGATCAGTGATTTTTCTGTTTTTTCGCTATCGCTGTACCATTTGACCGACCACTTTGTCGCCATTTTCTTCTGTCCCTGTAAACTAAAGGGATAGGTTGTTTTATGCAGGTCTTTGTCCGCTATAGTTATTTTTTGTCGTTCTTCTTCCTGAAGGCGTTTGACTTTAGCTTTGATAATGTTCGGCACATTGACTTCAGACAATTCCGTCAACCCGGCGGAAAACTCAGTCGAATAGCCATATTTCGCTGCAGAATAAACAACGGTTCCTTCGATATACGTGAATGCTGAGGCATGGAAAATGCCGACGTTAAAGGGAAAGCGTAACTGGCTTTTTTTGTTGAATATTTCTGGGATAACAGGATCAAAAACCCAATGGCTATCCATTGGCGAATGCCTTAATGATTGTTTCACCAGTTCGGTATAGGTCTTCTTTTTCGTCCGGTAAGCAATGTCCGTCAGGTACATCAGAAGCGCTTGCGAACCATAGTTATCTTCGGTTTGAGTCGTTAAGGTTTGCGAATAAGCGGCGCGAGCATATTGAAGATATGACCAGGCTTTCTCCAGTTTATTTTGCCGGTATGAATGGATACCGAGAATGGCGTTGACTCTTGCTTTTTCAAGCGGGAATTTTGCCGCCGGAAGCAGTAAGTTTGCCTGTCGGGCAGCGTTATTCCATTCGGCCGTGGTACGGTAAGTTGTTTTTGTCAGTGCATCCAGTTCTTTCTGAATGGGGGGAAGCGTGTCTGCCTGCGGCCATTTTATTTTTGTAAACAGTGAAGACAGTTGCTGAAGGGCATTTTCGCTGTGCGCTGTCTGAAATGTTGCCTGAACCGCCATTTCCCACGATCCTTGCGTTATTTGCCATATTGCCGTCGTCACGCTATCCCCGGCGACGCTATAACGTTGAGCTGATTTTATTTGTTTAATATTTTCGCCTGGGAAATCAGGTAATTTTGCCGAAAGCTCAGCATCCTCTGCTGTTGTATAAAGCCAGGGTCGTTTTATCTGCGTTGTTTTTACTGAATGCTCAGTGTCATTAGATCCCCGGTAGTGGAGCGTTATGTCAGCGGAAACATAGTTGTCTGCGACGTTATAGATCCCATCGCCATTGTTAGTAAAACGAATCACTGACGCGCCATCACGTTGACCGGTAGAATATATTTTTGCCAGCGTCCAGCGCCCGGCGGTTAACGGCACCGTCAGATGGGCAAGAGCATAATTTAACTGATTATTCGCATCATCCAGTTGCCACATCTCAGCGGGGAGGTTTTTGATGGAAAGATACGTTTTAATGAACTGCTGTGCTTCACTTTCTTTACCAGCCAGCATCGCTTGCGTGGTCGCTTTGCGAATAAAACGCTGATGCTGATCAACATTGGTGGTCGCCTCTGCCGCTTTTTTATTTAATTCAATGGCTTTTTCATACTGAGCGGTTTCATCCAGCGCCTGAGTGAGGCGCCATACTACCGCATTCGCGTCTTCGAAATTAGCACAGGATGCATGCAGTTCATTCCAGATGCTGTCGACGAAATTCCCGACGGATTCTTTGTTACCGGTTTTAACCACATCCGGTAATTGATTCATCAGTGAGGTAATTTGTGTCGAAGGGGATTGCTGACTGATAGAGAAATCACAGCGATTATTTTCTGCGGCAACCACATTGTGACTTATCATTAATGATAAAACAGGTAAAACAAACTTCAATAAAGTATTTGCCATGACATTATCTCTTTGGCAATGGTAAAACTATCGGTTAGGGAATGTTCTAACCGATTCGTTGAGAAAATTAGTTAAGGGTTTTATCTGTTTCCGCGATCAGTGCGTGCAGATAAGGTTTGGCATTTTCATCATTTTTACCCGAAATTCGCACAATGTAGGGTTTGCCGGTAATCGATGAAGAGGAGGCGACTTTATCAATGAATTGTTCTGCGGTATCAATACGGTTGCGGGTATTCCCCAGCTTCAGGCGCAGGTGGGATACTGCTTCATCACAATTATGTGAATCGCCGTTTCTCACGAAGATTAAATCCTTTTTTTGCGCCAGTGCATCAAGCATGGCGCTGATGCGTGCCTCTTCATGGGCATTCAGCTTCGCCCAGACCGGAAGAGTTAACAGGAGAGCAAATAGCGTACAGGCGATTCTTTTCATTCCACTTTTCCTTGCGATAAGAAATCCTTCGTTGTTCTGACAAGGCGTCCTGCGTTTAGTTGCACCTGCGACCGGGGTAATTTTCTGAATGTGCTTGCAGAAGTTTATCCAGAAACCGCCACAGCGTTTCATTCATTTCCTGGTAATTCCATTCGCGCATTTCCTTTACCGAACGGATGAACGTTTTCCCTGCGGCTTCCGCCAGCTCCTGTTGGGAGTGCCTAATTAACCCTTCGACGGACTCGGCGGTAAATTCCATGTGGCACTGGAAGCCGTAAATGAAATGACCAAACTGCACAATTTGTCGCGGACAGCCTTTACTCTTCGCAATGACGGTCGCCTGATCGGTTAATCCCGGCATATCGTTATGCCAGTGACCGACACTCAGTGGAGAATCAAAGTGAGAGAAAAACGGATGCTCTTTGCCTGCTGCGGTCAGCGTAATAGGGAAATGACCGATCTCTTTTTCCGGGCTTTTGCAGACCTTTGCGCCCAATGCTTCGCCAATCAATTGCGCGCCAAGACAGATGCCCACCACAATACGTCCGGCGCTTATCGCCTGATTAATGAGATGCTGTTCCGCCAGCGAGTCAAAGTACGGACATTCTGCAAGCGTTGTTCGCGGCGACTGAGGGCCGCCAAATACAACCAGCATGTCAAAGCCGTCCGCGTTCTTCGGCACGGGTTCTCCGGCATAAACGCGAGACTATGAGAGGGTATAGCCCCGTTGTTCTGCCCATGGCAGATAGGCGCCGGTGGATTCAAATGATTCGTGAACAACAAAATGTACTCGCACGCTCTTCTCCTGTTAGCCATTCAGCGCCTGATAAATATCAGCCGCCAGGGTGTTGATATCGCTGTCGCTCAGTGTCGACAGCGTG
This sequence comes from Citrobacter sp. 50677481, assembly GCF_001463265.1. Taxonomy (NCBI): domain Bacteria; kingdom Pseudomonadati; phylum Pseudomonadota; class Gammaproteobacteria; order Enterobacterales; family Enterobacteriaceae; genus Citrobacter; species Citrobacter sp. 50677481. The sequence goes on from NZ_LNHZ01000057.1 coordinate 174,624, forward strand.
ATACGCAGACCGTGTGCAGGTTCGTTCACGCCAAACGCCTCACCTTCGCGCACCAGCCAGCCTGATTTTGCCAGCATAAAAGCGGTTTTCTGACTGATGTCCTTCAGTGGCAGCCACAGATTCAGACCGTCGCCCGGCGGTACGGCCAGGCCATACTGGCCCAGCGCCCCGGCCAGCTTTTGCTGGCGGGACGCATAAAACTGCCGGGTATGGTTCAGTGAACGCTGAAAATCACTGTCGTTCAGGCAGGCAGAAGCGAGATCCTGAAGTAGATGACTGACCCACTGGCTGCCCGCGTTCAGGCGCAGACGCAGTTTCTGCGACGTCAGCGGATCGCTGGAAACGATGGCGAGACGCAGGTCCGGGCCGAGCGTTTTCGACATTGAACGCACCACCGCCCAGCGCAGGGTTTCCGCGGCGATAACCGGATGCCAGGCTGATGTCGAGAGCAGGGCGAAATGATCGTCGATAATGACTAACGCCTGCGGGTAGCGGGCAAGTATGTTTTGTAACGCGGCGGCACGCGTGGCGCTCAGGCTGCATCCGGTTGGATTATGCGCGCGTGGGGTAATAATCACCGCGCGTGCGCCCAGGCGTAAGGCCTGCTCCAGCATGTCCGGTTGCATGCCTTCCTCGTCAACGCGCACGGGCGTGGCGCGAAAACCGCTGTAGCGCAGCATATTAATGCTGCTCAGAAAGCACGGATCTTCCACCGCCACGCTGTCGCCCGGCAGCAGGTGGGCGCTCAGCAGACGTTCAATGGCATCAATGGCGCCGCTGGTAATATCAATTTCGCCTTCGGCAGGGGTGGCATCCTTCATCCATGTTTGCGCCCACTCTTGTAACGCGGGCGATAACGCTTCATCGCCGTACAAGCGGTGAGTATGCGTGAGCGTTTTTAGATAGCGTCCCAGCTCGGGCAGACGATCCGCTGCGGGATTGCCGCCGGAAAGATCGACAAGCGGAGTGTGCGGATCGCTTCCTTCCAGCGCAACTGGCGCAGAGGCGCCGTTTATCACCGTGCCGTTGCGCCCCTGACTCAGCGCCAGCCCGGAGATGACCAGCCGTTTGTAGGCCGCAGCGACAGTATTTCGGTTGACGTTCAGTGCCTGGGCCAGTTCACGCACGGGAGGTAAGGTATCCCCCGAACGTAACGCTCCGCTGGTGATATGCTGGCGGATGCTGTCAAAGATTTCGCTGGCGGTTTTTCCGTCGATCATTATTGACCTATGACAAAATGAATTTTAGCATATGACGATAATAGTGAGGCGCCAGCCCGCTGTCCAGTGAGAGGAGATGTTTATGGCGCAGGAGAGTGATATACAGTCAGTGCTTTTTAGCGATAGCCATCGGGCGTTACAAACCGACATCGTCGCCGTTCAGTCACAGGTGGTGTACGGCAGCGTGGGTAACAGCATCGCGGTGCCGGCTATTAAGGCAAAAGGTTTGCGCGTCACGGCGGTACCTACGGTGCTGTTCAGTAATACGCCGCATTACGAGACGTTTTATGGCGGCATTATTCCTGCCGACTGGTTTAACGGCTATTTACAGGCGCTGAGTGAGCGCGACGCCCTGCGCGAGCTGAAGGCGGTGACCACCGGTTACATGGGCAGCGCAGAGCAAATCGTCCTGTTGGCGCAATGGTTGCAGAACGTGCGCCAGCACCACCCCAATATCACTATTTTGGTTGATCCGGTGATAGGGGACGTGGACAGCGGTATGTATGTGAAAGCGGAAATCCCGGAGGCTTACCGTCAGCATCTGCTGCCAGTGGCGCATGGGCTGACGCCAAATGTCTTTGAACTGCACATGCTGAGCGGCAAACCGTGCGGTACGCTTGACGAGGCAGTGATTGCGGCGAGGTCGCTGCTCACCGATACGCTGAAGTGGATTGTGATCACCAGTGCTCCCGGACAAAACCGTGACGCTATCAACGTGGCGGTGGTGACGGCTGAATCGGTGGATATTATTGAACATCCACGGGTAGAAACCGATCTGAAAGGCACTGGCGATCTGTTCTGTGCGGAGCTGGTGAGCGGCATTGTACGTGACATGACGTTAACCCGAGCCACACAACTGGCGGCAGAAAGGGTGCTGGACGTCATGATGTGGACCCAACAATGCGGCTGCGACGAATTAATACTGCCGCCGACAGGGGAGGCGCAATGAAAAGTTATCGCTTAGTGGTTCGTCAACAAGGGCGGGTGGTCGGTCATTTCGACACCAGTGGAGTGGATGCGCTGGCGGATATTTGCGTGGCGCGCGCCATGTTTGGCATTGCGGGCGGGTATCAGTGCGAATTGCTGGTCGCAGACGCCGAAAAACGGATGCTGGAAAGTGGACCGGACGGCATGAAAATCCTGATGCGCGAGAAGTGCTATCGTCCGGTCACCGCCACGCTGCTGTAAAGGTGAAATTGGCGGATAAAAAAATAGCGCCGGAAGGCGCTATTTTTCACTGCGGCAAGAATTACTTCTTGATGCGGATAACCGGAGTTTCACCCACGGTCACGCTACCGGACAGTTTGGTCAGTTCTTTGATCTCGTCCATGTTGGAGATGACGACCGGCGTCAGAGTGGACTTGGCTTTTTCTTCCAGCAGCGGCAGATCGAATTCGATGACCGGGTCACCCACTTTCACGCGCTGGCCTTCTTCCGCGATACGCTTGAAGCCTTCGCCTTTCAGCTCAACGGTGTCGATACCGAAGTGAACGAACAGCTCGATACCGCTATCGGATTCGATAGAGAACGCATGGTTGGTTTCAAAGATTTTGCCGATGGTACCGTCAACAGGCGCGACCATTTTGTTACCGGTTGGTTTGATGGCGATACCATCACCAACGATTTTTTCCGCAAAAACTACATCCGGCACGTCTTCGATGTTGACGATCTCGCCAGAGAGCGGAGCAACAATCTCAATAGTTCCGGTGTCTTTCTTATCATCAGAAACCAGAGATTTCAGTTTATCAAACAAACCCATGATCTTCTCCTAAGCAGTAAATTGGGCCGCATCTCGTGGATTAGCAGATTGTTTTTTCTTCAATGAACTTGTTAACCAGCGTCATTAACTCGTCCGTTGTCGGTTGAGCAAGAGCCTGCTCTGCTAACACCTTCGCATCTTCGAAGTTCGTGTTACGGATAATCTTCTTAATGCGCGGGATAGAAATGGCGCTCATAGAGAATTCGTCCAGACCCATCCCCAGCAACAGAAGTGTAGCACGTTCGTCGCCTGCAAGCTCACCACACATGCCAGTCCATTTACCTTCTGCATGAGAAGCATCAATAACTTGCTTGATCAAGTTCAGCACGGACGGTGACATTGGCTGGTAAAGATGTGAAATCATATCATTACCACGGTCAACTGCCAGCGTGTACTGCGTTAAATCATTGGTGCCGATACTAAAGAAATCAACTTCTTTGGCTAAATGACGCGCAATCGTCGCCGCAGCCGGTGTTTCCACCATCACGCCAATCTCGATTGCTTCGTCAAATGCTTTACCTTCGTCACGCAGTTCCTGTTTGTAGATTTCGATCTCTTTCTTCAGTGCGCGCACTTCTTCAACAGAGATGATCATCGGGAACATAATGCGCAGTTTACCGAAAGCGGACGCGCGCAGGATAGCGCGAACCTGGTCACGCAGGATCTCTTTGCGATCCATGGCGATACGCACAGCGCGCCAGCCCAGGAACGGGTTCTCTTCTTTCGGGAAATTCATGTACGGCAGCTCTTTGTCGCCGCCGATGTCCATAGTACGCACGATAACTGCCTGAGAGCCGCAGGCTTCAGCAACAGCTTTGTACGCCGCAAACTGTTCTTCTTCAGTCGGTAGCGCGTCGCGGTCCATAAACAGGAATTCAGTACGATACAGGCCAACGCCTTCGGCGCCGTTACGCTCTGCGCCTTCGATGTCACGTACGGTACCGATGTTTGCGCACACTTCAACCTGATGGCCATCCAGGGTGATTGCCGGCAGATCTTTCAGTTTCGCCAGTTCCGCTTTCTCGGTGGCAACCTGTTCCTGCACGGCGCGCAGTTTTTCAATTTCTTCGTTAGTCGGGTTGACATAAACCTGGTTGTTTACGGCATCCAGAATCAGATAGTCGTCGTTTTTAACCTGAGAGGTAACGCTGCCGGTACCCACGATAGCAGGCAGTTCAAGAGAACGCGCCATGATTGAGGTGTGGGAGGTACGGCCGCCCGCGTCGGTGATGAAACCCAGCACTTTTTGCAGGTTCAGCTGTGCGGTTTCGGACGGGGTCAGGTCAGCGGCAACCAGGATAACCTCGTCTTTGATTGCGCTCAGGTCGATGATCGCCAAACCCAGGATGTTGCGCAGCAGGCGCTTACCGATATCACGCACATCAGCCGCACGTTCTTTCAGGTATTCATCATCCAGTTCTTCCAGGGCAGTGGCCTGACCTTCGATAACTTCATGCGCAGCTGCGTCAGCCGTCATGTGCTTATCTTTAATCAGGGCTATGATTTCCTGCTCCAGCTCCTCATCTTCGAGCAGCATGATATGCCCTTCGAAGATGGCTTCTTTTTCTTCACCGAACGTTTCACCAGCTTTGGTTTTGATCGCTTCTAATTGCGCAGATGCCTTGGCACGACCGCTCAGAAAACGTTCAACTTCCTGATCAACCTTGTCGGCAGAAACTTTTTTCCGGTCAATGACGATTTCGTCTTCTTTCAGCAAAAGTGCCTTGCCGAAAGCGATACCCGGGGATGCTAAAATGCCTGAAATCATAACCCTACCTTACTTGTGACTGATTTTTAAAAGAACCCGGAAAAACTTATTCCAGTTCCGCCATCAGCTTGACCAGATGTTCAACCGCTTTCTGCTCGTCTTCACCTTCCGCAGAAATGGTGACAACGGTGCCCTGAGTCAGACCCAGAGTTTGCAGTTTGAACAGGCTTTTTGCGCTTGCGCTTTTGCCGTTGGAAGTCACAGTAATCTCAGACGTGAAGCCTTTCGCTTCTTTAACAAACTGAGCAGCAGGGCGGGTATGCAGACCGTTCGGAGCGGTAATGGTAACTTCTTGCTGGAACATTGTATTTCCCCAACTTATAGGTTTAGTGTTGTGGAACTAAAGTCTAGCCTGGCGGTTCGACTTTAGCCTGTATTGTTAGTGCCGACGTAAACGGACGCGACACACCAGGTGTTATACGCAATCCGTTGCAGGCAACTTCTGGCCGCTGACGTTTCGCTCGTCATTAAACATTATGCCGCGAAATCAAGAATTGAACCAAATCATAAAATCGATTCAGCAGGGAGTTTTCCTGTAACGATTAATTTCGCGCTTCAAAATAATTAGTCAGGTTAAATACCAGACCCAACGGGGTGAATCAATGCCAGGTGGGGTGAAAGTTTGAAGCAGGCCACAAAAAAGCACCTGAAAAGGTGCTTTTTTACGCGTTTTTAACAAGCTGGCATCACTGTTGCAGTTCTTTCTCAGTAAAGAGATCGGCAAACAATGCGGTGCTCAGATAACGCTCACCCGAGGACGGTAGGATAACCACAATATTCTTATTGGTAAAGGTTTCATCTTCCTGCAATTTAAGCGCGGCAGCGACGGCTGCGCCGGAGGAGATGCCCGCCAGAATTCCTTCTTCTTCCATCAGACGGCGTGCGGTAGAAATCGCCTCTTCATTGGTGATGCCAATGACTTTATCAATCAGTTTGAGATCAAGGTTGCCTGGAATAAAGCCCGCGCCGATGCCCTGAATTTTGTGCGGGCCTGGCTTCAGCTCTTCGCCAGCCAGGGCCTGCGCGATAACCGGAGAATCAGTCGGTTCGACGGCGACAGTGATGAGGTCTGCTTTACCCTTTGTGCCTTTGATGTAGCGGGATACGCCAGTCAGCGTACCGCCTGTACCCACGCCAGAAATAAACACATCCACTTGACCATCGGTATCTTCCCAGATTTCCGGGCCGGTGGTTTTTTCATGTATCTCCGGGTTCGCCGGGTTGCTGAACTGCTGAAGCAGCAGGTATTTCGCCGGATCGCTGGCGACAATCTCTTCCGCTTTCTGAATCGCGCCCTTCATGCCTTTCGCGCCTTCGGTCAGCACCAGATTCGCACCCAGCGCTTTCAGCAGCTTGCGGCGCTCGATGCTCATCGTTTCCGGCATGGTTAGCGTCAGCTTATAGCCGCGCGCGGCAGCGACGTAAGCCAGTGCGATACCGGTGTTGCCGCTGGTCGGTTCAACCAGTTCCACGCCCGGTTTCAGTACGCCGCGTTTTTCGGCATCCCAAATCATATTGGCACCGATACGGCACTTCACGCTGAAGCTCGGGTTACGTGACTCCACCTTCGCCAGAATGCGTCCGTTACCGATGCGGTTCAGTCGAACCAGCGGCGTATGACCGATAGTCAGCGAGTTATCTTCAAAAATCTTACTCATGGCCTGTCCTTAACTGTATGAAATTGGGATACCTTCCCAGCATACCCGTCAGACGGATAGGGGGAAGTAAGGATTTCGCATATCTATATGCTATGAGGAAATAATGACGATCAGTATGGAATAAGAAACGGCATATACCAGCGGCTGGCGTCTCATCTTTACATTATTTCCACAAGGCATGCTTCGCGCGATAGCAATCGACCCACATCGCCGTTGCGCCGCACACTGCAACCGGCATGATAAAAAGATTCAGCACCGGGATAAGGGTAAACAGGCTGGTGAGCGCGCCAAACTGCATATTGGTGACCTTGCGCGCGCGCAGGGCAGAACGCATCTCTTTAAACGGCACTTTATGGTTATCGAAAGGATAATCGCAATACTGGATCGCCAGCATCCAGGCACTGAACAAGAACCAGAGCACCGGGGCGACAGTTTGACCAATACCGGGAATGAAATAGAGGATCAGCAGGACGATGGCGCGCGGTAAATACCAGGCGAATTTTTGCCATTCGCGTTTCATGATGCGCGGCAGATCTTTCATGATGCCCAGCACGCCAGTATCTGGCGGCGTGGCCCCGGTCAGACGCGCTTCTAACTGTTCCGCCAACAGACCGTTAAACGGTGCGGCAATCCAGTTGGCGACCGTCGAAAAGAAATAGCCAAAGACCAACACCACCGAGATCACGGCGATCGGCCAGAGCAGATAACTCAGCCACTGCAGCCAGTCCGGGACATGCCGCATTAACGACGGGATCCAGGCATCCAGTTGGGTAAACAGCCACCAGAAGGCGCTGCCCATCAGCACGATATTGACCAGCAGGGGCAAAATAACAAAACGGCGGATCCCGGGTTGCGAGACCAGCTTCCACCCCTGAGCGAAGTAGTACACACCGCTGCGTGGTGCGGTGACGGATGATGACACCATAGTCAGGACAGACTCCTTTTAGTATTAGTCCTAAGTGAACCCGGGTATCTTACCGGGTAATTGCGCTCAGGACAGTTCGGAAATGTTCGAAAAAACAGCAAAAAGCACGATTTCCTTCATCTTTATGCCGGGAAAGCTAAGAGTACACTTGCACTTGACGTAATCGGCAAATACTCTTAGTGAGTAAATGTTTGCCGTGGTGGCAAGGTGTTAGAACAACAGAGAATATAATGATGCAGGATTTGCGTCTGATATTAATCATTGTTGGCGCGATCGCCATAATCGCTTTACTGGTACATGGTTTCTGGACCAGCCGTAAAGAACGATCTTCTATGTTCCGCGATCGTCCACTGAAACGCATGAAATCAAAACGCGACGATGAGCCGTTTGACGACGATATCGACGCTGACGAAGGCGTGGGTGAAGTTCGTGTTCACCGCGTGAATCATGCCCCCGGCAGCCCGCAGGAGCATGAAGCCCCTCGCCAGTCGCCGCAACACCAGTACCAGCCGCCTTATGCGTCTGCGCAGCCGCGTCAGCCGGTCGCGCCGCCGCCTGACGCGACGGTGCCGCCGCAGCACGCTCCGCGTCCGGTACAGCCGGTTCAGCCGCAGCCTGCCCCGCAGCAACCCATTCAGCCGCAGGCCGCGCCGCAACAACCTGCGCCTGAGGCGCAGCAAACTGCCGCGCCTCAGGTACAGCCTGTTCAGCAGCCCGCTTCGCCAGCGCCGCAGGCGGCTTCGCAAGCATTCCAGCCGGCTGAGCCAGTAGCAGAGCCGCAACCAGAACCGGTGGTAGAAGAAACGCCGGCCCCTGCGCCAGAAAAACCGCAGCGTAAAGAAGCGGTAATCATCATGAACGTTGCCGCTCATCACGGTAGCGAACTGAATGGCGACGTCCTGCTCAACAGTATCCAGCAAGCGGGCTTCAAATTCGGCGACATGAATATCTTCCACCGCCACCTGAGTCCCGACGGCAGTGGTCCGGCGTTGTTCAGCCTGGCGAATATGGTTAATCCGGGAACCTTTGACCCGGAAATGACCGACTTCACCACGCCTGGCGTGACCATTTTCATGCAGGTGCCGTCTTATGGCGACGAACTGCAAAACTTTAAGCTGATGCTTCAGTCTGCGCAGCATATCGCTGATGAAGTGGGTGGCGTAGTGCTGGACGACCAGCGCCGGATGATGACGCCGCAAAAACTGCGTGAGTATCAGGACCGCATCCGCGAAGTGAAAGACGCTAACGCCTGATACACTAAAGGCACGACACATACTTTTCTGAACCCCCGCCTGTCGGGGGTTTTTTATCATTGATGGTGCGATATGGAATCAATCGAACAACAACTGACAGAACTGCGAACCACGCTTCGCCATCATGAGTATCTTTACCATGTGATGGATGCGCCGGAAGTGCCCGACGCGGAGTACGATCGTCTGATGCGCGAGCTGCGCGAGCTGGAAGCCCGGCACCCGGAGTTGATCACCCCGGACTCGCCTACCCAGCGGGTTGGGGCGGCGCCGTTGGCCTCGTTCAGCCAGATTCGTCATGAAGTACCGATGCTGTCGCTGGACAACGTGTTTGACGAAGAGAGCTTCCTGGCGTTTAACAAACGCGTTCAGGATCGCCTAAAAAGCACCGATAAACTCACCTGGTGCTGCGAGCTAAAGCTCGATGGTCTGGCGGTCAGCATTCTGTATGAAAACGGCATATTGGTCAGAGCCGCAACCCGTGGCGACGGAACCACCGGGGAAGACATTACCACCAACGTGCGCACCATCCGCGCCATCCCGCTACGTCTGCATGGCGATAACATTCCTGAGCGTCTGGAAGTGCGCGGAGAAGTCTTTCTGCCCCAGGCCGGTTTTGAAAAAATCAACGAAGAGGCGCGTCGTACCGGGAGCAAAGTCTTCGCGAACCCGCGTAATGCGGCCGCGGGTTCGCTACGCCAGCTTGACCCGCGTATTACAGCGAAGCGACCGCTGACTTTCTTCTGTTACGGCGTTGGTATCCTGGAAGGGGGCGAATTGCCCGATACCCACCTGGGCCGACTGATGCAGTTTAAGGCGTGGGGATTGCCGGTGAGTAATCGCGTTACGCTGTGCGATTCTCCGGAAGCGGTTCTGGCGTTCTACCGCCAGGTGGAAGAAGATCGCCCAACGCTGGGCTTCGATATTGACGGCGTGGTGATCAAAGTGAACTCACTGGCGCTGCAGGAACAGCTTGGCTACGTTGCCCGCGCGCCGCGCTGGGCAGTGGCGTTTAAATTCCCGGCCCAGGAACAGATGACCTTTGTCCGCGACGTGGAATTTCAGGTGGGGCGTACGGGCGCCATCACGCCTGTCGCGCGGCTGGAGCCCGTACAGGTGGCTGGCGTGTTGGTCAGTAACGCCACGCTGCACAATGCCGATGAAATCGCCCGTCTTGGGCTGCGGATTGGCGACAAAGTGGTTATTCGCCGGGCGGGCGACGTGATCCCGCAGGTCGTCAATGTGGTGCTCTCCGACCGTCCGGATGATACGCGTCCGGTTGAATTTCCGGCCCAGTGCCCGGTTTGCGGTTCTGACGTCGAGCGCGTGGAAGGCGAAGCCGTTGCCCGCTGTACCGGCGGCTTAATCTGCGGCGCGCAGCGGAAAGAGTCGCTGAAGCATTTCGTTTCCCGTCGGGCGATGGACGTTGACGGAATGGGCGACAAAATTATCGACCAGTTGGTTGAGAAAGAGTATGTGCATACGCCTGCGGATCTGTTCCGGCTGACGGCAGGAAAACTGACCGGGCTGGACCGCATGGGGCCGAAGTCGGCGCAAAACGTGGTGGCCGCGCTGGAAAAGGCGAAGGAGACAACGTTCGCGCGTTTTCTTTATGCGCTGGGTATTCGCGAAGTCGGTGAAGCGACCGCCGCGGGATTAGCCGCGTACTTCGGTACGCTTGACGCCTTAGAAGCGGCGTCGATAGACGAGTTGCAGAAAGTGCCTGACGTGGGAATTGTGGTGGCGACCCATGTGTTCAATTTCTTTGCGGAAGAGAGCAACCGCGAGGTTATTGGCCAACTACTGGCGGAAGGCGTGCGCTGGCCTGCGCCGGTTGCAATCAATCCCGCAGAAATCGACAGCCCCTTCGCCGGTAAAACGGTGGTTCTGACCGGCAGCCTGAGCCAGATGTCCCGTGATGACGCCAAAGCGCGTCTGGTGGCTCTTGGGGCGAAAGTGGCGGGCAGTGTGTCGAAAAAAACCGATCTGGTGATTGCCGGTGAAGCGGCAGGATCGAAGCTGGCGAAAGCCCAGGAGCTGGGCATCGAGGTCATTGACGAAGCGGAAATGCTCCGCCTGCTGGGTGCCTGAGATGGAAAAAGAGCAGCTCATTGAGATCGCCAACACGGTGATGCCGTTCGGGAAATATAAAGGGCGCCGGTTGATTGATGTGCCGGAGGAGTATTTACTGTGGTTTGCCCGCAAGGATGAATTTCCGCCGGGTAAACTGGGCGAACTGATGCAAATTGCGCTGCTCATTAAAACCGAGGGGCTGACGCAGCTGGTTCAGCCCCTGAAACGGCCGCTTTAAACTTTCGCGGCGCGGCTCTCCTGCTGCGCCTGCATTTTTTCGGTCTGCTGCTTGTAGCGGCGTGCCATTACCGCACAGACCATCAGTTGAATCTGGTGGAAGATCATCAGCGGTAATACCATCATGCCGATCACCGACGTTGGAAACAGAATGTTGGCCATGGGGATACCGTTGGCGAGGCTCTTTTTTGAGCCGCAGAATACGATGGTGATTTCATCCGCTTTATTGAAGCCGCATTTGCGGGCGACAAAAACGTTTACCGCAATCACGACAGTTAATAGCACAATACTGACAACGACGATAAACAGCAGCGACCCCCAGCCTACCTTGTGCCAGATACCGTTAACCACCGCTTCGCTGAAGGCAGAGTAAACGACCAGCAGGATGGATGTCTGGTCGGTTTTCGCAATCCATTTCTTATTTTTCGCCACCCATTTACCGATCCATGGTCGGGAAAGATGACCAAGGACAAAGGGCAGCAGCAGTTGCAGCATGATTTTACCGACCTGCTCCAGACTGCCTTCCGCGCCGTGCATGTTCATCACCAGGCCGACCAGCAGTGGCGAAAGGAAAATCCCCAACAGGCTTGACGCCGATGCGGAGCAGACCGCCGCCGCCACGTTGCCGCCGGCCAGCGAAGTAAAGGCGATAGCCGACTGGACGGTGGCAGGCAGAATGCAGAGATACAGGAAACCGGTGTAGAGCATCGGATCGACGTTGACGGGCGCCCACCAGGCAAACAGTACGCCGAGCACAGGGAACAGGATAAAGGTGCTGCACATCACCCACAGGTGTAAGCGCCAGTGGCTTCCGCCCGCGATAATGGCTTCGCGCGAGAGCTTCGCGCCATGCATAAAGAACAACAGCGCAATGGCGGCGGTCGTCACGCCTTCGACGACAGGGACAAAAGCCCCTTCTGCGGGAAAAAACGACGCCAGCAAAACAACGGCGATCAGTGTCAGCGTAAACGGATCAAGAATACGAAAAAGCGTCATAACGACTCCAGGGATTCAGTACTGACAGTGTGTGTATCGACTACAGAAATAACAAAGGCGTACTGCGTCTGCATATTAATGGAATCGATAGAGTATACACCGCATGTCGCTGATGCCCAGGAAAGAAGCGTTAGCGAGTAAGGGCATAGTACTTTTCCCTGCCGGGTGAAAGGTGCGTTGTGCCTGCGTGGGCGTTCAATCAGATATATACGTTTGTCTGCTGGTTGCCAGCGGTGGTTTTTGCCCCGCCGCCGCAGTTTTGCAAGGAAGGGATGGATATATTACGGGTCTTCATAGCGCGCACCTGTTCCGAAATGACGGACCATCAAGATATCGACACAGGAGCGCAAAACTTCAGCAATGCCAGCCTTTGGCAGCCCTGCAGTCAGAAGTTAAATTTCGCCGAGTAGATAACCCCATCCTGAAGGAACGACTCTCCCAGCTTATTATCAGCGTAGCGGTACTGAATGCCTGCCGTCAGGTGCGGGGTTGCGTTCCACCATACCGCCACGGCGCCATTCATGCCATCTTTGCCTCCGTTTCCGGCGGCATAGGCGGGGTCGCGATCAAACTCGTATTCGTTCCAGTTGGTGAGGGTGAATTTCTCGCTTCCGAGAGTAAAACTGTATCCGGCAACCCATCCCATTACGTAACCATTGTCACCGCTATAATATGTCTGGTCGGTATAGCGTTTTGCAATAAATGGCTTTAACCAATAACCCGTGCCGGTAAAGTTATATCCCAGACCATACAAAAACATGTCATCATGGAAATGAATATGATTGGGGGAACCGTAGGTCCCGTATGCATGCAAATAAAGATTTAATCCGGTATCGCGAAGATAAATACGATTGGTGTTTTTAAACGTATAGCGCTGTTCACTCCCCGGTTTTTCATTCCGTGAGCGATAAAAATTTTCCCAGTCGAAGAAAGCGTATATTTCACCCCAGCTAAAATTAGCGCCACCTTCAAGTTCCAGATAACCAAAGTCGTCTTTGTGGGATTTGCTGCTGGTTCGGTGTGTGGTATCAGACGTCCAGTCCAGGTAGTGAAGACCGATATCGGCAAATCCCCCTGTAAACTCCGCGTGGGCAGATTGCGGTAACGTTAACGCGGCGGTAAAACTTAAGATAATAATATTTTTATTCATAGGGTATATTCCAGTATCCGGAAATAGATTGTTTTCGAATAATTGTTTTATTATTTTGCTCTTGTCAGCAACAGGTATGGTATTTATGTGATGGGTGAGAAATCCAATACATAATTATTACTAATCGATAGCGAGGCGATCTTAATTGCCCTATGGCGATCGATATCATTTCCATATCGATCGTCATGAGAAAGTGTATTGGAAAGTTGCAATGCTCTCTCGCTATAAAAAGAGGGTGCTGAACACAATTCATTCGATATGTAGCTTTTAAGGACATCCCATGACTCATTCCGACCTGTCACAGAATCCGTGGTATTGCGTTGATATCATTCGCGGTTACTCACCTGGCTTTACGCCGCGCGTGGCCTTTATTCTCGGTTCTGGTTTAGGCGCGCTTGCTGAAAAGATCGAAGACGCCGTGGCGATTTCGTACGAGAAGCTGCCGGGGTTCCCGGTAAGCACGGTTCATGGTCATGCCGGTGAACTGGTTCTCGGCTATCTGGCAGGTGTGCCGGTTGCCTGTATGAAAGGGCGCGGGCACTTCTATGAAGGACGGGGGATGACCATTATGACGGACGCAATCCGTACCCTCAGGCTGCTGGGCTGCGAGTTATTGTTCTGTACTAACGCTGCCGGATCGCTGCGCCCGGAAGTGGGACCAGGAAGCCTGGTGGCGCTCAGCGACCATATTAATACCATGCCGGGTACGCCGATGGTGGGGCTGAATGACGAACGTTTTGGCGAGCGTTTCTTCTCGCTGGCCAATGCTTATGACGCCGATTATCGCTCGGTTCTTCAGACGGTGGCGGCGGAAGAGGGCTTTACCCTCAATGAAGGGGTATTTGTTTCTTATCCTGGACCGAACTTTGAAACAGCCGCAGAGATTCGCATGATGCAAATGATTGGCGGTGATGTGGTGGGGATGTCGGTGGTACCTGAGGTGATTACCGCCCGCCATTGTGGACTGAAGGTGGTTGCCGTTTCTGCAATAACTAACCTGGCGGAAGGGTTGGGTGATGTGACGCTCTCCCATGCGCAAACGCTCGCGGCAGCAGAACTTTCCCGGCAAAACTTTATCAACCTCATTTGCGGTTTCCTGCGCAAACTGGCCTGAGGCACATAACAATAAGACCCCGGCTTACGGGGTCGTACTCTACGGCAAGGAAGGAAAAGAATGCGTATTGCGACACGCTTAAAAATCATGTCTTTTTTGCAATATTTTATCTGGGGAAGCTGGTTGGTGACTCTGGGCTCTTACATGATTAACACCTTACATTTTACCGGAGCCAACGTGGGGATGATCTACAGCTCAAAAGGGCTGGCGGCGATTATTATGCCGGGGATTATGGGGATCATCGCGGACAAATGGCTACGCGCAGAACGTGCGTACATGCTGTGTCATCTGGTTTGCGCTGGCGTGTTGCTGTACGCAACGACCGTCACTGATTCGGACACCATGTTCTGGGTAATGCTGGTCAATGCGATGGCCTACATGCCGACAATTGCGCTCTCTAACAGCATTTCTTATTCCTGCCTGGCGCAGGCGGGGCAGGATCCGGCGACGGCATTCCCGCCAGTTCGCGTTTTCGGCACGATTGGTTTTATCGTCGCGATGTGGGCCGTCAGTCTGATGGGGCTGGAACTTAGCAGCGCGCAGTTGTATATCGCTTCTGGCGCATCGCTGCTGCTAACGATGTATGCTTTTACGCTGCCGAAGATCCCGATTGCGGAGAAGAAAGCGACCGCATCTTTAGTCAGTAAGCTGGGGCTGGATGCTTTTGTGCTATTCAAAAAACCGCGTATGGCGATCTTCTTTCTCTTCGCGATGATGCTGGGTGCAGTGCTGCAAATTACCAACGTATTCGGTAACCCGTTCCTGCATGACTTTGCCCGCAACCCGGAATTTGCCGACAGTTTTGTGGTGAAATATCCCTCAATATTGCTTTCGGTTTCCCAGATGGCGGAAGTGGGCTTTATTCTGACGATCCCGTTCTTCCTGAAGCGATTTGGTATTAAAACGGTCATGCTGATGAGCATGCTGGCATGGACGCTGCGCTTTGGCTTCTTTGCTTTTGGCGACCCATCGCCGTTTGGCTTTGTCATGCTGCTGATGTCGATGATTGTCTACGGCTGCGCCTTTGACTTCTTTAACATTTCAGGTTCTGTTTTTGTGGAGCAGGAAGTGGACGCGCGAATTCGCGCCAGCGCCCAGGGGCTGTTTATGACCATGGTCAATGGCGTCGGCGCATGGGTTGGCTCGATACTGAGCGGCCTGGCGGTAGATTATTTTTCGGTTGACGGCGTGAAGGACTGGCAAACTATCTGGTTAGTCTTTGCGGCGTACGCTCTGGTGCTGGCGGTGATATTCGCGCTGTTCTTTAAGTATAAGCATGAGCCAGAAAAGTTAATGGCCAGGTCGCTGGCACATTAATCTCTCTCGCGGCGGGTCATCTACCCGCCGTTTTATCTTATGAGCGGCAATGTGGTAACGTTGCGATGTCTCCCTCTAAACTGGAACGCACTTATCATGGAACGCGCGCATCGCATCGATCTCAAGCTACTGCGGTATTTTCTTGCGGTTGCGGAAGAACTGCATTTTGGCCGGGCGGCAGCGCGTCTGAACATGTCGCAGCCTCCGTTGAGTATTCATATCAAAGAGCTCGAGCAGCAGCTGGGGACGTTGCTGTTTGTGCGTCATTCGCGCAGCGTGGCGCTAACGCATGCGGGTAAAATCCTGATGGAGGAGTCCCGGCGGCTGTTGGCGAGTGCCAATCAGGCAATGGCGCGAGTTGAACAGATCGGGCGGGGTGAGGCGGGGCGAATCGAACTTGGCGTGGTCGGGACCGCAATGTGGGGGAGGATGCGTCCGGCGATGCGCAGTTTTCTAAAAGAAAACCCCAACGTAGAAGTACTCTTTCGCGAAAAATCACCGGGTATGCAAATGGCGCTGTTAGAGCGTCGGGAACTGGATGCCGGGATCTGGCGAATGGCGATCGAGCCTCCCTCCGGATTTACCAGCCTGCGTCTGCATGAGTCTTCATTTCTGGTCGCCGTCCCTGAGGATCATACGTTGGCCTCTCGTGAGTCAATCCCCCTCGCCGCGTTGCGGAATGAATACTTCGTCACCCTTCCGTCGGTACATTCCGATTGGGCATTTCTCCAGCGCGTATGCCAGCAGGCGGGTTTCTCCCCGATGATCATCCGTGAAGTGGTGGAGCCGCAGACGGTGTTGGCGATGATAAGCATGGGGATGGGGATCACGCTGATGGCGGATGGATACGCGCAGATGAACTGGCCAGGGGTGGCGTTTCGACCTCTGGAAGAGCGGATACCGGCGGACCTGTATGTGGTTTATGAGAAGCAGCAAACAACGCCCGCACTGGAGCGGATGATTGAGTCGTTAACGGCGTAGCGGCATTTTACCGGATGATGGCATGCTCTTATCCAGCCTACAAAACGGCGAGTATTAAATTCTGCATATAGCAAAAAGGCGCCTTTAGGGCGCCTTTTTACATTGGTGGGTCGTGCAGGATGACTCGGCTTCGCCTCGCCCTTCGGGCCGTCGCCGCAAGCGGCTCCGTTGTCTCACTACGTTCGACCCGAACCTGCGGCAGGTTCGAATCATTAATTTTGCATATAGCAAAAAGGCGCCTTTAGGGCGCCTTTTTACATTGGTGGGTCGTGCAGGATTCGAACCTGCGACCAAT